>JBJSXX010000323.1:0-9674 GCA_046086605.1 Pirellula sp. | reverse complement strand
TTTCACCCCGAGAGCAGTCGGAGTTACGACCAATACGTCAGTCCAAGGGGTTCGGATCGATGCTCAGCAGATCGAAGGTCCGGGAGTCAATGGTACCCCTATTGATTTGACACTCCAGCTATCGGGCTCGTTGGCCAAAGTGCCTGACGTTGGACCTGGAACTTACAAGTTTTCTGTTCCAGCACTACCATTCTTTACTCCCTCTCAGACTGCTGCCAACGTCGTTTCAGCGCCCAGCGACGGAGATTCGCTCAGCACACCGCTGAACGTAGGTTCTCGGGATCCGAAATTTATGGACGTTCGAGACTTTACCTCCAAAGCCTTGCGCAAAGGAATCACGCTAGCTGTTCAGCCTAACCAACAAGCTCTTTGGCATGATGGTGTCAAAGACTGGCGCAGCTATTCGAACATTCAGGTAACGCTCAACCAAGCAGCCACTCAACTGACGATCAACGCTACCGACCCGACCAATAAAGTGGTGACAACCACATTGGCGACAAGCGATCCACGAGTTCGACTGCGAGCCAAAGAAGGTTCAAACCACTTGTTCCGAATCCAGGCCGCTCCCAGCGAGCTGAACTTTACTCCAGTTCCACCACCTAGCTCGAGCACCGGTGCAAGCGGTGGTGAAGGGGAGGGTCGAAGCTCAAACTCAATGGCAGCACCACCTGTGGTAATCGATAAAGCCCTCGGCCAGTTATCGCAAGAGTTCTAATCGATCAGAATCACGACTCTAAACCCAAGATCGTCAACTCGATTGCTAGGAAAACTTCCTAGCCTTTCGGCAGATCGACAATCCTGGGACTGGAAGTGAAAACCTCCACCTCGAACAACTCGGTCAGTTCCTTTTTGTGGACCGGCCGGGTCGCTCGCCTGACCCTTGGGGTAATCGCCGTACCAATCGGCGCACCATTCCCAGACATTGCCGTGCATATCGTAGAGTCCCCAAGCATTGGGTTTCTTTTGACCAACGGCGTGTGTCCGACATCGATTCCCCTTGAGCACTTTCAAGTACTCATCCAAATCCTCTTTCGTGTCTTTCCAAACGCGATTGCTATCGAGCGACTTATCCCCCGAGTTGTCAGCAAACCACGCGAACTGACCAAGTTCATTGGTCGCTGAGTCGAAACCAAATGGGCCTTTTTGGCCTGCTCGACAAGCGTATTCCCATTGGGCTTCGGTCGGAAGTCGGTAAACCCGATTGCTTTGTTTTTCGTCTGGCATCAGGCTCAGTCGTCTGCAAAACTCGACGGCATCCTCCCAGGATACTTGTTCGACGGGCATGTTTGCAGAACGTTCTGGATCTTGGGCATCTTTGAAGCTGCTGGGGTTGATCCCCATAACTTTTTGATACTGACCTTGAGTCACCTCGGTGACGCCCATGTAAAAGGATTTCGAAAGGGTTGCCTGGTATTGCCTTTCATCATCATCGGATTGCGGTTCACTGTTCGCCGATCCCATCGTGAATTCTCCACTTGGGATCAGTACGAGTTTCATTCCAACGCTGTTATCGATCTGTTTGGGCGTCTGGGCCGTTGCAATGGACGCGCAACAAAACAGGAGTGATGCCCAGAAGATGTAAGTTCGCATGGTTGGTTCCTGATGCTTTTTGGAGTGACTGAAACGCTTGGATCATCTAATATACTCACTCCTCTGACAATGTTGTTCAATATTGTCCAATAAGGGTCATGGGGACTCGATCCAAGCCTCATTGAACTGGGCGTACTTCATGCTTTTTCCGCCTTGGACAAAGTAACTATAGATTGCATGGATTCGACCATCGCGTCCCTGGATGATCGCTGGATAGTGAAAGGAACCCTCTTTTTCTTTTTCGAGATATTTAGGAGCTGACCAGCTGTTACCTTCATCACGCGAAAGAGCGACAGCCAATTGATTACGGCCTTTGGGAGTGTCGTTGTAGATCAGTACCCAATTGCCGTTGGATAGTTTAACTGCATCCAGACCGGATCCAGGATTGACCAGATCCAGACTCGAAACGTCTGACCAACTTTCACCTTGGTCGCTTGAGGTTGACTTGCGAATCTTTCCAGTGAAGCCATTTTCCCGCATATAGGCAACGAGACTTCCATCTTTCTTCTGTAAGACTGCCGGTTGGATGTTTCCAAAGCCCATCAGCGGTTTGCTTGCTCGCCAAGTCTGACCGCCATCATCGCTGATGGCCATCAAAGAGAAGGAATAGGTGTCGGAGTAAAGTGGAAGCAGAATTCGTCCTGAGTCTAGGACGGTGGGTTTGCATCGTGTTTGCCAACCGAGTCTTTGGTAGAGCTTATCCGAAAGTCGCCCTCTTACTTCGAGGACCTCTTTTTCAAGGTTTTCCGGAAGTGGTTTAGGCATTGTCGCGATTAAAGCGTCGAGCTTGCTTAGCGCTTGGCCACTAAAGTCCTCGGGCTTGAGCCACAAGCTCTCTTTGCGATCCCACTTGGGAGACCCCAAGCCGCTTGGCTGCATCGCAACGAGTTGCTGGGTGACGCAGGACTCCCATGTATTGGCAAGCACAAGTGGCCAAAACAAGTGCAAGTGGCCTTTTGAGTCGACCATCATCGCCGTATTGCCATCAGGAAAACCAGGGGTATCGGTCATCAAAAAATCTTCACTCCATGTCTTGGCTCCTTTGGCCAATCGAGCCCCATAGATCGCGACATCGTCCGCTTTGCGTTCGCCTGAACCTCGGTACCATGAGGCAAGCATTGAGCCATCTGCAAGCTCGACAATGCTCGGTGCATGATTGTGTTCGGCTCGAAAAGGAAAGACCAATTCGGACTTGCAATAGGGTTCCTGGGCCTTGACCCAATGGAGTCCTAGCAAAAGAAAAAACGCAACGGACAGAGGGATGAAACGCATCATGAGTGTTTTAGTAGCTCCTGGCGAACTTGGTCGTCATTCCAAATTTCAAGTGGAGAGTAGTTCGGATGACGGCCATCGGTGATAAAAGGATCATTGTGTTTGGTGTTGTAGCAACAGATCAAAGACCATCGGGGCTCATGGCTAAGGTTCTTGCTGGAGCAATGTAACAAATTTCCGTGAAAGAACAGAGCATCGCCGGGTTCCATTTCGCAGTAGACCAAGTCATGGCGTTTGATCGCTTGCGCAACACGTGAACCATCAGCCCCCTTTTGATCTCCAGTCGTAAAATGTTCAATGCGTCCGATATGATGCGAGCCACTTAAAACCTGCAAGCAACCGTTGGCTTGCGTAGCGCGATCTACAGCGATCAGACAGCTTGCCATGTCCGGGTACAAACAGCCGTTATTGTACCAGTATCCATAGTCTTGGTGCCATTCCCACGCTCCTCCAACCAGTGGCTCTTTGAGCATCATCTTGTGGTGGTAATGGTAGACCTCGTCCCCAAGCAATTGCTCCATGGTTCTTGCAACTCGATGCGAGCGAACGACTGCACTGTAGGGTGAGTTGTCGTCTAGATCATTTCGAAGAGCGAGTTTGCTTTGCCCACCGGTGGCGTCTTTTCGAATGTAGGCTTCTGAGGCAAGTTGGGAATCTTCCCTAGCAAACTTTAGCAATGCTTGCATTTCATCGGTTGCAAACAATTGCCTTGCAATATAGAAGCCCAAGCGTTGGAATTCCTCGATGGCCACCTTCAAGTCCAGTGTGTTGGTCATTGCTAGTCGTTGGAAAAGAAATTGGGTGAGCGGATACTTTCGAGTTGCGTTGGTATTCTAGGGTATCTGGTGGACTTTAGTCACTAGGAATCGGTCTTGGATTCCAATGAGCATTTCCTGTACTTTTTGTGGTATGTGGCGGGCAAAGGTTTCCCACTTGAGTTCCTCAGGAGCGGATTTATATGGGTCGAGATCTAAACCAGAATCCTCTAAGTCGGCGGCAGATATTGGCCTCGATGGGCTGTTTGGGGATTGCGCACTGTTGCGGTTGCCGATCGACACCTATGACGGGTCGTCCTCAATTGGTGTTCATTCCAAAGTCGATGGAAATGTCGCTTGGAGAGCAGAGTTACGCAGATGTTCTTTCCAAATCGACTGCTTCCCAGAATCAGGCATGGATCGATGCCGTGCATCGGACTGGCCAAAGGATTGCGGCGGTTGCTACCGCACCGGGATTTCAGTGGGAATTCCGACTCTTGGCTAGCCCTACGCAAAATGCTTTCTGTTTGCCAGGTGGTAAGGTTGCTATATATGAGGGAATCATTCCTCTTTGCGAAAACGAAGCTGGATTGGCTGTTGTTATGAGTCATGAGATTGCTCATGCATTAGCTCGTCACGGTGCTGAGCGGATGAGTCAGCAGGCCGGGGTTCAGGGGGCAGGAGCGGTTCTCGGCTGGGCGATGAGTGAAACGACTCCCATGACACGAGACCTAGCGATGCGAGCTTTTGGAACCGGGACTGAGTATGGGATTCTGCTCCCTTACAGTCGGCATCATGAGAGCGAGGCCGACGCGATAGGTATCGATCTGATGGCCAAAGCGGGTTACGATCCGTCCGAAGCGCCGCTGTTTTGGGGCCGATTCGGGAACGCTAAAACGAATGATCAATCACCGCCGGAGTGGGCCTCAACGCATCCAAGCGATCAGCGCCGAGCGGCAGATCTTGCAGAGAAGCTTCCGCGTGCACTCGATTTGTATCAATCCGCCGCAAGTCGATACGGTCGAGGAGAAAGGTTGGTTTGATCTCTTGCTGAGCAATCAGGGAACTTGCAGGAGACCTCGTATATAATCCTTGAATTGAAGGATATCTTCCGGGGCATCTGGGCCGATGAGGATTGGATTTTGATCGATTGAATTGACCAATCCGTGGCTACCTCCGACAAGGCTCGGATCGAGCGGTATGACATCCATCTTCATTCGTAGCCCGAGTTTCTTTTGTGCAAGACGAAACATGGCTCGAGATTTCGATGTCATAAAAAGTTCGCAAGGATCGTATCCAGGCTTGCGATGAATATCGACGGTTCTTGCAAAGTCTGGTGCAAGTTTATCATCATCCCAATAGTAATAGGTAAACCATGAATCGCTTTGGGCCAGCGCGATCCAGTCTCCGCTACGTGGGTGCTCGAGCCGGAGTTCCTCGGGATGAACGACAGACTGGATTCCGGGCTGTTGGATAAGTATTTCTCGGACCTCATGCAAAGCGCCCGGGTCATTAACATACACATGGGCGACTTGATGGTCAGCCACGGCAAAGGCGCGACAATCACCTGGGATTAGCATCTCGCCAAAGGGGCCTTGTCGAACCGTGAGCATGCCGGCTTGTCTGAGGATTCGGTTGATGGAAACGGGTCTGGAGACGGGAACCAAACCGTACTCCGAGACGATGATTGGAATCGCTCCGATGTCCTGAGCTGCATTGATGACCATCGAAGCGCAGCGATCTACTTCTGCGACTCGCTCAAGGTTGGGTTTGGTAAAGCGTTGGAAGTCGTAGTCTAGGTGAGGAAGGTAGCACAGAGTCAGTTGTGGTTTTTTCTCGCGAAGGACTTTGGCCGTTGCTCGTGCGATCCAGTCGCTTGCAGGGAGTCCTGCATTGGGCCCCCAGAATGAGAAGAAAGGAAATGGCCCTAAATGTTTGACCAATTGGCAATCCGTGTCATCGATGATATCGAAGACCTTCGAACCATCGCATCCGTAATGGGGTTTAGGTGTTGCGCTATAGTTCACGTGCGAGTGTTGGTTGAACCACCAAAACATCTTGGCCGTGTCGATGCCCTGGTAGAGGAGTTCGCCCGATATCAGATGGTTGGATTGTTGCCAGAAGCGAACTTCGGAGTAGTTTCGATCATACCAACCGTTTCCGACGATGCCATGCTCATTGGGCATCTTGCCAGTCAGCATGGTGGCTTGCACCGTGCAGGTTACGGCAGGTATCGGCGGTCGGAAGCTACGGCATGGCCCGAGTTGGCTAATGCAAGGTGCATAGGGAAGTAATTCGCCGACGAGTCCGACGACATTAATAATGCAAACGCGTTTCAAGGTTCGATTCCAGCGAGTTGTTGATTGAACGATTCGATCGCAGGATCGCTCGGAGCAGCACGCACAAGCTGTCTTAAAAACCCTCTCGCTTTTTCAGGCTGCTTTTTCTCGATAAGCAAAGTAAGGATTCGCTTGAGCAACGGGACGTTGTTGCGATCTAGTCCAAGGATAATCGTGAGGTTCTCAATTTCCAAGTCAGCGTTTCCAGTCTCTCGAGCGACATCGGCCATCCAACTTGCTTTACGCATTCCTGTCCACTTGGTTTTCGAGCTTGCTTGAATCAACCTATCCCCAAGAAGGCCGTGTGTGATTGGAAAATCTTTTTCTTTGAAGGTTTCGTTATAGAGCTTGCGCAGTACCTGCGGGTCGTCTGGAAACGTTTCTATGGGGATCTGACCATCGGTGTAAGTTTTCGTCATGATCTCGGCGATTGGAATCGATTCGGCCAGACTGGATCGGATCGCTTTTTGCCATAGGTCGAGTTTCTCTTGATCGCTCAGCACGGAATAAAATAGCAGGGAGCCTGTGGTTAAGTTTGCAGGTCTGTGGGCCGAAGTTGAAGCGAGTACAGGAACCAGAGGCTTGAGTTGCTCAGGGGAGCACTGCATCGCTGTGGAAATTCTTCCCCAGACCAATCGCCAATCCAAGGGTGAAAGCAGTTGCCCACGCATATACCAGTAGTTGGCTTTCGTAAATGCATCTCGAGTCGGTTTTCCGCCGAGGGAATCGAGGATTAAGGATCGGTCGTTTGGATTTGCTGCATCCAAGGCGATGCGAAGTACTACGGGCCGAGTTTGATTCCATGCTAGTTCGCTCGATGCTACCAAGGGGCGTTGTTCCCAACGCTGCTTGCGAGTGTCATAGACGATCCCCTCGGCCAGCAATCGCATGAGTATTGGACTTTCGTAGACCCGATCGATCTTATTTGACGAGTATGCATGCGAGCAGGACTCGATCCATTGATCGACGAGGGAATCCGCTGACTTGGGAGGCCCATCGGTTTGAAGTTGTTTTTCCAGTCGCTCTGAAAGGGCTAGTACCGATACGGAACCTTGATTGAGCAAAAGAAAAGCCAAGCTTACTGCGGCAAAGATCAGTCCTGATACGCGAGCAGAACGGCGTGGTTGTGACGCAGTTTCATCCTGGATTTGGTGATGGATACGCTTATAGGCGAGTTTCGATTCAACCCATCCGCCTTGGATCGCCCCAAGAAACAAAGCACTAGGTACGTAAACGCCCGGTAAGATCCATGCAAAGTCGATGCATGCATGAAGTGATTGGCTCGCAAGAAAAAATGCGCCCGCGACTTGAAGAGCAAGATAGTCACGAAAGCGAGGGGAGTGAAAGATCGTTATCAAGCAATACACACTGACGACCAGTCCAAGGATCGTAGCGATCATGCCTAGAAAACCGAGCGTGACAAGAATCTCGGCAAAGAGGCTCTCTGCATGATAGTACCAACCTCTCGATGAAGGGTCTTGGAAGGGTAGGGCAGCGACATGAAAAGTACCAAGACCGGAGCCTACCCAGCGGTAATTCATCGCGGCTCGGGCCGCAACTCCCCAGATGTAGAGCCGACCGGAGTTTTTTTCCGTTTCAATGTCTATGCTCTCGATACTCTCCATTCGAGTCGCTGCTGTCTGATCGATCTGCAAACCCACCATGGCGATCACGCTGCAAAGCATCGCAATAAAGCAAGCAAAAAGGATCGCTGTAGGTTTCTTGCCAGGCCAAGCAATCGCGATGGCAACAAAGACTGCGAGAATTCCGCTGATAAAAGCGCCTCGACAAAGACTCATCGCCATACAGAAAGCAAGCAATAGGACACAAAGTCCTGAGACGATCGTGCGAACATCCAACTTCTCGATCGTAGTTTTCAGCCCATACTGAAACTTGGCATTCCAAGGCCATTGGCGCATGTCCCTTGTGAGCATTTGGCGAGAAACCGAGCTGAATATTTTTTCGGCGTTCCAGAGGGCAAGGCCGATGGCTGCGGCCAAGGTGATGTTTAAAAAAGCTCCTGCAGAGTTCTTCGAGACAAAGACCGAAAACGAAGAACCATAGGTTAGCCCCAGTAGATTCGGCTTGGATCTCAGAAATGCGCCTACAAGTCCATACCCCCCAAGGAGAATTCCTAACACGGTGATCCAAAGCAGCAACGATGGATACGTCTTACGATGCCCCCAAACACAGCTTGCTGCCCACACGAGTAACCCACAAACGAACAGGCTGCTCGAAGCTCCCTGCGTTGTTATTGGCTCAACGCTCATAGCGAGTCTTCGATGCTGTGGTTCGATCCCATCGAGATCGCAAGTAACTGGCGATTCTGAGCTGCGATTCAAGCCCAGTGCCCATCGCTGTGTTTCAAGAGATGGGAAAATCGATGGCCTCGGGGACTCTAAATCCCATGCACGGATGCTCTGAATCTCCGCGAAAAGACCGAGTGAGAGCAAAACCCAAGCTACCAGCGGTGGATGCCTTTGTTGGAACGCATTGCCCTTGCCCGCGATGCAAGCCAATGCCAATAGAGCAGCAAGGGCACTAACCGAGAAAAACAGGATGTACTGGAAAGACCAATGGACCCCGCCATAAAGCCAAGGAGTGACCAAAAGGATACACACCAGTACCCACCGTACCGATTTGGTCAGGATGTCTTCATTTCGGCTTGGTACCAAGCCCCCATGTATTTTCTCGCGATTGGCTTTTTCCACTTCTCAACAAAACTCCTTCTTGCTTTTGCTTCCATCGTCATGTGTGGCAGATGGATCAATCCAAAAGACCGACATAGGTAATGCTACTATTGGAATAGACCAAAAAAGCCTTATTCGAGGCACTACCGCGATAATCATTAAATTCTAAACGTACCCACACGCGATAAATCGACAGACGAATAGTAGGTATTCGTCGACGGGTCGGTCTTGGCTTGCTAGCATTCCGACCAACTACATACGCAATAAAGGGGAGTCGTCGATGTTCCAAAAACGACGAGTAGGCAGCAAAGCCTTCGTGATAGTCGCTCTGCTGGGAGTAGGAATTCTGTCGAGCACGGGTTGCACGGCGGTAACCGGACTTAGCAACATGTTCAAGTTCAATAATGACTTGAACGAGTACATCATGAACAGCCGTGCATATTCGATGTCAGGCAAGGCATGGCATGCTCGCAAGCATTGCTTTGTCGATCAGAAGTATTTGAAGGACTTCCAACGTGGCTTTCGCGCTGGGTACATGCAAGTAGCCGACAGCGGTAGCGGTTGCACACCAGCATTCCCGCCTGTGGAATATTGGAATTGGTGCTACCAATCTGCCGAAGGCCAAGCTCGCGTGGCTGCTTGGTTCGCAGGGTTTCCGCATGGGGCTCAAGCAGCCGAGGAGGAAGGGGTAGGCATGTGGAACCAACTCCAAACTTCATCTTCCATCCAAAAGCAGTATGTCGATCACAGTTTGATGCCCAGTCAGTACAACGGGCAGTACCCCGTACCACCCTTTGATCGCAATCGATCGTTGCTTGGGCCTGGGATTCAAAGCGACGTACCGATGGGGTTTGTTGAGTCTGAAATCGTTGCTCCACAGGTCGCACCGGTACCAAATCTTGCCCCAGGGGTCGCACCCCAAGTGATTCCGAATCCGGTTGTACCCAAGCCACTGGTGCCCAGTCCGATTGGTCAGCCTTAGTTCTGAGCATAGTTCGGCAAATTATTTAGGTAAGTAGTCCTAAACA
>JBJSXX010000322.1:0-2567 GCA_046086605.1 Pirellula sp. | reverse complement strand
AACAACAACGCAGAGGTTCGCTGGACTGTTGAATCAAGATTCAAAAACGGTGTGGCGAAGTTGTTTAACACGCTGACCCTCGATAGCGATTCACCCCTGGGGAACATCCGATTCATCAACTATTTGGACGAAGACATCCTTTCTCCAAGCGATGACTTCTTGTACTTGACTGGTACGCCGGGCAATCCTGATTTCCGAGCCTACACGATCGATAACCGAGAGCGCGTTGGATTCTCTCACGGAGGTATCTACAGCCCAGGAATCGATCTAGTCAACGCGACCTACCTTGGGTTTGCGGCCGATGAGTTCCGCGATTTGGCCAATGCGATCGAAGGCCCTGGCACGAATTACTCACCAGCCGGGAACATCGACCTTGTCGATTTGCCACCGATCACCGATCCAGTTCTTGGCCAAATCTATGGTCTTGCAGACGTGACGACGGCTCTGGCATGGCAAGTCACCGCGTCTGCCAACACTTCTCGGATGACCAGCTTCCTGGAACTCGTTCCAACGACGATCCAGTCGATCGCTTCTCCAGGATCCTGGGCAGGTGTTTCGACCCAAACCTACTCCAACGATCGTAACGTCGGAGTACTTCCTGAGCGTGAATCCTCTCTGGCGAATGCTCCAGGAGCCAACGACGAACCGAGCAAGGCCCAATACCTAGGGCAATTGGCCAATTCAATCAACAGCGGTGATGAAAACACCCGCCTGGGATTTGAAATCCAAGGTGTGATCAACAAACCTTCGGATGTCGATGTTTACAGCTTCACTGCCTTTGGTGGTACCGAAGTTTGGCTTGATATCGACAAGACCGATGCGGCTCTCGATACGGTCGTAGAACTCATCTCGGCAGATGGTGAGATCCTAGCTCTATCGGACAACTCGTACCTAGAAGAAGTCGATAGCGTCAACAATCCGATTTACAGCGCTCTTCAAGGCAACGCCGTTCGATCCCTCCGAAAGAGTTCGCCAACGATCTATCCTCAATCATCCCGAGGCGAGCCCCGTGATGATTACAGTACCAACAGCAAAGATGCAGGACTGCGAGTCGTTCTTCCAGGGCAAAGCAGCCAAGCCTCGCTCTACCACATCCGAGTCCGATCGAGCAATCAAGTCACTGGCCAGCCTGTTAGCACCCCTGCCCTAAGCAATCCGGATTCGGTAGGCAAAGGGCTCTCTCGAGGTGCTTATCAGTTGCAAGTTCGCTTGGGTGAAAACCAAGAGTTCCCAGGAACATCGGTGGCCTACGCCGATATTCGCTTTGCATCGACGGGACTTACCCTTCGCGGGGTTCCTCGCCACTCTCCACTTGTTGGTGAGACCGCCGAAATCAACAGCGGTAGTAACGACACGTTCCTCACAGCCCAAGAGCTAGGGAACATTCTGACAACCGATCGCCGCACGATTTCGCTCGCAGGCAACATCGATTCGGCTACCGATGTCGATTGGTTCACCTTCACGATTGATTACACGCAATTGGTAACTCCACTTGCCGAATACCTCTCGACGATTTTCGATCTGGATTACGCCGACGGCATCGGCCGGGCAGATCTATCGATGTATTTGTTCGCACCTACTGCGAACGGTCAAAGTGCTTCGCTGGTTCGTGTTGGTCTCAATAGCAATATCCTTGATGACCGCCAAGCTGCTGTCTCACAAGCGACCAACGCAGACCTCGGTCGTGGCTCGACCGGTACGCTCGATCCCTACATCGGGCCAGTCGAATTGCCTGCCGGTCGCTACTATCTAGCAGTGACCAACCGAACTCAAGTCCCAACGGTTCTTGCAAATCGCTTGAACAATTCTCTGGGAGCCTCGAACCTGCGCATTTTGCCTGTCTCGAGCGGGCGGTTCATCGTCGAAGACCGAGTTGGAAACGACCAACTCAGCTCGGCGGTACCTCCGATCACTCCGACGTTCTTGGATATGCAATCGCGAATCGAATACGCCTTGGGTGATGTGCCGTTGTACCTGAGCGCATCGACTGCCCTTGGCACTCGATTCAATATCGCCAATTCGTTTACCGGCGAACTACCCAACGATGTTGGTATCGCAACGCCTTTGATGAAGGACTCCTTCATTCGACCCAATGGGGATCTGCGTGGTTTCCAAACCCCAAGCGGTGACTTGTTCAACTATGTTTTGGTCGATCCCGGAACCGCCACGACCCGAGTCCAAGGTGCCTTTGACTTCACCGTTCGTGGTTTAGATAACGCCGGTGAGCTTGCCGACACCGCAGGTCAGTTCGATTCGGAGGCCTACACGGTCATGGATCTTCGCGACCAAACTGGAACCGAAGCAGAGTTCGGATTCTTGGTGGCCAATCGAAATCGAGGGCCCAATTTCGCTACCGCCAACCGAGGCGTCAGCTACTTTGACAACATCCTCTATCGATTCAATCCAAACACCGGGGCCGGTATCAGCGATCCAGCTTTGGATAACCAATTCAATATCCCCATTGCGAACGCTCCGGACGTGATCCTAGGAGCCGGTACGAATATCACCGAAAGGGGCTTTATCAACACTGCCCCGGCAACCGGTGCTACCTCAACGGCTTTTGCAGT
>JBJSXX010000321.1:0-3089 GCA_046086605.1 Pirellula sp. | reverse complement strand
CGATCGCCTTGTCCTTCATCTTGAGCATGTGCTCAGCAGTGATGATGTCTTTGTTGCCTGTGGCCGTCACGAAGATATCGGCAGTCGGCAGGTAATCTTCGACGGTCTTGACTTCGTAACCTTCCATCGTGGCTTGCAAAGCACAGATCGGAGCGATCTCGGTGACAACCACGCGGAGCCTTGGCCTCGCAAAGCTTGGCAACATCCCTTGCCCACATCCCCGTAACCGCAAACGACGGCTACCTTGCCCGCAAGCATCACGTCCGAGGCGCGGTTGAGACCATCGATGAGCGAATGGCGACAGCCGTACAAGTTGTCGAACTTGCTCTTGGTCACCGAGTCATTGACGTTGATAGCAGGGAAGAGAAGTTCTCCCTTGGCGGTCATCTCGTAGAGTCGCTTGACTCCCGTGGTGGTTTCTTCCGAAACACCTTGGATTGCCTTGCCCATCGCAGTGTATCGGCCTTTAGCCACGACGAGTTCCTTGCGGAGCAGGTCGAGGATCACGCCGAATTCTTCTGGCTGGGTTTCTGGGTCGAAGTCTGGAACCACACCGGTGGCTTCGTACTGCGTTCCCAAATGGATTAGCATGGTTGCATCGCCACCGTCATCGACGATCAAATCTGGGCCGGTTCCATCTGGCCAAACCAAAGCTTCCTTGGTGCACCACCAATACTCTGGAAGTGTTTCACCCTTCCATGCGAAGACTGGAGTTCCGATTGGATTTTCGAGCGATCCACCTCGACCAACGACGACTGCTGCAGCAGCGGTGTCTTGGGTCGAGAAAATGTTGCAACTGACCCAACGCACATCGGCACCCAAATCGACCAAGGTCTCGATGAGCACGGCGGTCTGAACCGTCATGTGCAAAGAGCCCATGATCTTGGCACCGGCAAGCGGCTTGGTCTTGCCGTAACGAGCCCTAAGGGCCATCAAGCCGGGCATCTCGTCCTCGGCCAACTGAATTTCCTTTCGTCCCAGCGATGCAATTTCTTCGGCATCCTTCCTCTTGCCAGCGGCCAGAAGATCGAACGCGCGAACTTTAAAGGGAACCCTGGACGGGTCTGTGGAGACCAGCGTTTTGCTGTCTGCAAGCTTACTCATAGCGATGTATTCCTAATCCTAGTTCTAAAAAGTGAAACAAACTGAATTTGACCAACATTCAAAAAACACTAGCCAGCAACCGTGCGTGTTCGCACGGCTGTGGCAACAAATACAGGCGTGCCCTTGACGTCAGGCTCCAACGGGAGTGTGACGAAACTGTCGAGCATCCAACCGGCTGCGGAGAGCCATTCGGATATCTGCGATTTCGAGAACCCCAACCAAATATGGCCGAGTTCTTCTCGGTACTCGATCCGATCATGCGAGAGCATATCGAGCACAATCAACCGTCCATCGATCCGCGAGGCTCGGGCTGCTTCCCGAAACACTCGCTGAGGTTCAGCCAGGTAGGGCAGGACGAGTCCCATCATGGCAAGGTCTAGCGAATCGTCGTCGATAGGTAAGGTGGTCAGCTCCCCTTTTCGAATCTCTACATTCGAAGCGTCTTTGAGCCTCTTTCGAGCCGATTGAATCATCGCTGCAGAGGCATCCACGGAGATTACTCGATGGACCCATGGTGCGAGCGTTTGGCTGATTGTTCCGGTTCCGCATCCCAGGTCTCCGACTGTCCATGAGCGATCGAGGGCTGCAGCAATCGCCCAAGCATCAAGACGGCTGCCGAAAAGTTCGTTCCGTAGTCGATCCCACCGGCCTGCAGCGGTCGAGAAAAACGTTTGTGTTTTATTGCGACGGCTGTCGAGGACTTGCTCGAGCCTTGCGTCATCTTGCTCGGTGGTCGACTCGGGCAAGCAATGGTTTTTGGCGACACTCCAAAGTTTTTTCTGGTGCGGAGGCATTTCTGAGCCTCCCATGCGATACCAATTGCTAGTTCCTTCGCGTCGACCGCTGACCCAGCCGTCGTCGACGAGAACCTTCAAATGCCTCGAAACAGTGCTTTGGGGGAGTTGGAGTACGTTGCAAAGCTCTGCCACGGAGACCTCTGATCTTTCCAATATCCGCAGGATTCGACTCCTCGTCGGATCTGACAAACTTTGCATCCAAGCGATCATCGCAGTGGTCGAACTCATTAAAAGCCTTGTAAATAACGCACTGGATGAATATCCGCTTATCCGGATGGAAGAATAACCGAAAGTGCCAGTTTTTCAAGCCAACTTTTTCGAAATCCCAATTGCGATTGCCTTTTCTTAGCGATTCGCTACGATTTCGGATCAGTGTTTGGAGAAGGAACCAAAGTGTTCTTGTTAGTCGTTTTTGAATTTTTTGAGAAGCATTGTTGCGATAGAGACAGAATGACAGTCACGAAAGACCGAAAATTGGAGATTGTGAAGGGATTCCAGCGAAGCGAGACCGACAGCGGGTCGCCCGATGTGCAGATTGCACTACTGACAGAGCGGATCAACGCGATGACCTCTCACATGCGTGGAAGCCCACGAGATTATTCGAGCCGTCGAGGTTTGCTCAAGATGGTTAGCAAGCGTCGCTCTTTGCTCGACTATGTTCGCCAGAACGACTCAGCCAGATACTTGGATCTGATTGGGCGACTTGGCATCCGCAAATAGATTCAATAAATTCGTTTGATCCGCTTCCACAGGGGCTGCGGATTTCTGGACTGGGATGTCAGGCATACCAGTCCAAAAGAGCCCTTAAGCTAGCCTTTTCTTTCCCCGCTCGATTAAGCCGAGGGCGCTGGGATTTAGTGCGAAAGATTTGTAAAGAAGTTTCGACGAGAACGAGTTGATGCAACTCGTCATGGAACGTGCGTTTAGAACGCATAGAAATGTGTGCTTCGAGGGTCTCTGGTCACTCGAAGGTTTAGAGTGTAGGAAAGTTGGATGTGGACCACGGTGTAGGTTGTTGGCCACTTGAGTCGTTTTTGAAGTTTGTCGTTCTTGAAAGCCCAGCGAGTGTAGGGAACCGCGAGAGGCCTGCTGATCATGGAAATCATTTTTGTTGTCGATTAGTAATGAGGATTTAATATTGTGAAAATTCGTGTAGAAAAGAAAATTGGTGATTCTGTTTTATCGTTC
>JBJSXX010000320.1:0-10623 GCA_046086605.1 Pirellula sp. | reverse complement strand
CACAGAGACACAAAGAACACAGAGTGTTGATTGCGAACTTTCACTCTGTGAGATAATTCAGTGTGTAGTAAGCATCCGCATGAAGCAAAGGCACAGAGCCTTCAGCCGAACGCACCCCCTTGGAAACCAAGTGATGCACATGGCCTCGTTGAAGCCCATCTATCGTTAACTCGACCTTTAATCCGTCTGCAGAAACCTTGGCCGATTTGATCGTCGGTGTCGTAGCATCCACTTCGGGGCTTCCATAAGCACCCTGATAGATATAGGTGAAAGTCTTGATTTCATAGGAAGCAAGATCCTCCGCAGATTTCTTGTCGACAGGCTTTGTAAAGACGAGCTCAAAGCCTTGTTTGCGGGCCTTCATCTCCAAAACTTCAAAGGGTGTCTGACCGGTCCAATCCAAGCGTTGAACACAGAACGATTTGCTTCCTCGTGAACCCCAACCTCGATTGGTTCCTCCGACAAACATCATTCCGTTGGGCTGCATCTCCAATCCAACAACCCCGCAATCGAGTCCCTCTCGGAACGGAAAACACGCCCCTTGATAGTGCCCTTGGACTTTTTCCAAAGAGCATCGCATGACGGTGCTGAAGGTTTGATCACCGACAAACATTTGATTGGCAAATGGACCGAACTTGCCCCCAGTGGTATCGCAAGCGATCCCGGCTGCCGATTGCCCCATCTTGCCGTATGGGAACAGGATCGCAGGTGGCTCGTACTCGGGTATCTTGTCGGCTTCGATCACAAAGCGACTCCCGTCCTTGGGCTCGGTTGGCTTTTTGCCCATATAAGGCTGAGCTTGTTCATACCACTTAAACCCGCCGGGATGCCCTACGAACTTCTTAGGACTCAAATGCTTCAGCGCACAGGTTCCATTCCAGGGACCTTGGTTGTCGGTATAGAACACATCGCCTGAGGCGTTCATACCGATACCACCAGGGGATCGAATACCGCTGGTCGTTGGAATCGTCTTGCCATCTGCCGTCGCGCGAACAGCCCAGCCTCGATAGAGTGCATCGCTGCCAAAGGATCCTGTCAAACACAACACGACCCAAATATTCCCCTCCTTGTCAAACTTGGACCCAAACGCGTATTCATGGTAATCCCCGGTGATTTGCCATCCATCAGCGACAACTTCAAACTCATCGGCCTGACCATCCCCATCGGTATCCTTCAAACGCGAAACATCCGGGCGCTGAGTGACATACAGCCAGCCATCGCGATAATCCATGCCGATAGGCTCGTGCAGTCCATGCGCATAGCGACTAAACTGCTTGGCCGAATAATCGTTCCCCAAAGGATCCGCGATCATCCAAATCTCACCTCTGCGTGAAGCGACCGCAAGCTTTCCATCGGGCATCCTCTGGAACGAGGTCGCCTCTAACTCAACTCCCTGCGGAATCTCGTACGAACGTATCGCGTAGTAATCGGACTCCTTGAAATCCTTTTTCTTCGTCGAGTCCTGGCCACTTGCATCACGCAAGCCCATCGACAAGCAAGCACCTAAAAGCATCGATGTTTTTAAAAATTGATATCGCATTATTTTGTTGTTCGTTAAAAGTTTTTCGTTTCTAGTCCGGTCGGTTGTTACCAACGAAGGTAATACTCAAGCTCCATAGAACCTGAGGCTTGCGATGTTAGCTTATTGACCGGAACAATTAGCTCTTTCTTTCCTGCCGACTCTCGTACTTGCGCGCTCGTTGCGATCGATTCGGCCAGTGTCACCTGATATTTGTCGTCGATGTTCCAAGTATTCTTGCCATCGGCAACGATTTTGGAACCTTCTGCCAATCGCATCCATAAACCTCCAGCTCGGTCGTCCTTGGATGTTTGGATACTGAGGGTTCGCTTAAGCCCCGGCGAATCTTTAGCTCCGATGCTCAGTTCGGCTCGATCTCCAACGATCGTCTGACCTAGCTTGTAACGGAACGTCGGATGCCCGGACTTGTCGGTTCTATAACCAAGGAACTTATAGGTCTCGGAGACTTTTTTTGGATCTGGCCAAGCTTCCGAGGGATCTTTAAGCCATGCGATTGCTGGGCGGTTCTCGTAGTTGAGAACCAAATCACCCAACGGTTTTTGCCTTCCAACGCCGCGATCTCTCCAGTGCATCGAAGCATCGATGAACTGCCCTTGCCAAAGCTTGGCCATGTTCATGGTTTGGGCATCCCAAGCGATATTCAGACCGCCGGGATATCCTACGGCGATCCCGCGTGCCGAGAGGCCTTCGAGAAAGTTCCGATACACGATCGGTCGATCCAGGGGCTCAAGGGCGATCTGGTCTCTCTGCAAGCCCTCGGGGATTGCAGCTTGGTTGCCCTGGGACAAATACTTCCACAGCGCAGCAATCTGATGATCCGCGTTGCCTTCATAGACCGTTTTAAGAACACTGACACCCTCTGGAAAACTCGCTGGCATGCGAGTCCCTGGCCGATACTTCGTCGGTTCGAGCATGTAACGCCGGAACCACTCAGGACGAAGTCGCTCGGTCATCGTGAGCATGCTGATTGCTTGGATACCAATAGCTCTTTGGTTTCCAAATGTGTGGCACTGAGCACACGAGAGTCCCTTGTTACCAGCCAACAATCTCCCAGACGCGAGCGTTCGAATCTCGGCCTCATCAGGGCCTTGGGCAACTTGATCCTGGACTGGCCGATCGGTCTGCTTCCAATGCTCAGCCAAGCCTTTTGTGGCTGAAGCATATCGGGGCATACGCACCTGCATGTAGGGTCGATGGCGAGCACCTTCGGCCAGCACCCGGTCGAGATACGCATCGGTGAGTTTGTCTCCTACACCGGTCAACCGCGGAGGCAACCGACCTTCGTCCCCCATCTCAGGAATCGTCGAGGTGAACAGGTCGAGTTTGTCCGACTCAGGTCCCCCCCAAGCGTTCCGCTCATGGCAAGCGATGCAGTTGAGTTTCGCAAGCGTGTACTTGGAATGATCCTCGTGCGAAAACTCCTTGTTGGGATCAATCCCTAACGCCGCGACGATCGCTTCTTTTTGCAACGAGGTCAAACGGTAATCGGGAAGCCCTGCGGGAATGTCATTGGCCAAACAGCCCGCATTGGCACTTAGCATATCGATCGCCGGTGCCTTCGAAAGCTTTGAGTCTGCTTTGTCGGTTTCCTTCATCGCATGGCACTGCACGCATCCCAAGGACTGAAAAAGAACCTTGCCTTCGGAGACCCAAGCCGGATCGGTTTGCTCCTCAGTCGATGCTTTGCGGGTTTGATTCGCTTCGAGTTGCAACCAACCGTCAACGGGTTGCTTGACCAGTTGTGAGCTTTCCCACTGCAGGTCGACCGTCCATTCTCCGCCTCCCTGGAAGTACTCGACAACGAGTCGATGAGGACCGGCAGACAACTCGGTCTCAGCCGACTTGGTTTGATGGGGATGGATACCATCGACATCGACAACAACTTTGTCGTCGACGAGCAACCGACTCCCATCGTCCGATCCCAAGTGAAAACGGACCTTGGCCGGCTGATCGAGCACGACATAGGATTCAAATCGCACGGCGAAATTATTGGTGCGGCCTGCTACCGATAGATCGAAACCTTCGCAAGTTCCAACGGCGATTGGTTTGAGAGTCTCAAACTCAGGGAGCTTGTTCCAGCCCCCTTCGTAGACTGCATATTTGGTATTGGGCTGAGCGTCCGAGGGATCGATCTCTTTGAGTAGATAATGAGCCAAATCGCGAGCTTCATTGTCATCGAGGTGCATGCTTGGCATTCGTCCAGATGGCCGAGCATCATGGGGCTGCTTGAGAAACAGCGCGAGCCCATCGAACGAATATTTTTTAGAAAGATTCGGCAGTGGAACACTCGTAGCCGTCAACCGCGTACCGTCGGCGTTGGCGTGGCAGATCGTGCAACCGACTCTTTCGTAGAGTTGCTTGCCTCTTTGGGCGGCTTGGGCGTCGGATCGCGTGTGCTTGCGACTCTTGCCGGTGGATTCCAAATAAGCACCTAGTCGCTGAGCCACTTGCACCTTTTGTGGCTGGCTCAACCCATGGAGCAAATCGGGCATCGTTGTTCCGATCTTGCTCGAATGCACATCGAGGAGCATTGAAGCGATGTAACCAGGACGGACTCGACTTCCAATCTGTTCGAGCACCGGTGCACTTTTTTGTTCAAACACATGAGCAAATTTCCCAGGGGCATGGCAACTCGTGCAACCAAGTTCACTGATGAGAATCCGACCTCCGAGCTCACGATCGGCCAAAGAGCTACTGGTTGCAGCGATGCGTTCATAACCGGCGACTCTAGGCCGCTTGGCAACTTGCTCGGCATCAAAGGGCACCAACCAAATATTTCGATAGGTCACCGGGTTGCCGTGATCTTGAAGATACAGCGGGCCATCGCTAGGACTCTCTCCAACAGGGGCCGCAGTGGTTGAACCGGGTACTTTCTGGTCGCGATGGATCGGGTATCCATTGAGCCAAACCGTAAGCTGAGCATCGGAGATCTTCTTGCCTTGGGCATCCCATCGCGCAGCGATGAACTCGACGTCGTAGGTTTGCCATCGCATGGGAGGAAGGCAAGCGTTGAAGTCGGCTGGCTTGACACCGTAGATTGCCCCGCAAGTGTTCCCTTCATTATCAAATCCGAACGAATCGAGCACTTGGGTCTCGTATCGTCCCTGATGATATACACCGCTATTGCCTCGGCCTTGCCCGAGCGCCTGCGGAACAAAGGGGGTGCGAAACTCCAAATGGAGCCGATAGTCACGAAAGTTCTTTTTCGTCGTGCAACCTGCAAGGAGCAGATTCTCTTCGACGAGTTTCGTCCCATTGGCCCAATGCTCATCGATACTCGCCTGGGTGCCATCGAAAAGAACAATGGCTGAACTAGGGGGTTTGGAACCCAACGTCGGGCTATTGCGCTCGATGGACTTAGCACCATCGAGGAGATCTTCGAGTTCCTCTTCGTCGAGTTCGAGCACCTGTACCGGTCCTCTATCCCAGCCTTCGCCAGGCAATCCACCCTGATAGGTCGTGACTCTGTATTTGTCCTTAGCCAAAGCAGCCACTTGGATGCCTCGGCCACTTTTGATGTACTCGCCTTGCACCTCGATGGGATCATCCGCCCAAACGATGGGAGGGATACTCATTAGACAGAGGGAACAGAGGGAATATAAAACGAGACTTCGTGTGGTTGGACTTGGCATTGAATTCAATAAGTTCGAGACGCTCCATGGACAGATCCAATAGCATACTCGATTTCTTTGGAGAATGAACCAGCCCTAGACACTACCGGTGGGATCTTGGTCGTGATGGTTCATCCCAAGCTGTTTCATCTTTCGGTAGAGATTCGATCGTTGCATCCCCATGCGTTCGGCGGCCAGAGTCATGTTTTTATTGCATGCTTTGATCTGCTGCTCGATGTACCGAACTTGAAAATCATCGGTCGCTTCAGCCAATGGTTTTGTCAAATCGATCAAATCCAACGAATTCCAATCATCGGCTCTTGGGGATCGGACAAAGTCGATCTGCGTATCATCGATAAGCTCGCCGGTGGTTAGATAAGCGATCCTTTCGATGATATTTCTCAGCTCGCGAACGTTCCCTGGCCAATCGTGATTGACGAGACGTTTTCTTGCCGAAGTGCTCAACACGGGCTTGTTGCGTCCAATCTTATTGCAAAACAGAGTCAAGAAGAAATCGGCAAGTTGCAAAACATCCTCCCCACGCTGCCGCAAAGGAGGCAGATTCATCGTCACGACCGTGAGTCGGAAGTAGAGATCTTCGCGAAATTTCTTTTGGCGAACCAAGTCGACAAGATTCTGATTCGTCGCAGCGATGACACGAACATTCACAGGGATCGCCGTCGAACCACCAACTCGCACAACGACCTTCTCTTCGAGGACTCGAAGCAATTTGGCTTGCCCTGCCAAACTCATGTCCCCTATTTCATCGAGGAACAACGTTCCACCAGATGCCAACTCGAACTTGCCCGATCGCGTATCGTGGGCGTCGGTAAAGGCGCCTTTTTCATGTCCGAAAAGTTCGCTCTCCAGGAGCGTTTCGGTAATCGCGGCACAGTTGACAGCGATAAAGGGCTCGAAACGTCGCTTGCTCTGATAGTGGATTTGCCTCGATACGACTTCTTTCCCGGTACCGTTTTCGCCCAGGAGCAACACTGCAAGATCGGTGTCGCCGACCCTTGAAATCGTCGACTTGAGACTGGTCATTTCCGGCGATGAACCGATGAGCTGAACCTGCTGCGCTGCGTCTTGAGTCAGCCGATCTCGAGTCTGGATCAACCTCTGCATGGTTTGTGTATTGGCCAAAGCCGCCGAGGCATGCCTCGCCAATTCGATCAGATCGTTCTCGTCCTGCTGATCGAATCGACCGTCGAGGTGGTTGATGACCTCGAAGACTCCCATCGGTTTGCCTTTGAGATCCACCAAGGGGACAGCCAGTAGAGAGTCAGTACGATATCCGCTGCTGGTATCAACGCGTCGATCGACCTCGTCGGTAGGATCCGAACGATCCCATCGCCTGGGTTGCTGGCTTTTGAGCACCGCTCCTGCGACCCCTTTATCGTCAGCGATCCGTAGCGGCTTGCCCTCGATCCCCAGGGCCGGATGTCCGACCAATTCGCGAGACTGCTTGTCCCACAAAAAAATACTCGCGCGGTCACTTCGGATCAATCGAGTTGCCGCTTGAGCAATGTCTTGCAAGAGTCGATCCAGATCTTGATGAGCATGCCAATTGGCTGACACCTCCAGGATCTGATTGAGTCTTACGACATCGCGTGTCTTACTAAGCTGCTGATTCCATAACTCGACGCAATGACCAAGAAGCCCGAGCTGTTCTCGCAAGACTTCCTGCGACTGAGCCGATGGAGCGTGACTGTTTGGATTCGCGAAACAGAAGATCAAATCGTTGCCAACAGGAAGCGAGTGGAGAGCCCAAGTCTCACAGTGCTGAACCCGTCGACTATCGAGGCAATCGGAAAGTTTCGCAGGATCGGGAGACCGGGTAACAGGCTTACCGACAGCAAGAAGCTTTTTCCAAGCACCCTTTGAGGGGCTCATGACCCATATCGTCGACCAAGCACCATTGGCAACCATCCAAGCCACAGGCTCTTGGAGCAATTGCTCGATGGTTCGAGAACGCTCGATAGCCGAAAAGAGCTGATTGGCAAACGAGGTCGATGGCATAGCCGGTCATTCACAAGCCGGTTGGAGTGCGAAACCCATTAGTCATTCTCGATTTCAGCCGTAGGCTCCGGCAGCATCCAACTGAGCACTAGCCCCACCAAGGCATACCCTCCAGCGACGGCCGCACC
Source organism: Pirellula sp. (assembly GCA_046086605.1). Taxonomy (GTDB): domain Bacteria; phylum Planctomycetota; class Planctomycetia; order Pirellulales; family Pirellulaceae; genus JBKCUI01. The sequence goes on along the minus strand of JBJSXX010000320.1, from coordinate 3,325 downwards.
TGCAAGAGCGATCTTACCAGGATCCGGAGTCTTGGATGCCGAAAACGTCAGCGTCAAGAAGGCGGCCAGCGTACCGAGAATTCTACCGCCGATGTTTGCGGCAAAACTCTCACCCGTTCCTCGCAAGTGAAGTGGGAAGACTCGCGGAATATAGTTCCCCCAAAAACTAAACTGAGCAACCGTAAATAGTCCGGCAAAGAAAATCCCCGCCTTGATCCAAAGAAGCGAATCTTCCGATTTGTAAGAAGTGCTGATCCAATAGAATAGCAATGGAACAAAGATCGTTGCGGGGATAAGAAAGAATCGCAGCAAGGACTGCCTGCTGACGATCACCAGCGCTAGGTAGGCCAAGATCACGCGACCGACCAATCCTCCGACTTCTTGGAAAATCGTTACCTTGGCAACCTCTTCGTCGCGGAAGTTTGCTGTGATCCCGTTTTTTCGGCCAGGAGGTAGCGACTCACCGCTCTTGGCTTCGAGTGCTGCAATCATCTTGCCTCCCTTTTCTTCCGATTCCTTTTTGATCAGTGCGTGCCCGTTAAGGATTTGGGGCAGTTGCTGAATCGCACCGAAGGCGATGCCATAACTGGCTGCAAAAAGAAGCGTCGTGACAATTGTGGTGCGGGCCAAACCTGGGGAAAACAACTCGGCGATACTCGGACGCTTGAGCGTTCCAGATAGCTTCTTCTCTCGCCATTTGGGTGACTCGGGCAGAAACGGACGAATCAAAATCAATGGGAGCGCGGGAATCACCCCGGAAATCAGCGTGTATCTCCAAGCCTCATGCTGTCCGTAAATGGGGGGAAGAATTTGCTTTTGTGCCAACCACGTTGCAAGCACCGCAGCGCTACCTACGAGCAACCCTCCAATCGAGGAGAAGGCCTGCGTGTATCCCAACGCCTTTTCCTTTTTCTTTGGATCATCAAAGAGTTCTGCAAGCCAAGCCACCGCAGCAACGAACTCGACGCAAACACCGATGAATACAAGGCAACGGAAAAATAGTAGCCAATACAAATCCGTCGCAAAGCCTGCCGCCAAGGCGGAAAATGCATAGAGCAAAATCGAAAACGTCAAAACGGCGCGGCGTCCAAACAGGTCGGTTAGATAACCGCCCAGAAGCCCAAAAATTCCGCCGATGAGTGCCGGTACAAAGAACAAGGTCCTAGCCCACATCAAGTAATTCGCACCACCAGGTAACCAAGGGACTGCAGCATCTGCTTTAGAGACCCCAGAATTGATCGCCTGCTCGACCAGCGGAGCACTCAGAGCCGCGATGGCCGGTTTGATGATCAGTGGCAACATCAAGAGTTCATAGATATCGAAGGCAAACCCGATCGAGGCCATGATCAGAATCAACCAGATTGTTGTGGAACTAGGTTGACGAGACTCGGTTGACATAGCCGCTTGTGAATTCGATGTGCTCATTTACCAAAAGAATCAATTCAGAGAATGGTTGGGGAGGGATATCTGCGGGAAGTCTCATCAATCATAGCTTATAAATCGAAAGGTTGCCACCAATGCAAAAAGGCCTCGCGGTTGCGAGGCCTTTTTGATGGTTTTTCAAGGTTTTAGGAAACCGCTAGCCTAACGACTAGTTTTTCCAGTTCTCTTGAATGAAGTACATGTCGACTGCATCGAGATAACCTGGAGCAGTAATCTGCGGGTTATCGATATTTACGGGATTCCACACGAGATCCGAAGAGCTTGCAAGGATCCGAACGTATTGGAATCCGTTGCCTGCAGGGATGCGGATGAAGTTTCTCTTCTCGGTCAAGACCGCCGTGAAGACTTGGCCGTTTCCTCGGACGGCGGTCAAGTAAGCGTTCTTGCCATCGGCACTGAGAACCACTTCATGGAACCGATCCCCTTCGAACCCGTCTTTACGCGAGGTCCATTCGCTGTATCCGCTGGTGGTGTTGACCATTGCATACATGCCGCGTGAACGAAGCGTCGAATCCTTGAGGTACAAACTCGATGCGAAGTACTCGATGGCCGACCCGTAGGAAGGATTGATACCAAGGACAGCGAATTGCTGTACGAGGTTCTGTCCACCAGGAGGAGTGATCGTGAAGGTCTTCGAACGGACTGCCGAACCATCCTCAATCATTGCAACTGGGTTCACATAGCTGACAGTGTAGGTTCCCGGGGGCAACAGTTCGAAGTCATACGATCCATCGGCATCGGTCATCTCGGTCATCCGGATGGTGTTCGATGAATTCAATGGATCTACATAACTGAGGGTCACCTCGACTCCACCGACTGGAAGTTCAACCAAACCGGCAGTGTTGTTGTCGTAGACTCCGTTGGCGTTGTCATCGACGAAGACCAATCCCTTGATCGAGCTGGGCTGGAATGGCAGGACTCGGATGGTGAAGTTCCGGACATCCGCCAACGGATCAGGGTTGCCAGCGGTCGTTCCGTTGTCGACGATGCGGTATTGGAAGGTGAACGTTTTGTTCGTTCCAAGTGGAGCAAGGTAAGTGATCGACGTTCCGTTAGGATTGAGCGTCAGGGTTCCAGGAATCGAGGCTGGATCGAAAAGCAGATCGGTGATCGTGAGTTTCTGACCTGACTCGTTCGGTGCCCCCTTGTTCATCGCATCAAGGGCCGCCGTAAGATCGATGACTGTGTTGACTCCCGCGAAGACATCCCGACTCAGATCGTCAGCAACCGGTGGATTGTTGACTTCGCTGATGTACAGGTTGACCGTACCGGTAGCCGTCAGTGCTGGAGTACCATTGTCGACAATGCTGTAGGTGAAGGAATCCAAGCCATCGACCAAGCTATTGAAGAACACAGGTGGAGTGTAGATCAGGTTGCTATCTTGCTGTGTGATCGTACCACCCTTGGCCGTCGTGATCGATCCGATGATTCCAACGAAGGACACAGACTGAGCCGACTCGTTATCAGGACCAGGCCTATCGCCTGCGATCACCTCGGCGATTGGAATCGTCGTGACGTTTCCTTCGAGGTATACCGTCGGCGAGGTTGGCAGCGTCTTGGGCACGGTGATCGGAGCATCGTTGACAGCCGAAACCGAGATCGTCAGCGTTGCACTGGCACTCTTGGGATCTGCAACGCCAGCCGTGGTACCGTTGTCACGAACCGTGTAGAGGACTTCAGCTTGACCGTTGAAGTTTGCCGAAGGGACAAACCGGATGCTACCGTTGACCAGCGATACAGTTCCTGCACCTGCAGTGAGCAACTGCACACTGGTGATTGTCAGGGTTTGATTATCCTCGAAGGGGCCTCGGCTAATGTCCGTCGTGAAGGCTTGGCCATCGAGATCTAGAGTCGTGTCCTCGTTGACCGAAGCGTTCTTGCC
>JBJSXX010000319.1:0-14487 GCA_046086605.1 Pirellula sp. | reverse complement strand
TCCGGAAGGAACCCTGGGGGTTCCTTTCGCACCCTCGAATATTTCTCTCGAAACAGAGAGCGCCTCGAAAGGGGGTGGTTCGTTGAAAACACAACGAAAACAAGGCCAAAAACGCAAAACGCCCGTCAACCACTCTCATGGTCACGGGCGTTAACTGCCGTGTCACGATTTTCCGTAGAAAATCAACAAGCTCCCCCGGGTGGGCTCGAACCACCGACACGCGGATTAACAGTCCGCTGCTCTGCCGACTGAGCTACAGGGGAATTTTGCAGACTCGCGAAATTTACTCGCTTGCCCTGGCTCTTTCAAGGGCTTTTTCTAGCCTAACTCCTACTTGTCACCCATACACCCACCAAAAAAGCCAAGATTCCAATCACCATACTCCCTATCCCATACCCCGCCATCCCCCAAAATCGTTTTGCATGCATGAGATCGGCTAATTCCATCGCAAGCGTCGAAAAGGTCGTCATCCCCCCACAAAACCCAACTCCTAACAACAAAACCCAACCATTGGGCTTGGGGCTGGCCTGAAACAACGTAACAACCACCCCCAAAAGAAACGCCCCAACCAAATTCACGATCCCGGTGGCTATCATCGAGGACGCCTCAGGCAAACACCAACCCAAAAGCCGGCCTACCCCATAACGTACCACGCTCCCACAGGCCCCCCCAATCGCAACCCCTACTACCCCAAGCCAATTCATAAATGCAATTTCCTAGTCGTTAGGCTTCTTGGTTCTTTATGTGTTTGTGCGGTTAAAGGGGCCTCCAATGGCGAATGAAAGCCAAGCGGCGCGACTCGTCCGGTTTCAAAACATTGCGAAACCGCAGACATTCCAGCACTCACCGGAGTGCTTGCGCACTTCCGCTACCATTCATTGAACCCACAACAATCCCCAAGAACCCTAGTCGGCAAAGTACATCAATTGGGATTCGCCCCGAATCAATACACCCTGGCCAAAGGGTACCGGCGAACCAATCACCGGTTGCTCAAGATTCGTTTCCGATAAAACCTTGAATCCATCCGAATCGATCTTGCCGACAAACACCACTCCATCCTCTCGCGGCGCATAGAGATTGTCCCCAGCCACCAACGGCGAAGAATAAAAGTTCGCACGACCCTTAGGAAACTCTCCCTTCCAAACCGTCTTGCCAGTTGCCGCGTCCAGGCCTTCGACCTGACCATGATCCCTGACAATCACCACCTTGCCCCGATGCACCGCAGGTGTCGGTACAAACGTCCCCACATCCTCGCGCTTCCAAGCGTGATTGGTCGTGGTGGTGTCCCCTGTGCCGCTTAAGCGAATCCCATAGAGCCTTGGGATCCCCCGGTCATTGCGACCATAAGCGATCACTGCCGTCGAGTCGACGACTACCGGGGTGGCGATGGCGGGCCACAATTGCGCTCCGTCGGGATTGAAGTTTCCGCACGACCATACGACTTTGCCATCCGCTGCGTCATGGATGGTCACATGTTCGGCACCCCAGACAAGTATCGACTCTTTGCCTTGGTACTCCATCACCAATGGTGTTGTATATCCATGATCGCACTCGGTGGGAACTTGGTAGTTCCTGGCCACCTTCCAAGCGACCTGACCGGTCTGTTTGTCAAAGGCCGCTAGCCACGATTCGCCCTGATGCATCCTGGCCATGATCACATGATTGCTGGTAAGCACCGGCGAGGTTCCATGATCCCAAAACAGGGTGTCCTTGCCATAGGTCTTCACAAGGTTGGTTTGCCAGAGGACTTTGCCCTCAAGATCCAGTGCTGCGAATGTTCCACTTTTGAAGTAGACGTAAAGTGCCTTGCCATCGGTCACCGGGGAAGCATTGCAACCCGAACCATTGCGATGCTTGCCGGCGTCTTCGGCTTCGAAAACACTCGACCAAAGCTGTTTACCTTTGGCATCGATGCACAGCACTGCGTCTTTGCCATCTTGGGGAGCCGTGACATAGATTTTTCCCTCGATGTGGATGGGGGTCGAACAACCTTTACCAGGCAAAGGAGCCGACCATCGCAGTTTGTCTTTCGTGAGGGACACAGGAAAGTTGCCGGTCTCGACGGCACCCGAATCCTTGGGTCCACGCCAAGAGGTCCACGAACCGAGTTCTTCGCCATGGGCGATCGAGTGAAAAAGGAAGCTCGAGGCGAAGCCAAGCAGTGCAGAGTGCAAGAGTGTACGTTTCATCGCAGTGTGGTCGGTAGGAGTCTTGGATCGGATGATTGGATCGGATTTTACTGGTCTGGGAGCCAAGATTCTAGCAGATGCTGCTCCTAGCCCTACTTTTTCGGTACATCCAAGCCCATGCGGGCGTCTTGGGCTTTGGCTGGGTCGATATTTCGATCATAATTTGGAGCAACGCTTGTTATGTTTCCTCGACTTGTCCCATCCCACCCCCACCCCTGCGAGCATTCCCATGGCATCTACCCACCGAGCTGATTCCCCAAGTCGAACGGACCGTTCCCGTCGCGAATTTTTGATCCGATCCGCCGCAGCTTGTGCAGCCGGTTCGAGCCTTTTGCAACTCTCTTCGCAAGCACTTTGGGCGACTCACCCAGTCCTTGCCGCTCGCGAGACGGCCCAAGGCTTTTTAACAAGCCTTTCGAGCCAGCAACGCTCGATGGCTCAGATCGATTTCAAGGACAAGAAGCGATCCGAGTGGCATTTTATCCCGATGGAGACACGCAAAGGTTTGCCGCTTCGTGAAATGAACGACACCCAACGCACAGCAGCCATGGGACTCATGGCTGCGATTCTGAGCGAATCGGGATTCCGCCGCGCGGTAGACATCATGGCTTACGAAGCGATCCTGTTGGAACTCGAAGGTCCTTCGCAAGCCAAACGCCGTGACTATCAGAAGTTCTATTTCGCCGTCTATGGAAACCCTGAACCCAACGCCGATTGGGGCGTGAGCGTCGAAGGCCACCACTTATCGATCAACATGACTTATCAAGGGGATAAAATCGTCGATTCGACCCCTCAGTTCTTTGGCGTTAACCCAGCACGATTGCTTAAGGACTTTGAAACACCTGATCCTCTTCAAAGCGGATCCAAGACCAAGTACACCTCTGGGACAAGGCTGTTGCTACCCGAAGAGCAAGCCGCTTACGAGTTGCTCGGAAGCTTCAACAAAGATCAGCAAATCCAGACGATCTTTGATGCAGAGTGCCCTGCGGATATCCAATGGGCAGGCGAGCCGCAGCCCAAGAACGATAAGCCTGTTGGTATTCAAGCAAGCGCTTTGCAAGCCGAGCAAAAGACCAAGCTCAAGGCGATCCTTGATGCGTACTTTTCGACCATGCCCAAAGCGGTCGCTCAGGAGCGATGGCAGATTGTCGATAAGGCCGGGACGGATCAGATCCATTTTGGATGGGCAGGTGGGACCGATCCAAAGGATCAGCACTTCATCCGCATCCAAGGTCCAACGTTCATCGCAGAGCTTTGCAATTATCAGACGGATCCTCAAGGAACCAAAGCCAACCATATCCATTCGGTATGGCGCGATTTGGGTGGCGATTTCAACCTCCCGATCGCATCGAATTAGCGCTTGATGAACACGCTGTTCCTGCCTGAACTCCGAGAAATGCTCGCTGAGGATCGCACCGATGAACTCCGCGAGTTCTGCACTGCGCTCCACCCGGCCCGCACGGCCGAGTTCATGGAAGGGCTCGACAACGAAGAGACTTGGCGCGTTCTCCAGCACGCTCAGCCTTCCTTGCAAGCCGAAGTCTTTCAATACTTCGACATCGATCGCCAAGTTGATCTGATCGCTTCGCAAGACGAAAAGCAAATCGCAGTGCTCGTCACGCAGCTTCCTGCCGACGATGCGGTCGATTTGCTGCGCAAGGTTCCCGAGGCTCGTGTCGATGCGATTTTAGCACTGGTTCCAGCACCCGATCGACGAGACATCCGTCGCTTGCAGACCTTCAAGGAGGGAACAGCAGGGGCGATGATGACCACCGAGGTGGCTTGTTTGTCCGAGACGCTCACGGTTCGCCAAGCCCTCGATGAACTTAGTCGCCAAGCCGAACGGCTTGAAACCATTTACTACATCTACGTGGTCGACGATACGAATCACTTGCGAGGTGTCGTCAGCGGCCGATTGCTGATCTCCTCGATTGGCCGGCCCGAAACGCGGCTGGCCGATCTGATGAAGTCCGATGTGGTTTCGGTGAACGTCAATGATGACCAAGAGCAGGTCGCACAGAAGGTTGCGTTCTACAATATCATGGCCGTGCCGGTCGTCGACGATGGCAATCACATGATGGGGATCATCACCCACGACGACGTGATCGATGTGGTCAGGGAAGAGGCCGCTGAGGATGTCCAGAGAATCGTAGCCGTTGAGCCCCTGAGTGAGTCCTATTTGCGGACGCCTCTGTTGATCCTTTCGTGGAAGCGGGGGTTTTGGTTATTGATTCTGTTTTTTGCGGCCCTCTCGACCGCTTTTGCTCTGAAGATGTATCAATCCTGGCTTGATAGCTATGCTTGGTTGGTGCTTTTCATACCGCTGATCATCAGTAGTGGAGGAAATTCCGGGAGTCAAAGCTCGACACTGATCATCTCGGCCCTTGCGACCAAGGATATCGAACTGAGCGACTGGGGACTAATTGTTCGGCGCGAGATCGTCATGGGCTTGCTCCTGGGTGGGATCATGGGCTCGATCGGTTATCTGTGCGCGTTAGTTTTGGCACCGACATACACACAAGCCTTAATCATTCCGATTACGATTTTGTGTGTCGTGCTGTGTGGAACGTGCATGGGTAGTGTTCTGCCACTGATGTTCAAACGCATGGGGCTCGACCCAGCCATGATGAGCAACCAGTTCGTCGCTGGACTTAGCGATCTGCTCGGGATTCTCATCTATGTGAATGTCGCACTTTTGTTTTTGAGATAAGCGAGCGATGGCAAGAATCAGAGCGATTCTTCGACAACGCACCGATGGCAACTATGGTCATTTCCTAAACCATCGCCAAGCACTTTCTCATTGCGGGCAGTTTCTATACTACGACACTCGCAATGCCGATCCAGACATCATCAAGACCACACGGATCGAGTCGCTCGACTTGATCGACGATACCACAAGGGTCATCTACGATACGCAAAGCCGATCGGATTATGGCCCAGGCGTAGGAGCGGTCGTATGCCACCCGCTTCGCTCCAGTGTGTTGTTTATCCATGGGCTGACCAATTGCGATCAAGACCGACCCTATGCGGTGACACGTCGCTTTGGTGCTTGGGCAAGTTTCGATCCGAGGAAACCTGCGATGCGGATTTCGGCTCTTGAGAATCGGAATGTTCACTCCGAGCCAACTTGGGGGACACTCTCCGGTGGAACCCACGCGCACAGTTTTTCGCCCGATGGACGCTGGGTAAGCTTCACTTACAACGATGCGAGATTGCCTGATCGACGTACCGTTGGTTTCAGTTTGGTCGATCGTTGGGAATCAACCGACAGACAGGCCATGCCGGAACCAAAAACATATTTCGAAGACAACTTTGAGGGGATCGGTTGGTCGGCATTGGCGATGATCCCCGAGGATCCCATCGCGTCGGCTCGGGAGGAGTGCTGGATTTCAAACCAGCGTGATCCCCAGGCACCATTGAAACTGGCAATGATCGTGCGACTGGCATCGAGCGTCACGGATCCGAAGCGGATCGATGAGATCTATGTGGCAGAGTTCCCTGATTGTGCTCTGAGGTGGCCTAGCATGTTGCGAGGGCCGATGCATGCCAGTGAACAAAAGAAGGTAGGCTCTTGGGCCTACGCGGTGCCAACGGGAATCGAGATTCGGCGGCTAACCTACAGCGAGTCGGCTGTGCATCCGGGGATTGCGGGTCCTAGGCATTGGCTTCAGTCATCGAACTGCGGGCGATGGATTTATACGATGATGAAGGATACGCAGGGGACTGTCAGAGTCGTTCGTGTCGAGGTGTCCGATGGCCGATGGGAATTTGTTTCGGAAAACCAAGAGTCCATCACCCATCCGATAGCGATCGATCCAGAGGGGCGTCAACTGAGTTACTTGGTAGGCGATCGGCTGACGATCCTCGATTTGCAAACGGGCAAAGAGAGTGCGATGGAGTGGGATACACAGGCTTTTTGTGAGATCGTTGGTCCGGTTCAGTTTTTGAGAAACTCGCAGGGGATTTTCTGGAATGCGAGGCCCAAGGGGTCGCCTTGGCTTCAAATCTGGACAGCTACCCTACAATAGCGGCGAGGAACCTATGCAAAAACGAAACGATATCGGCGGGATCATCCACGTCTACCAAAAATACAATCCGACGGAATTTCCAAGTCCGTTGGCAGAGCCTAGTGCGGATCTCGTCTCGAATGCCTTTGAGCATGCACTTGCTTATGGAAGCTATCGCGAGCTGACCGAAGAAGAACTCGCCCGAGCGATTGAGCTTGATCCGAGCCAAATCGCGGGGCTTGGTCCGAGCATCGACGCCCTGCGAGCGATGCTCGAAGAGCGTAAGCGCAAGATACTCGAAACCTATCAGGTCGATGGATTGGATAAGAAGGCCACCGATCACTTTGAGAAGCTTGCTCGACGAACGCGTCCCCCGGCAAAATTGAAGGGGCTCTACGATCGCGCGATTCGCCAATCCCAAATCTATCTTTTGGAGCAGCTTTGGTATCAAGCCGACCGAAGCGATCCGGACTTTGCCCAAGGTGTCCTCAAGACCATGGAAGCCTTGGCCGATCGTTACCAGATCGACGAATTGGTAAGCAAGTACACCTTTACGGGTCGTCAGAAGGTCGACATACCGCAGGCCATCGAGATCAAGAAAGAGCTCGAGCAGATCGATGAGTTGCTCAAGCAGCTCGAGGAGGCGGCAAAAACCGCGCAGATTGGTTTGATCGATATGGAAGCCCTCTCGCAATATGCCCAACCAGGGGACTTGAACGCTTTGGAAGAAATCCGCGAACAGATTCGAAACGTGGTTCGTGAGATGGCGGAGCGTCAGGGGCTCGATCGCGACGAGTCGGGCACGTTTCGACTCACTCCGAAGGCCTATAAGACATTCCAAGCGAAACTGCTTGAGCGAATTTTCGCTGATTTAGAAGCATCTCGAAGCGGGCGTCATTCGGGCAGGATTGTCGGTGATGGGAGTGTCGAACTGCCATCGACAAAAGCCTATGAATTCGGCGATTCGATCGCCAATATGGACATTGTTCAGACGGTGACCAACGCGATGCTTCGGAGGCCCGATGAACGTCCGGTTCGTCTGCGCAGCGATGACATCGAGGTTTTCAAGACTCGCAACAGTCCCAAGTGTGCTACCGTCGTCGTCATGGATATGAGCGGCTCGATGCGGCACGATGGGCAATACATCAATGTCAAACGCATGGCCCTGGCACTCCAAGGACTGATCTCCTCGGAGTACCCTGGAGACTTCTTGCGGTTCATCGAGATGTACTCGTTTGCGAAAATGCGACCTGCCGGTGAAATCATCGACCTGATGCCTAAACCTGTGACGATCCACAATCCGGTCGTCAGGCTTAAAGCCGACATGAGTGACCAGAGAATCAGCGAATCGGATATTCCTCCGCACTTTACGAATATCCAGCATGCATTGAGATTAGCTCGGCAAAATCTCGCTACGGTCGATACACCGAACAAACAGGTGATCCTCATTACCGACGGATTACCGACGGCACACTTCGAGGAGCAATTGTTATTTTTGCTTTATCCTCCGGATCCTCGAACCGAGCAGCAGACGATGCGTGAGGCGATCGAGTGCGGGCGTGAGGGGATCACGATCAACTTGTTTCTTGTGCCTAGTTGGTCACAGTCCGAGGAAGACATTCGCTTTGCCCATCGGATGGCCGAGCAGACCAAGGGTCGAGTCTTCTTTACCAGTGGCAACAACCTGGATCGTTTTGTTTTGTGGGACTACGTGCATCGCAAGCGTGAGATCATCGGCTAGTTCGCTTGACGGAGTTTCGTCAGCCAGCGATGAAGGTCTGCAGGCCAGGGCATTTTGAATTCGAGTTTTTCGCTGGAGATCGGGTGTTCGAAGGCTAGCGTTGCCGAGTGGAGAGCTTGCCGAGGTGCACCGCTAGTGTCTTTGTCGATCGACCCATCGGCTCGTTTGCAATAGATCGCATCACCGCAGAGCAAGTGGCCTGCTTCGGAAAGATGGATTCGGATTTGGTGAGTCCTGCCGGTTTCGAGTTGGCATTCGATCAACGAGTAGGGGCCGATTTTTTCGATCGGTCGTATATGGGTGATCGCATGTTGCTGGGTCGGATCGGGTGTCTGGATGCTCGGTGGTTTCGAGCCGCGATGACCATCCCCTCGGTCACGGACGAGCGTGCTTTGGATGGTTTGCTGTTGGGGGTGACCGTGGACAACTGCATGGTACTTGCGAATCACACGATGGTGCTTGAAGGCCTCGATGAGGGCTTGCGCGACACTGGGGGTTCGGGCAAAGAGCATCAGACCCGAAGTGTCGCGATCGAGACGGTGGACTGCGATGACGCTGAGTCGTTTGAGTTTGTGTTCTAGGTTCTTTCGTTCTTCGGAGCGTACATCTTTGAATTCGCGAGGACTCACTGGAATACGTTTGTTGCGTTTAGGAGTTGAATCTTGATCATCCCTCGGTTTGGTTTGGCGTTGGAAGTAGTGCATCAGCGCAAGTGGCACGAGCTCTTCGAGGGTTGGTTGGAGTTGTCGGCGTTTCTCTGAGAGATTGCGTTCTTCGAAATGCCGAACGCTGGTGATGCCTGCGGGTTTCTCGACGACCACGAGGAATTCGTCTACGTAGACGATGCGGATATCGTTAGCCTCGATCGGCTTAGGAAGAGACTCGTTCCAGAGTTTGATCACATCCTTGGGGGTTACTTTTCGAACAGGGTCCAGACAGAGGTTGCCGTTGACTTGGACTTTACGACGCCGAATCGAGTCTCGGACATCCCCCCAGCTCCAGTCGGTCAGCCGCTTTTTGATTGCCCGTTCGAGAGCGGATCCCTCGTCGGAATCGTCAAGGTGGATCAATCGAAAGGATTCAGGGTTTTGGGGTTTCATCGATGATTTTTCTCGAGGCGGAGCCTTCCTTCCGAGAGCCACCGGGCTTACATCGCCAGTGGGCAACCCGCTACAATACAAAGCGAACGATCCGATTTGTCAATGGATCTTGCGTCCATTCTCCGCATACGAGGTATATTGTGAGTCTTCAAATAGGTTTTGGCTGGATTCGAACGAGTCGTCCAAGAGCAAGATTTCTGGCGGCATTTCTCACTTGCGGAGGTTTTGTTTCGGGGGCCCAGATGGCATCCGAGACGCTCTATGCCCAAGACAAACCGGCAACGGACCAGTCCAAGCCTGCGAGCGATGATGACTACAAGGGTTCCGAGGCATTCGAGGAAGCCAGTCGATTGCGGGTGACCGAGACGTCCAAAGAGTCCCTTGGAAAAGTCATCGAATTGTGCAAGAAGGCTCTTGAGCTAGGACTCGATGAACTCGATACGGCCGATGCGAAAAAGATGCTCGGTGCGGCCAACTTTCAGCGGGCTCAAAAATCGCTTGAGGAGCTCGCTGGTGCACGCTTGCCCGCAAACCGCGTGACCAAGGTCACCGGGGATGCGATGCAGGATTTGCAGGCGGCCATCGAGGCCGACCCTGACCTTGTCGATGCCTATGTGATGAAAGCCAGAATCCATTTGCTACGCCAAGAGATTGGCAAAGGTGGCGAGGCGCTCGATGCGGCCAGAACGAAGCTTCAGGCGATGGTTGATGCAGGCGAGAGAGATCCGGATATCAAGAAGAAGCTATCGGAAGTCATCATCATGCGTTCGGTCTCCCGACAAGATGTCGATGATCGAATCGAAGATCTGCTCAAAGCGATCGAAGCCGATCCTGAAAACGAGCGAGCCATTCAGTTGACAGTCGAGTCATTGGCATCGGTGGGTCGCAACGATGAGGCTCAAGTTATTGTCCAAAAGTTCCTTGAGACCGATCCAGAAAACGAGTACGCGCTTCGCCGTTTGGTATCGATGTTGGTTCAAGGCGAGAAGATGGACGAAGCTAGTCGTTTTCTCAATGAGCGAATCGAGAAGCAGCCTGACAGTAGTTTGCTGTACTCGCTTCGGGCGAATTTGTACATGGTCAAAGCCAGCACGGGAAGTCCCGAGCCCGAGGAGCGAAAAGGCTCGTTGGAATCGGGCAAGTCCGATTGCGACAAGGCCATCGAGCTTGATGCAGAGAACCTGGATGCTTATTTGAATCGAGCAAGGATTTGTTTGGCTTTGAAGGATTACGAGCAGTCCAAGAAGGATCTGGATTACCTTCAGCAAAAGAGGCCTGAGATTCCCGACATCGCCTTCCTTAAAATGGATCTTGCGATCCAAGAGAAGCGGGTCGGAGATGCGATTGCAGAGCTCGAGAGACTCGTGCAATTGAATCCGGAGAATCGGCTGTTGCTCATGCAACTTGCGTCGATGTACCAAATGGATGATAGGCCCCGCAAGGCTTTGCGGATTGCCGAGCGACTCATCAGTGCTGAGCCTACCGACTGGCAAGCGCTGAGGTTAAGAGGGGATGTCCTCCTGGCGTTGGGACGCCATACCGATGCGATCAATGATTACGAGGAGGCGATCAAGAATATTCCTGAGGACGAAGAGGATCTTTCGGGGGTTTTGAACAATCTTTCATGGGTCTTATCGACGAGTCCTGAGGATTCGGTACGAAATGGTGACAGGGCACTCGAGACGGGACTGCAGGCTTGTGAACTGACCGAGTACAAGAAGTCGCATATTTTGAGTACTCTTGCGGCGGCTTATGCCGAATTGGGTCAATTCGACAAGGCGATCGAATGGTCGACGAAGGCCGTGGAGCTTGGCACGAAGGAGGAGGCCGAGCAGATCCAGCAGCTCAAGGAGGAGCTCAAGAGCTATCAGGAGAAGAAGCCTTGGCGAGAGAAGAAGGAGACTGAGGAGAAGCAGTCCAAGCCAGCCAAGCCAGATGGTGGGATAGATACTTGATCTGGCTGATGAAGGCTGATTCGATCCAAGGTGTGTCGGCCCGCTGTGCGTGAAAAACGGCGGTTTTCGTCTTATCAAACCCTTAAACTTCATCGATTCTTACCGGTTCTTGATGGATTTCTGGAAAGCTGCCCGGGCCGGTTTCGCCGTGCACGAAATTCCTGTCTTACTGACCCAAGCGAAGATTCTTTCTAAAGTAATCAACCGGTTTGAAACGAAATTAGGTGCTGGACGGCCTGCACTGCGCTGGACGGCTTGAAGGAGTCAAGTCCAGTTCGGTCGAGCCGAGGGGAAAAAACAAGGGGGGAATCTTGGTCGCTTCGCGCCTCATAAGCGCTTGGCGAATTGTCTGGGTCGGTTTTCCGTACGACCGAATGCTCAGGCATCTTCGATTCCATCTGCGTCGATCTTTCTCGGTCGCCTTTGAGTCCTGCGAAAATTTTCAAGTGAACAGTGCGTCGTAGGGGTGCGATGTTCAGGCAACTTGGAAGTTTCCCTGGGGGGCAAAGAAGCAGTCAGGAAAACTTGGTGTCGTTTGCTCGCCGATGGATCGGCTGGCAGGCTGTGCATCGAGCGTCTACCAACGTTTTGCCCAGACCCAGTTGTTTGAGCCTCGCAAGGGGCGAATTCGACAAGGGCAGCCACTGTCTTGGGTCGTTGTCTGGTAGGCAGCGACCCTGACTCGATTTCATAATTGGAAGGTAACGGAGACCAAGAATATGAAGGTGTTCACCACAGGCCAGGTCGCGAAGATCTGCAAGGTGGCCCCGAGAACCGTCAGTAAGTGGTTCGACTCCGGCCGACTCAAGGGTTACCGCATCCCCGGTTCACAAGACCGCCGCATTCCCCGTGAGTATCTGATCAAGTTTCTTAAGGAGCATGGAATGCCCCTGGGAGATTTGGAAGATGAGGCCATGGCGAAAGTCCTGATCGTTGCACAAGATCAGGTTTTGATCGAAAACTTGAAGCGAGAACTTCCTCTGGAAAAAAGCTTCAAAGTTCAGGTCGCTGCTAGCGGTTTCGAGGCAGGGATTCAAGCGGAAAGTTTTCATCCAGATTGCATGATTGTTGACTTCTCAGTCGGCAAGCTCGAAGCATTGCAAATCTGCCAGAACCTACGCAAGAATGTCGACTTCTCCGAAATCGTCTTAATCGCTCTGCTTCCCGACGACGGAAACACAATGAGCTTCGATCGTTCCAGTATCAATGAAACGTTCAAGAAGCCCTTTGATGCCCGTTTGCTTGCAGAGAGACTCAGGACTCTCATCGGTGCCAAGAAGGAACTCGTGTAGATCTCTACACTGGAAACAACCAAGCGAAAAAACCCTCGGTGTTCTCATCGAGGGTTTTTTTCATTTACGATCTGCCAAAGCGACTCCCACTCACAACTTGCGATACGCAAGAGATCCTCACGATGAGCAACCGATGGGGACTTGCAAGCATCGGCAAAGTCCTCAGGACCGCTCCAGTTTGCAATCTGGCTCTGGATCATGTGCTGATCGATGCGGTTGATCAATTTCGGATCGTTGACTCGACCAAACCAGTACTTGGCATTCCAAGTGTCTCCCTCCATACGATGCAAGACTCCATGAATGTACGCCTCGATGCCCCGTGTGGCATCTTGAACATTTCCATGGGCCGGTTCCATGAGCCCAATTCTTAAATACAGCAACGCCTCGAAGGCTCCACCGAGGCTTGATCCTGACTTTTCTAAAGCCTCTCGCAGCGACTTGGCCAAGCCCACGACCTCAGGAGCATTTGCTGGGACTAATTTCAAAGGGATCGGGCAAGCGAGTCCATCGAGCCACTGTTGGATCGCACTCATGAGTCGTTGCTACTTTTTGCAGGTCGGATATTCAATTGCAACATCGGTGGGAGGCGTTGCACTCGACCCGTTCGATCGATGCATGCAAGCTCGCTGGTGGCCGTAACGATCATGTCTTGGCCTGTCCCATCGGGGTGTTTACGGATCAATCGGTAATGGTGTTCGATGCGGGCTCCATGGCAATAGTCGATGCGCGTCTCAAGCAGTAGCTCGTCGTCGAAAAGGGCTGGCATGTGAAAATGGATGTTCATGTTGCGAACCACCAACAAGGTTCCGCTTTCCTCGATTTGACGGTACGAGATCCCCGAAGCGCGAAGCATTTCGACCCGACCGCGTTCAAAGTAATTCAGATACTGTGCATGGTGGACGCGACCTTGTCCGTCCACCTCATGGTAGCGAACTCGGATGGGTATTTCGTGTTGGTGGTTCATTTGGAAAATTTGCTCAAAAGCAGATAAGCTTCGGGCCGAATCGATGTTGACTCGCACGCGACGACTGTGCTACTACCGGTACTCCAATGGGGGTTCCGATGATTGTACCAATCGTCGGCAAGTCGCGTTATAGGATTCGCTCCCACAAGGAGCATTACTGCTCGATTCGCTTTGCGAGGATCAATTCGCCATGCTCAGTCGTTTTCCAAATTGGGTTCGCTCCGGTTTGTTGCTCGCCATGCTAGCCGGTACTCAAACCGGTTGTCAGACTTGGAAATCCCCCAGCTTCAATATGTTTCCTTGGTCGAAGAAACCCTCGGCCGATAAGATCGTTGGCACCAAGCCACCTACGAATCTACCGACTTCATCATCAAGCACTAGTGGCCCTGTGAGCCCTGCGTTGCGCAATACACCTAGCCCAGTCCCCGGATCTCCGACGCCAAACACAAACCTGGCAAGTAACCCTGCAGGAGCCATCCCAAGTCCCGGTACTGCAGCAGCCAATAATGGTTTTACTCCGGGGACTTACAACGTAGCCCAACCTCGAACAAACCCGGCTTCTCCCAATCCATATGCAACTGCCCCCAACGGAGCGAACCCCAACGCTGTGAGCCCCAACGCCGTGAGCCCTTACGGAGCCAACCCGTATGCTGCGACCCCTGCACCATCGCAGCCAAGTGGCACTGTCCCAAGTGGTTTGGTAAGTAGCGCCTCGATCCCGGGCACTATCCCGGGTGCGAATCCTTATGGATCTACATTGCCACCTGGAGCATCGGCACCCGTCAATGCATCGTTCAACATCCCGAACCTTCCACCCGCTTATGGCGGTTCTGCTAACGGTATTCCAGTAAGTGGTGTTCCCGCATACGGTAACCCAGGTCTAGCACCACAAGGGATTCCACAAGGGATTCCGCAGGGACTACCACAAGGTCTATCGCAGGGAGTACCTCAAGGGATTCCGCAGATGATTCCACAAGGGATGCCACAGAGCATTCCACAGGGAGTACCGTCGCTTCCGAGCTTGCCTAATAGCCCGGGCCTTCCACCTAGCTCTATTCCCTCAGCGCCGCTACTTCCATCGAGCAGTGCCCCTGGAATGCCGAGCCTTCCGCCGGCAAGTAGCAGCGGTGCTTATCGACCTGGGAGCGTATGACGGAGCACCAGCTATGACTTCTCAGGTCAAAACCAGGTTCGCTAGTGGATTTTTGTCGCTTTGCCTTATTTGGCTAAGTTTGACAG
>JBJSXX010000318.1:0-18062 GCA_046086605.1 Pirellula sp. | reverse complement strand
GACTCTCAAAGGCCTCCATCACCTTGTCTACGAGGTTGTCGACAACTCGATCGACGAAGCGATGGCGGATTTTGCAAAAAGCGTCTCGGTATCGATCAATGCCGACGGCTCGGTCACCGTCGAAGATGACGGACGGGGAATCCCCGCCGAACGACACGCCGATCTCTCAGAGAAAATGGGACGTGACATCAGCACCCTCGAAGGTGTGATGACCGTTTTGAAATTCGGTGGCAAGTTCGAAAAGAAAGCTTACCAAACCTCCGGCGGTCTCCACGGTGTTGGTGTAACGGTCGTCAATTTCTTGTCTCAGTGGTGCGAGGTCGAAGTCCATCGAGATGGGAAAATGTGGACGCAATCTTACGAGCGAGGAGTCGCTACGGGCCAAGTTCGCGAGGCGGGTGCATCGAGCAAACGCGGTACGAAAACTACCTTCAAACCAGACGCCCAAATTTTCCCAAACACCAAGTTTGTATACGACACGCTCGCAAAACGACTCCAAGAACTCGCATTTCTCAACAGCGGTGTTCGCATCAAAGTTCGTGATGAACGAAGCAATCAAGGTGACGAGTTCTACTACGAGCGTGGCATCGAAGAGTTCGTCGAATTCCTCAATCGAGCAAGCGATGTTGTGCACAAAGATGTGATCGTGATCGATGGAACCAAAGATACCATCGGATACACCATCGCCTTGCAATACTCCGAAGAGTACACCGAAACACTCCAGTCCTACGCCAACAACATCCACACCCTCGAAGGTGGAACGCACGTCTCGGGATTCCGCGCCGCACTGACAAGAACCTTGAACAACTACGGCAAAAAAGAAAACCTGTTCAAGGATCTTACCCCCACAGGGGACGACTTCCGCGAAGGCCTTACTTGCGTGATCTCCGTCCGTGTCCCACACCCGCAATTCGAAGGTCAAACCAAGACCAAACTCGGTAATTCCGATGTCGAAAGTGTCATCAATTCCGCCGTGGGTGACGGACTTTCAAAATACCTCGAAGAAAACCCTCGAACCGCCAAGCTACTTGTTCGTAAAGGAATGCTCGCTGCCGAAGCTCGCGAAGCAGCACGCAAGGCAAAAGATGCGCTCCGAAAACGGAAAGATGCCCTCGGTGGCGGCGGACTACCCGGTAAACTCCGAGACTGCATCAGCAACAAAATGGAAGAATGCGAACTCTACCTCGTCGAAGGTGACTCCGCAGGGGGAAGCGCCGAAGGTGGACGATTCCGCGAAACGCAGGCCATCCTGCCACTACGCGGAAAAATCATCAACGCCTACAAAAGCCGTGAAGACAAGGTCTTGGCCAACGAAGAAGTCATGAGCATCATCCAAGCCGTAGGCTCTGGGATCGGCGATGATCAAGACATCGCCAAACGACGATACAACCGAATCATCATCATGACTGACGCGGATATCGACGGATCTCACATCCGCACACTTCTGCTTTGCTTTTTCTACCGCCAGATGTACCAACTCGTCGCCGGCGGTCACGTCTACCTAGCCCAACCCCCTCTGTTTCGCGTCGTCCGTGGCAAGAAAGAAAAATACTACGTCCAATCCGAAGAGGAGATGAAAAACCAACTCCTCGAAAAAGGACTCGGCGATAGCACACTGGTCCGAGAAGACGGAACCAAGGTCGAAGGCGATCGCATGCAATCGCTCTGCCGCAGTCTTTCTTCGCTCGAAGAAGCGATCTTGACACTCGAACGACGCGGTATCTCCCTCAAAGTCCACGCCGAAAGAATGGATCCTGAAACCAAACGACTACCTGTCTTCCACCTCGATCTAGGTCCCGAAGACCACTGGTTTGTCACCCGAGATAAACTCGACGAATTTCTTGTAAAGCGAAAAATACGAGTCGAAAGTACATCGAGCGAAACCCCAACGATCGTCAACTCCGATCCATCGAGCGATGAAGCCTCACCTAAATCGGCTCATAT
Organism: Pirellula sp.; assembly: GCA_046086605.1. GTDB lineage: Bacteria > Planctomycetota > Planctomycetia > Pirellulales > Pirellulaceae > JBKCUI01. The sequence continues at coordinate 16,118 of JBJSXX010000318.1, read as the reverse complement.
CTCCGAAATCTTCGAAGTCCGCACCATCAATGCCGGACTCCAGGAACTCGCCCAGCACGGGTTTGCTATCTCGGATCTGATCCCCAAAGAACGAACCGGTGCGACCGACTCACGCTTCTATCTGCAACGAGAAGAAAACCTCATCGGTATCGAAGATCTTCGGGAACTCCTGCCGGCAATCCGCGAGAGCGGACGTCGAGGATTGACGATCACTCGCTTCAAAGGACTAGGCGAAATGAACGCCGAAGAACTCCGCGAAACCACCCTCGATCCGCACAACCGTACCATGGTCAAAATCGAATTGACCGATGCGGCTGCCGCCGACGAAATGTTCCGCGTACTGATGGGTGATAAAGTCGAACCCCGCCGCGAGTTCATCGAGAAGCATGCCCTCGATGTTCGAAACCTCGACGTCTAAACCGCCTATTCCGCGTTGGCACTCGATGACAAAATGTGCTGGGCGGCCTTGTCGCTGATATCCTTTCGGCACCAAGCCCCCGGCCAGCGGATCTCCTTGACGGCCTTGTAAGCGTTGAGCTTGGCAATTGCTAAGCTCTCTCCCAAGGAAGTCACGCCAAGGACCCGTCCGCCCGCCGTTAACACCTTGCCATCCTTTAAAGCCGTTCCGGCGTGAAACACCTTTACGTCGGCAATGCCCGAGGCTCTATCCAATCCCGTAATCTCGTGATCTGTGCTGTAATCCCCAGGATACCCAGCACTTGCCATCACCACGCAAATCGAGGGCCTTGTGTCCCAAACCGGCGGATCGATCTCTCCAAGCCGACCGTCGACAGTGGCCTCCAAAATATCGAGCAAGTCACTCTTAAGTCTCATCAGAATCGGCTGGCACTCCGGATCTCCAAAGCGAACGTTGTACTCAAGCACCTTCGGACCATTTGCAGTCAACATCAATCCCGCATAGAGCACCCCACGAAAGGGCTTGCGACTACGCTTCATCGTGTGGATCGTCGGTACCAAAATCTTGTCCTCGACGGTCTCCAACAGATCGGCATCAATGATCGGGGTAGGGGAATAAGCCCCCATTCCGCCGGTGTTAGGGCCTTGGTCCCCGTCAAAGGCAGCTTTGTGATCCTGTGCCGGTGGCAAGGGTAAAATCGTTCGACCATCCGTTATCGCCAAGACGCTAACCTCTTGACCATCGAGCCTCTCCTCGATCACCATCGGTAAACTTGCTTTACCAAACTCCATCTTTCGACCCATCCGGTCGATGGCCTCGATAACCTGCTCGCGGCGAGAACAAACGATCACACCCTTGCCACTGGCCAAACCGTCTGCCTTGACTACCAACGGTGTCTTGTCCCGATCGCCTGGATATCTTGCCTTGACGTACCGCGTCGCACTGTCGGCATCTCCAAAGACCTGATACTCCGCTGTCGGCACGTCAGCCTTACGCAAAGTCTGCTTGCAAGCCACCTTGCTCCCTTCGAGCTGGGCAGCCGCTCGGCTCGGACCAAACGCCCGGATCTTCTCATGCTCGAGGGCATCGACCAACCCCAGGGTTAGCGGCAACTCGGGGCCAACAACGACCAAATCGACCGATTCTTTCTTGGCAAATCGCACGATTCCAGCGATATCGTCCGCCGATATCGCAACATTCTCTCCCTCCAAGGCCGTCCCAGCGTTTCCGGGTGCGATCCATAGCCGCTTGAGCCGAGGGCTCTGGGAGATTTTCCAAGCCAAAGCGTGCTCGCGCCCACCACTTCCGACGACTAATACTCGCATCTACCTACTTATCCCTGTGTGTCCAAACATCCGATCGATCCAACCAACCAAAGCCCGCCATTCTAAGTGGATTTGGAAAACTTCCCAAGCCTCCTGGAAGTTTTGTTGAATTTGCCCCCGATCTTTTCGGTTTGCTATGATACGTTTCGAAGACTCGTCGAGGAATTTTTACCCTTGGACCACACAGAAATGCAAAAGCTTGGGCTAAAACTCCAAAAAACGATCGTAAGCGCTGCGATCATCTTCCGCTACTTGCTGGCAACTACAAGTGCTGCTGATCCTCTCGATAACCTCAAGGAGTTCGTCGAATCCCGCACCCAGCATCGTCAAGAGATCCAATCGAATCTCGAAAACCAGTACAAAGCTCTCGAAGCATCCATGTCCTGGAAAGCCAAAGCCGGATTTCAACACCTTACCGAAAACATCTACCTGCCGGCCGACTTCGATGAGGATGTCTTAAAGAGCCTCGACAAACTCGATCATCAATGGCCTTTTCTAGATCAGCCTCTGCCACCGGGTACCCGGCAAGCGACATGGCTGACCCACGGTCTTTCCCCCCGTCCCAACGACCCAAAACGCCCGTTACAGTACGTCGTCAATTCGCAACAGCAATACGTGATGAACTGCTTTGCATGCCATGGAGGCTCGCTCTACGGAACAAGCTATCCTGGGGCTCCAAACTCCACCTACGCTCTGGAATCCCTGACCGAGCAAGTTCGAAAAGCAAAAATCAAGCTCGGCAAACCTCTGTCCCATATGGATCTTGGCTCGATGGTCATGCCACTTGGAACGACCAATGGAACAAGCAACGCCGTCATGTTTGGGGTCGCCTTGATGAACTTCCGCGACGCAGACCTCAACGTGCAGACCAATCGCATCCCTGCTCCGATGAACCACCACGACATGGATGCCCCACCCTGGTGGCACTTCTACCGCAAATCTCATCTCTATATCGATGGCTTTGCAGAAAAAGGTCACAAAGGACTCATGCAGTTCATGCTCGTCCGCCAAAACGGCCCCGAAAAATTCCGCTACTGGGAAAAAGACTTTCGCGATGTCTACCGATTCCTCGAAGAACTCAGACCACCGAAATACCCTCTAGCGATCGATGCTGAAAAATCATCCAGAGGAAAAATCGTCTTCGAAAAAACCTGCGCCTCTTGCCATGGTACTTATCAACAGTCAGAGTCTTCCAACCGAAACATCGGCAAGTATCCCGAACAGGTCGTGGATATCGACGACGTAAACACCGATCGCGTTCGCTTCGATTCCCTGACCCCAAAACATCGTGATGCTTATGGCAAAAGCTGGTTTGCTGATTACGGCAAACAATCGACTTACACACAAGTCTCTGGCTACGTTGCTCCTCCTCTTGACGGTATCTGGGCCTCGGCCCCATACCTCCACAACGGTAGCGTCCCGACACTTTGGCATTTGCTCCATCCACAGCAACGGCCCGTCGTCTGGAGACGCATCGCTTTGAACATGGACGAACAAGACATCGGCTTGGTCGTCGAGAGTCTCGATGAGGTTCCCAAGAAGCTCAGCAACTCTGAGCGACGTTGGTACTTTGATACTCGAGTCGAAGGCAAGTCGGCACAGGGTCACACTTACCCAGATGATCTTACCGAAGAACAAAAGTCAGATCTGCTTGAGTATCTCAAAACGCTCTAAGCCAAAATCGCGTGGGCGACTTGTCCTGCCACATCGGTAAGTCTAAAGTCACGCCCCGCATAGCGATACGTTAGACGCTCGTGATCCAAGCCCAGGATATGGAGGATCGTTGCATGCAAGTCATGCACATGCATCTTGTTCTCCGCAGCGTAATAACCGTAGTCATCGGTAGCCCCGTAAGCCATCCCGCCTCGTACGCCCCCACCGGCCATCCACATGCAAAACCCATGCGGATTATGATCCCGGCCGTTCCCCTGCGATGTAGGTGTTCGCCCGAATTCCCCACCCCATAAAACCAAGGTGTCTTTGAGCAATCCTCGCTGATCCAAGTCTGCTAAAAAACCAGCGATGGGCTTATCGACCTCGGCTGCATTCTTCGTGTGCCCCTGGTACAAGTCCGAGTGCTGATCCCACTGCACCTCGCTATCGCTATGGGTTACCTGGACAAAGCGAACCCCCCGCTCGAGAAATCTTCGAGCCATTAAACACTGACGACCAAAATTCTCCGTAACCGGATCGTCGATTCCGTAGAGTCGCAGCATGGATTCCGTTTCGGTCTGTAGGTCTTGGATCTCCGGTAAACTCGATTGCATTCGATAAGCCAGCTCATAAGCACCCAACTGACCAGCGATGGCCGCGTCTTGGGGATAAGCCTTTGCAAAATCTTCATTCATCCTATCGAGCAAATCCAACTGCTTGCGTTGAGATAACCGATCCAGTTTAGGATGGGAGATGTGTTGAACGGTCGCTTGCCTAGCCGGTTGGCTCGCATTGCCAATCGGTGTCCCTTGACAATAGGTCGGCAAGAAAGCCGAGCCCCAGTTGTTCACGCCGCCATGGGCAAGCGTAGGACAAATCGTAACGAAGGCCGGCAGGTCTTGATTCTCTGTACCCAACCCATAGCTGATCCATGCACCCATGCTTGGTCGCACAAATTGATCGCTCCCTGTGTGGATCTTCAGCAATGCACCTCCGTGCGCAGGGTTGCTACCATGGAGTGAACGCAGCACACACAACTTATCAATATGCTTTGCGACGTTTGGAAAAAGCTCACTTACAGGCAGCCCACATTGCCCATACTGAGAAAACTTCCAAGGTGACTTTAGCAGGTTTCCTTGTTGGGCAAAAACGACTCTCGGCAACTCGAAAGGAGGCGGCTTGCCATCGTCACGAGTCAGTTGTGCCTTTGGGTCAAAGGTATCGATATGCGAAGGCCCACCCTTCATGAACAAAAATACGATTCGCTTGGCCCTAGGTGTAAAGTGCGGTCGCTTTGAATCTCGAGCCATCAGCTCTTGGTTCCCCAAAAGCCCATCGCCAAACAATCCGCGAAGTGCCAAATACCCAAACCCCAAGGCCGAGTTCTGCAAAACTCGGCGGCGAGTGTGCCAGTCGAGCAAACGGTTTGCGAAAGGATCAAGGGACATAGATAAACTCGCTGCAGATCAAGAGATTGTGAGCTAAAACCACCCAGCGGTCATTGTCGAACGTTTGGTCCGCAGAAACGTAATCCAAGAACCGCTGCCTCTCGTGCTCCTTGGGAACTCGCCCAAGCACCGTTTCAAACAGCCAATCAATCCTACGCGAAGGCTCGCTGGAAAACTCCTGGCTATGCCTTGCTAACATACTCGCTGAATCGAGGATCCATTCGGCGTTGATCAGCAAAAGCATCTGTACCGAAACCAAACTCGTATTGCGACTCCCGACCGGCATGGTCGGATCGGGAAAATCAAACTGCTCCAACAACGAATACAGGTGATTACGGATAATTGGCAGATACACAGTCCTGCGAGTACTATCGTACTTCGTATGGTCGATCGACGTGTGATCAAAAACAAACTGCCGATTCCTCAGCGGAACGGACTTTCCGCCCAATCGACTATCGAGCCTGCCTGCAACCTGAAGCATCGAATCACGAAGTTGCTCAGCCCCCATCCTCTCAAGCTTGTATTGCCATCGAAGACGATTCTCTGGATCGATGGCTAACGCGGACTCAGCATCAGGATGAACACTCGACATACGATAGGTTGCTGATGTTAGAATCAGACGGTTGAGCTCTTTGATCGACCATCCCGATTCGATGAACCAACGGGCCAAGTAATCCAAGAGTTCCGGATGCGAGGGACGGTCTCCTAACACCCCAAAATTCTCGGTCGATTCGACAAGCCCACGCCCAAAGTGCCAACGCCAAACCCGATTGACAATGACCCTTGCTGTTAACGGATGAGACGAATTTGCTATCCACCTAGCCAATTCCAAACGACCACTGCTGTGGCGACTGAAGATCGGCACTGTCCCGCCGGAGACCATCACCTCTGGAAATCCCCTTGGGACTACATCGCCAAGATTTCGATAGCTGCCTCGAATGTGAATCGGTATTCCATCGACGACTCCTTTGTCGGCCACACCCATGACGGATGTCTCATCGGGCGCTGCGCTTTCGAATAAACGAGCCGACTCGGCCAACTCGTGGATCTTGACCAAACTCTCCTGATCCAGAGCATGTTCCATCTTGGCCGGTATCGCTAGAAATCCACCGACATCCCCAAGTGCCACTCGGGCTGCCTCAAGAGTCGTATCCTCAAGCTTCTTGACTTGTGCGTCGGCTTGCTTGGCCTTCTCCCATTGGGCCAAGGCGTTTTGGAACAGTTCGTGGTAGTGATCGCGGATCGCTTGAGCATCGGCCTTAACTGTCAATTCATGCCATTTGGCAAACAATGGTTCCTCGCGATGGTTGTCCAGGTATCGACGGCAATTGGCCAGAACTCTCGGATGCAATTGCAGATCCTGGCCGGCTTGAGCCCACTCGTTGAGCGTCGCTTCTGAGGTCAACTTGCTTGCAACGGCCAAGTAATCGGCAGCTTGTTTACGCACCTGTTCTCGAAGCTTGCCCAGCGCCTCACTTTTAAGCTTGTTCCACGCTCCATTTTTTTCTGCGATCTGAGCTTCGATCGTTTTGAGATGGGCCTTTTCTTCCTCGGTCGAGAATGATATTTCATTCCAATGTTTGATTGCACCATAGTTGCTGTCCCCGAAGGTTTTGGTTCCTTTGAGGATCGCTGCCAAAGCGTAGTAGTCTCGCTGCTTGATCGGGTCGAACTTGTGATCGTGACACCGAGCGCATCCGAGCGTCATTCCCATAAAGGTCTTGCCGATGGTGTCGAGCTGCTCATCGATGGTGTCCATCGTCAGTTTGTCGCGATCGGGTTCCGCGAGCACCTTCGCGCCCAAGACCAAAAAACCAGTGGCTGTTTTTGTCTGTCGATCGGCATCGGGAAGCAAGTCACCTGCGATCTGCTCCTCGATGAACCGATCAAATGGCTTATCCGAATTAAACGCTCCAACGACATAGTCACGGTATCTCCAGGCGTTTCCGTAAGCGATATTCTCGTCGAGACCATTCGAATCGGAGTAGCGAGCTACGTCCAACCAATGCCGACCAAATCGAACGCCGTATTGCTCGGAACTCAGTAAGCGGTCGACTTGTCGCTCGTAGGCCCCAGGCGCAGTGTCTTGTTCGAAATCCGTGTACTCTTGCAATCCAGGAACCAGACCGATAAGCCCAAGCGTCACGCGCCTGAGTATCTCGCGACGGGATGACTCCGGTGCAGGACGCAACTGGTTTGCTTGGAGTTCTTTCAGCACAAAAGCATCGATCGGATTGCGGCACCAATCCGAATCGGCCACGGCCGGAACCGAAACAGGGTTTATTGGCTTCATTGACCAAAAGCCCTGACCCTCTTGGATGCTCATCCCCTGAGGTTTGTCGCTCGATCCTGTGGGTAAGCCGTCCCTCGGATCGGGGGCTCCCTGGGCGACCCATTTTTCTAAGATCTCAAGCTCCGATGCATCAAGCTTGCCGCTTGGAGGCATCTGCAAATCAGGGTTCTGGTATCCGATCGCACGCAGCAACAAACTGCCTTGAGGCTCCCGGGACTCAATCGCAGGCCCCGAATCGCCTCCCTTGATGAGCCCCTCTCGGTAATCGAGCCTCAGTCCCCCATTGGTCTGATCTCCGCTATGGCACTCGTAACACCGTTGGACCAAGATCGGTCGAACCTTGGCTTCGAAAAACTCAAGCTTCTCCGGAGGAATACTGCTGCCCTCAGGAGATTCCTGAGCCAGGGCCGCCGGGAGAGCGAAGCTAACCCAACTTATCAGGCACCAGGTCCATCTTGGATGTAATGCTCGCATGCTCGATCCACTCTAAGCGGGTTAGGGAAACAACCTTTGAGATTATAGCATCCAAACAAACCAAACCCTGTGTTTCAGAAAGGGATTTCTTCAGGTACTTTGCCGAGAATCGAGCGTTTCGAGGCGTTCGTAAGCTGCCATCAGTTTCGAATCGAGCGTTTCCATGCTTTGAGCATCTGCGGACAAGTCCGCTGCAGGCCGTTTAAAGTAATCCGGTGCAGACATGCGTTGGTGAAGTTCCGACTGCTGCGACTCAAGCTTCTCAATCAAACTCGGAAGTGACTCGAGTTCCAGTTTTTCTTTGTAAGTGAGTTTTTGGGCTAAGGGCTTATCCGGTGGAGGTTTCACGCCCGAAGCCACGACAGAAGTCGAGGAAGCCGTGGCTTTCGAAGTGGACTTGGACCCCGTTGCAGAAGATGCGGAGACCTTCGACTGCCGCAACCAATCATCGTAGCCGCCAACATACTCTCGAATTCCCGTCGGCTCAAAAACAATCATGCTCGTTACGACGTTGTTGAGAAATGCTCGATCGTGGCTGACGACCAGCAAAGTGCCTTCGTACTCAACGAGTCGCTCTTCGAGGATCTCAAGCGACTCAGCATCCAGATCGTTCGTCGGTTCGTCCATGACCAAGAGATTCGCAGGTTGGGCAAAAAGCTTGGCCAAGAGCAAACGATTCCGCTGTCCCCCTGAAAAAAACTGGATCTTCGATCGCGCTTCCTCAGGTGTAAAAAGGAATTCTTGCAAGTATCCAATCACATGCTTATTTCGACCATTGATGGTCACTGTCGTTCGGCCAACACCGACGTTTTCCTCTGCCGTGAGATTCGGATCGAGTATGTCCCGGTTTTGATCAAAGTAGGCGATCTGCAAATTGGTTCCTAAGCGGACCGTTCCACCCAAAGGTCCAAGCTCCCCTAGGATACCTTTCAGAAGCGTCGATTTACCTGCACCATTGCGTCCGAGGATCCCGATCTTGTCGCCGCGCATGATCGTGATGTCTAAGTCGCGGACAATCGGTTCGGCTCCATATCCAAACGATGCGCCTTGAAGATCGCAAACGAGCATTCCGCTTCGTTCCCCCGAATCGATCGCCAAATGCATCGAACCTGTCTTACGCGGTCTTGCGGATCGCTCATTACGCATCGCTTCAAGCCGACGGACTCGCCCCTCGTTTCGAGTCCGACGTGCCTTGATCCCTGTACGGATCCACGTCTCTTCAATCGCAAGCTTTTTGTCAAATAGGGCGTCTTGTTTTTCCTGGGCTAACAACGCTTGTTCTTTGCGTTTCAAGAAGGTTTGGTAGTCGCACTCCCAATCAAAGAGCTTGCCGCGATCAATCTCCAAAATGCGATTAGCGATCTTGGTCAAAAACGCACGATCGTGGGTCACGAAGATTAAGGTCTTTGGGAAACCTGCAAGAAAATTCTCCAGCCATAGAATCGAATCGATGTCCAAGTGATTCGTTGGCTCATCGAGCATGAGCACATCCGGAGAGCCGACAATCGCTTTTCCCAGTAGGGTGCGTCGCTTTAGTCCGATCGACAACTTCTCAAAGTCAGCCTGTGGGTCGAGTTGCAATTGGGCGAATATTCGCTCAGAGGCCTGATCTTTTTTCCAATGGTTTTCATCGAGAAGATACTCCTCGGGCAACCCACTGCTAACCACATCAAAAACGCGACCCGATGTTCCAGTGGGAACCTCCTGGGGTACACAAGCAATCTTAAGCCCCTCTTGGATCTCGATCCTGCCGGCCTCTGGACGCTCCAACCCCAAGAGCATCCGCATGAGCGTCGTCTTGCCAGAACCGTTTCGCCCCAATAAACCGATTTTGTCTCCCGCTTCTATCCTTGCTTGAACCTGATCAAGCAGCAGTGGGCCGCGAAAGCCGACCGAGACGTTTTCCAATGAGATCTGCGACATGAAGGTTCCTGGCTACGACTTAAAACAAACTCGCTGAGCTGGTTCTACTGGGCCAGCAACGAACTATGGTCATGCACGATTCTCCAGGTTCCGTCGATCTTCTTCCAGACCAAAGAAAAATTACCCCTCGCGGGCTTGTCCCGCTCCAGAATCCAATTCCCAAGCGTCAGAGCCGAATGGGTATCGAGTTGTTGCGTCTCAAGAGCATCAAATGTCAGCGTTCCCATCGTTGCTCGATCTGGATACTTGGCCTGATAACGCTCCAAGGTTGCTTGCCAACCTCGGGTCGTCTTGCCCCCAGAAGAAAACGTCAAACCCGGGTCATTCCAATAAGCATCCATGAAATTGGGGATATCCCCACGGTTCCAGGCTATTTGCTGGCGGGCCAGAATCGCATGGAGTTCCTTGGCTAAATCTCCCTGGGTTAAATCTCCCTGGGCCCGCTGTGTTTCCTGAGAGCAAACCATCGCTGGAACCGGCCCAAACATGATCCATAGGCCGACTAAGGATGCGACGAACAACGATGTTTTAACCATGCTTTTACCCTCTATCGGTTGTCAAGAAAGACCTAATTCCATCGGTCAGCCACTGCTCGAGTTGAAATCCTAAGCCTTCGGGGCAGGTTTTTTAAGTGCCCTTGCCGATCATCCCAAACTTTAGCCTTTCGATTTGGTTAAAAGCGGATAAACTAACCCGACGGAAATAGCTGAGCTAGTTCTTTCGATTGCATTGAAGACCCAAACTGTTTTGTCTAATTGTGGAGACTTTTTCTGTGGCATCTGGCAAGTACGTATTTACCAGCGAATCGGTATCGATGGGGCATCCGGATAAATTGGCTGACCGGATCTCGGATAGCGTTCTAGACGCTCTTTTGGCTCAAGACAATATGAGCCGGGTAGCTTGTGAGACGGTGGTAACCACCGGCCTGGCCCTGATCGTTGGTGAAATCACCACCAAAGCCATCGTCAATTATGCAGATATCGTTCGCAAAGCCATCGTCGATGTAGGCTATACCGATGATGAATGGGGTATCAATGGCAACACCTGCAATGTCATGGTCGCTTTGGATCGCCAAAGCCCAGACATCGCTCAAGGCGTTGATGACAACACCTCGGAGGGCAAAGACATCGGGGCCGGCGACCAAGGTCTTATGTTCGGCTACGCCTGCAACGACACCCCCGAACTGATGCCACTGCCGATCGCCTTGGCTCACAGAATCACCAATCGACTGACCGAAGCCCGCTTCAACAAAGACGTCGATTGGTTGCGTCCAGACTCCAAAAGCCAAGTCTCGATCGTCTATGATGAGTATCAGCCCATCGGCATCAACAACGTGGTTGTCTCTACCCAACACTCGCCTGATGTGACTCATGCTCAGATCAAGGAATATGTGATCGAAAAGATTATCAAGCCTTGCCTGCCAGCAAACATGATCAAACCTGACATCGTTTATCACATCAACCCAACGGGTAACTTTGTCGTCGGCGGCCCACACGGGGATAGCGGACTGACGGGACGAAAAATCATCGTCGATACCTATGGCGGATGGGGACGACACGGTGGTGGAGCCTTCTCAGGAAAGGATCCGACCAAGGTGGATCGAAGTGCCGCTTATATGGCTCGACACGTAGCAAAAAATATCGTCGCTTCGGGACTCGCCCAACGCTGCGAAGTTCAACTCGCCTACGCGATCGGTGTGAGTGAACCGGTTAGCGTTCGAGTCGATACCCAAGGCTCCGGTAAAGTCAGTGACGAAAGAATCTGCAACGTCGTCAAAGAGTTCTTCAAACTCACACCCCGAGGAATCATCGAGTACCTCGACCTTCGTCGGCCCATCTACGTCAAGACATCCTCTGGCGGTCACTTCGGTCGCAACGAACCGGAATTCAGTTGGGAAAGCACCGCTCGGGCTTCGGAATTAGCCAAAGCAGTCGGAAACTAGGCTAAACCGCTGAATCTAACCTAAAAACAAACCTCGGTAGCTTCTTGAGTTGCCGAGGTTTTTTCATAGACATGAACAATCGAACCTATCTCTCGCCACGTGTCATCGTCAGCGCAATCAAATGGTTGGTGCTCGCGTCGATCATCGCCTGGGTCGCCTTGAGTTTCCCCAAGAAAGACTGGGAGATTTTGGTCCAGCAGCCCAAAAATTGGTGGTGGCTTTTATTGGCTCTATCCATGGTTGTTGGTGCGAACATCTTGAGTTTTTGGCGATGGCAAAGACTCCTTTTGGCACTCGAAGTCCCCATCACATTCCTTGAAACCATCAGGCTTGGATTCCTCGGTGTGGCTTTCAATATGGTCAGTGCTGGAAGTGTCGGAGGCGATCTGTTCAAAGCCATCGCTGCAGCCAGTAGGAGCAGGAACCGAAGAACCGAAGTCATCACCAGCGTCCTGGTTGACCGAGCAATTGGAATGCTCGGATTGATCATCGTCGCTGCCTTGAGCACCACTCTTGCGAAAAATCTCTCTCCCCAACTCTTGGCGATTCGAAACGCTGCGTGGATCCTCAGCATCATCGGCCTGCTAGGAATATCCGGCCTGATCCTCTTTGGGAAGTCTCTGCCGCTTGACCTTTTCAAAAGGATCCCTTGGGTAGGAGATAAGCTTCACCGAATCGCACTGTCTTGCTTGGTGTTCAAAAACCGACCACAACTCGCAATCACCATGATCCTGCAGTCTTTATGCGTCCACTCAGCCCTCACCGTCGCGGTCTGGATGGTCTCTTCGGCCCTCTATTCCGACGGTGCAATTAGACCAAAGTTGCTCGAACACTTCTTAGCCGTTCCACCTGCATTGCTCGCCGGAACGTTGCCAATTACACCCGGTGGAATCGGTCTACAAGAAGTCGGAATCGATCGTCTCTTTAAACAAATCCCGACCGTTTCGCCCCAGTTTTCTGGCCTAATCGTTGGAACCATGTACCGCGCCGTGCTCTTGGCCGTGGCCCTTATCGGCGGAATCACCTATCTCGTGAGCCGTCCGGACCCTGTGGACGACCATTCGAATCATCCCTAAACTACAGCACTTCACTGTGAGCTCGAACCCCCATGAGGAACGCTATGATGTTCAAGTCCCTTCTAACCCTTAGCATCCTACTTCTCGGATCCTTCGCCATGGCACAGCAACCCCAAGACAACATGAAAGCCTACCCTCCTGCAGCCGATGGGATGAAACGTGTCGTGGTCTACTTAGAATCCAAAGAGGAGGAAGACGATTACCGCGTTGAACTCATGGTAGGCAAGACTGTTGAAGTCGATGCGGCAAACCGATTTTTCTTTGCAGGCAGCCTTGAGGAAGAAACGATCGAAGGTTGGGGGTTCCCAAAATACATCGTCAAACAAATCGGTCCAATGGCCGGCACTCGCATCGGAGTCGATCCAGATGCTCCCAAGGTTAAACGGTTCGTCAAACTCGGAGGCGAGCCCAAGCTGTTGCGATACAACAGCAAGCTACCTTTGGTTGTTTATGTGCCAAAGGATGCAGAGGTCAAGCTCAAGGTGTGGGTAGCAAGCCCACAACCTGTAACGCTCAACGAAGGTTGATCCAGCTGAGCGAACGAACTAGGTTTAGGATCTACGCCGCTTTGACCATTCTCGAATGCTTAGACCAATCGATCCAAGAGACGACTCGCTGGCGGTCTGGTGGATTGCCGCCTCGTAGATAGCGCAAACCCTGCTTGGTACTTGCCACCCTTGCGATCGCTTCATACAAGGAGTCCCCTGAAGCCTCTGCGATCGACTCAGCCGTACGATAACCAGCCGCGACAAGAAGTTGGGCGTCTTGGCCACGCAGGTTTGGGACTCGGCATACGAGCATCGATTGGCTCTTCCATGTTTCGACGGTGTCGGGGGTTACCGCTTTTTCTCCGATCGCCTCGGCAATGTCTCCTGAATCACCGGCAAGCAAATCCCCAATGGTCTTGACTCGAATTGCTTCAAGTTTCTGAGCCATCTTCGGACCAATCGTCGGAGCATCTACGACCGGACTGGCTAGATCGAGGTAGAACTTCCAGGTCGCGTCGGTCTTGCCCGAATAGATATTGAACTTCGCTACGGCTTGACCTGCGTCCTCGCGGAAATCAGGATCATCTTCGGCATCGTAAGTTGGCTGTTCTACGGCAGTACCGACCTGCTTGGATTTTCGCTCGATGAGATCCCAATCGAAATCAACCGCATCGCCGCCGAGGCTGGAAGCAACTCCATGCTGTTGGTAGATCGACTGAATCCAGCGCTGAAGGCGAACGACTTCCCCTCGCTGTGCTGATTTGCGAAGCGATTGACCCGCCTGGGTATCGAGGAATCGATGGATCTTCTTTGCGATCACCAACGGATTGGTCCCCGATAACTGCTTGGACGAATACACGCCGCACGACACCAAGACGCGAGCGTCGAAGACCCGCATCTGAGGCACTTCGCACATTAGCTCAGCAACCCCGATGGTGTTTTGCAACCACTCGGCTCGCAATCCTGTGACACTCGCAAGGCGTTGGATCGTCGCACCGGTAAAATCACCCACACGATGAACACCCACGGATCGAAGTCTTCGAAGCGTTTCGACGCCCAAGCCCGGAACAGAATCGATCAAACTCTCTTTCGAGAGATAATAAGTCTTGCCATTGCGTTGGTAGACCATCGGCTCAACACGCTCAACCACCTGCGGATCTTCTTGCTGAGCCAACCAATCGAGTTGGCGATTGATCTCACTGTAATCGCTCGATGTCGACCTGAGAGAACTCGTCGATCTGGAATGGGGGACAATCGGAGCGCGATCCAGTACAGGATGCAAGCCCAGATCCGTATCCGAATCGATCACATACTGAGGCTTGGCATACCGCAAGTTCTCATGAACCCTTGCGACCGTACCACCATGACCGGCGATCCGCCGCGCGATGAACTCGTCGGCTGTCGTTAGCAATACCTGCCAGCCGTCTCGACTGAAATTCGAAACCACATGCAAGATCTGTTCGAGGGGCTCGCCCCGGAAACCATCTAAGGAGTTTTCAAGCAAAAACGGTATTCGCCCGATGCGAGTCCGGGCCGCTTGAGCAATCGCAAGACGAATTGCCAAGTCCACGAGCCTGCGTTGCCGAGTCTCCGCAGGAGGAACCTGAGCATCCAGAACATCATGACGCAGACCGGCATTGTAAGCTTCCGAGTGCAGATAGGAGGCTTCGACAGCCCAGGTTGGTAGCTGTCGTACCGAACCTGCTGTGAGCTCGCTCAAGAGTCGCTCGGCAGAGGGAATCAACGAACCTGACGACGTGCGACGGTATACGGATCGCGTCAGCAAAGACGATTGAACTTGTGCTAGTCGCTGATGCCACTGATTTCTTTGACTCCACCTTTGGATCATCACTTCGGCTTGCGCCAAACCTTGGTTGAGCTGTGTGTCATCCCAAGGAACCTTTTGAGTATTCGTAGTAGCACTCTGCTCAAAATTGTGCTGCTGGATCTGCTGCAATTGGCCTCGCAAGCGATCACGCTCAGAGATCCACCAAGCCTGATCGTGATCGACAGGGTCAGAATTTCGCAATCGATCCAAGAGCGAAGTCTCTTCGTCCTTGAGCGCTTTGTAGCCCTCGTCGAGTTCCATCTTGGCCGGACTGTGAACCCCCAATCGACCAGCTGCCCACCAAAGTTTCTCTGGAGAAACGGATCCTAAAGGCGAACAGAAAACCATGCCGAGGATATCAGCCCTGAGCTCGTCCCATCGCCCATCGGCCGTCTCCCCTTCCCAGTACATATTTCCTTGTCCGCGTATGCGCTCATCGTCTTCTTGGCAAAGGGTCCCTGGGGCAGATGGCAAGGCAGAGGCAATCTGAGCAAAAAGTGGCCTGCCACCCACACAGTCGATCATCCTCAAGTGTCCTGAGGCGTCGACCCAGGTTACTGAGCCATCGATCGAAGCAAACTCCGAATCGTCGAGTTCACCAAGTGTTTGGCCGCGAAACAACAAGCTTTTCGTGAATCGAGTCAGTAGCGTGCTGTTAGCTACCAAGGGGGAATAGACAGCATTCAGACCCGCACCCAAGGGGCCCACGTGATATTGCGAAGCTGCGTTTTTCTTGTCGATATCCAAACGAACCAAATGCATGGCGTAGACTCCTCCATGAATCCCTATTGCCAGTTAGCAACAACAAGCCGGTACCATAGCACAGTTAGTCAATTTGGGTAAATAGCAGAATTTCCACTCGAAAAACTGACTCTTCATCCGATTCATGGTCGCGTGGAGTATCAGGCCAATTGCTTTGGCTTTCCTGCACGTGCATGTTTTCGCATGCCCCGCAGTGATCTGGTTAAGTGCGGATCGGTTGTGAGTTGCCAAGCTAGGAGTAGATCAAGTGCAGTGGAAACTCAAGTTGCAGTTCCGTTTGTCGGCTAGCTCGCAAAGTAGCAGGCATACTCCGCTGGCTCGCAAAGTAGCAGGCACACTCCGCTGTGCCGTCAGCCAGGGATCGATGTGCTACTGATTAAACCTTAAGAACGGCACAGCGGAGTGTGCCTACTACCTTGGGCTGCAGCCCGACACTGCGATGCGGCGACTAAAAACTCGCTCTTAGCGCCGAAGATCTCGAACGCTTC
>JBJSXX010000317.1:0-4460 GCA_046086605.1 Pirellula sp. | reverse complement strand
AGTAGGTTGCGATCATCGATGAAATCCGACCAGCATTGGATGCAGGTGGCTTTGGAACAGGCCAAACGGGGGCAGGGATATGTCGAGCCTAACCCCATGGTCGGATGCGTGGTAGTTTGTCACGGTGAGATGATTGCAAGCGGATTTCACCAGCGCTTTGGCAGTCCTCATGCGGAGGTAAATGCCCTCGATAGCTTGGATTCCCAAACGGTATCCGAATCGACCATCTACGTGACGCTCGAACCCTGTGCGCACTATGGCAAAACACCTCCTTGTGTGGAACTGCTTTTGAAGAATCCTCCTGCGCGTATCGTGATCGCTATGGAAGATCCTTTTGAACAGGTCGCCGGACTTGGGATCGGCAAGCTCAAGCAGGCAGGAATCGATGTAACGGTTGGAGTGCTTGGGGATCAAGCTCGGGAGCTCAATGCACCCTATTTGAAGAGACTCTCGAGCCGATTGCCGTGGGTGATTGCCAAATGGGCGATGACGCTCGACGGGGCGATCGCGACAAGCACCGGAGATTCCAAATGGATTTCCAATCAGCTTTCAAGACAACAGGTGCATCGACTGCGATCCAGGGTCGATGCGATCCTTGTAGGAAGCGCGACGGTGCTTGCGGATGATCCGATGCTCACCGCGAGATTGGAACCAGGAGAGTCGGTGGCCAGGAAGGCGATTCGAGTCGTTTTGGATCGGCGATTTCGGATCGGGAGTTCGAGCCAGCTGGTTCGCACCGCAAGCCAGACGCCTGTTTGGGTTGCTGTCGACCAAAGGGTGCTCAGGAGTATGCCCCAGAAGAGGTCGGAGTTTGAGGAGTCGGGAGTGGAGTTTTTGGAACTCGATGCTTCGCCCGGAATTGACGGTTGCCAAAAGGAGCTCACTCAGGTGCTCGGTGCCATCGCGAGCCGAGGTGGAACCAACGTGCTTGTTGAAGGTGGGGCAGGGATTTTGGGAAGTTTCTTCGATGCAAAGTTGGTCGACCAGGTCGAATGCTACATCGCTCCGAGAGTCATTGGGGGCCAAGATGCCCGACGTGCAGTAGCGGGGCTCGGGGTCGAGTCGATTGCCGGGGGTTGTGAATTTCAGTCGATCCGCTGGGATGCAATCGACGGAGACCTTCATTTTTCCGGGGTGGTGGCAAGGTGTCCGGCCCGCTGATACGGGTCTCCTTTTTGTCAGCATGTTGCGAATTTATGGCAAATAGCTCGCCCAAGGCCGTGATTCGCTTGACAATCACCCTGTCGAAGAGTTGTAATATCTACTGGTATCGCCGCAGCGGATCGTCGCGACGGCATGGACTGATCGGTCTAATTTTTTGATAACCCACATTTGAGGAAATGCGATGCGCGCGAAATTTTTACTAGCGATGTGCTTGGCAAGCATGCCGATGTGCTTGGTCGGTTGCGATTCAAGCACCGAGAACCAAGTTGGTACTGGTGCAGGCGTGATGCCACCGGATGTTAAAGAGCGACTTGAGAAGCAAAACAAGGCTTATGAAGAGCAGGCAAAAAAGCCGATCAACACCGACGGACGCACACCTCCTCCTGGTGGCTGATCTGTTTGCGAATGCCTTTTGAAAAATCGACCAAAGCCTCTCCTAAGCCGAGAGGCTTTTTTATTTGGGATCTTCAGGAATGATTGTGGCTGAAGATGGTTTGCGTTGGCTAACCCCGTGGGTGGAACTGTTTGTGGACTTTTTTGAGTTTGCTGTTTTCAACCTGGGTATAGATCTGCGTCGTTTCGATACTAGCGTGACCGAGCATCTCTTGGATAAGCCTTAGATCCGCACCGCCGGCTAGAAGGTGGGTAGCAAAGCTATGGCGAAGGGTATGCGGCGAAGTCTCCGGGTCGATTCCAACTCGCAGAGCGTAGCGTTTGACCAGTTCCCAAATCGCTTCGCGGCGAAGCCGCAAGCCGGTTCGAGAGACGATGAGCCAAGGCGTTTGCTTTGGGTCTCGATTCTCAATCAACTCCACTCTTGAATTGCACAAGTACTCTCGAATCGTTTCGACGGCACGCTGGCCCAATGGAACCATGCGTTGCTTGCTCCCTTTGCCTTCGGCCATGCAGTAGCCTTGATCCAGAAAGACGTTCGCAAGGAGCATGTCGGAGACTTCTGATACACGGCAACCGGTCGCGTAGAGCAGTTCGAGAATCGCGCGATCGCGCAGCCAAAGCGGATCGTATTTTTGAGGGGCTGTAAGAAACCGATCGATCAGGGTGACGTTGATGACAGTAGGTACCCTCCGCCATAGCTTTGGAGTCGTCAGAAGTTCGGCTGGATTGTCGGTGATGGCTGCTTCGAGTTGCAGGAATTTGTAAAACATCCTGAGTGAAACGATATGCCTTGCGATCGAGCTGGCGGCCAGTTTCTGGTCCTTGAGCCAGACCAAATAATTGGTCAAATCGTCAATCTTTAACTTGTTGGGCAATCGACCTGCGAGCCAAGTCTGGAAGTGTTCAAGATCGCGTTGGTAGGCCTCGACGGTGTTGGAAGCAAGGTGGCACTCGGTCCGCAGATAGCTAACGAATCGCTCCGACCAGCCGGCAAAGCTGGTTTCGGGCTGTGGTGCAAGCTGGTTTTGGAGCGAAAGTTTCTTAAGTTTGCTTTTCATATCTGCAATATACCTTATCGTTTCGGGCGATTACACTTGGATATTGGTCGCTTGTAAGATCAATCCATGTTTCTTTTGGTGATAGGTGTATTTGCATGAGGGTTTTGGTCGTTGGAGGTGCTGGCTACATCGGTTCGCATACAGTCAAGTTGCTCAATCAAACCGATCATGAGGTCTGGGTTTACGATAATTTATCGATGGGGCATCGCCAAAGCGTTCAGCCTAAGCAGTTGATTGTCGGTGATCTGTTTGACCGAACCTTGTTAGAAAGGGTGCTGAAAGAAAAGCGGATCGAGGCGGTCATGCACTTTGCTGCTTTCGCCTACGTAGGGGAATCGGTTCAGGATCCGGCCAAGTATTACCAGAACAACATCGCTGCGACTTTGGGACTCTTTGAGGCGATGCGAGCAGGAGGGGTCAAGAAGTTTGTTTTCTCCAGCACAACAGCGACGTATGGTCAGCCGGAGAAGATCCCCATCGCCGAGGATACGCTTCAGTTGCCGATCAATCCATACGGATTTACCAAATTGGTGATCGAACGAGCCTTGAAAGACTATGCTCATGCCTATGGCTTTGCGGGGGCTTCACTGCGTTACTTCAATGCTTCGGGTGCAGCCGCCGATGGTTCGATCGGAGAGGATCACACACCTGAAACGCATCTGATCCCTTTGGTGCTACAAGTCGCTTTGGGACAAAGAGAGTCGATACAGATTTTTGGGAGCGACTACCCAACCCCTGATGGAACTTGTATACGAGATTACATCCATGTCGAAGACTTGGCCAGTGCGCACCTGGCAGCCTTGGAAAAGCTCGAGTCGGGCAAGGTCTTGGAGGTGAACCTCGGCACTGGGGTTGGCAACAGCGTTCTTGAAGTGATCAATGCTTGTCGCAAGGCCAGCGGACATCCGATTCCTGCCCTGATGTGCCCGAGGCGTGCTGGCGACCCAGCAGAACTCGTAGCGCAATGTTCGCTTGCAAAGCAGCTTTTGGGCTGGGAACCTCGCTACAAAACAATCGATCCGATAGTGCAGACCGCTTGGAATTGGCACAAAGCTCATCCAAAAGGATATTCTGAGATATCCTAAGAGGAACCTGTGTTTATCGTTGGGAACATCTCTAGGAGTTGAGGGTAACGTGCAAGACATCATCATCGAAAAACCCTATGAGTTCATCCCACCGAACCGTCGCCGATGGCTTCCTCGGACCGTTTTGAAACTCAACGTCGTGCCTTGGTACTTGCGGCGATACGAGGGAGTCGTTTCGCACAGGCTCGAAGGGGTCGATCATTTCCGCGAGTCGCTCAGGCAAGGTCATGGCGTGCTGCTTGCTCCAAACCACTGCCGATACGCAGACCCATTGGTTTTGTCTCATGTGGCCGTGGCTGCAGACACGCTTATGTATGCAATGGCGTCGTGGCATTTGTTCCATCAAAGCCGATTTCAACGCTGGGCTTTGCGCACCATGGGGGCCTACAGCGTCTATCGTGAGGGGCTCGATCGCCAGGCGTTGGATCTAGCGATCGAAACCCTCTCGGTACCCGATCGCCCTTTGGTGGTGTTCCCAGAAGGATCTGTTTTTCGAACCAACGATGTGCTTCAACCACTCCTCGATGGTGTGGCTTTCATCGCGCGCACAGCGGCCAAGCGACGGGCCAAAGAGAACTCGACAGGCAAAGTGGTCATCCATCCTGTAGCGATCAAGTACCTGTTCCATGGAGATTTGAACAAGGCCGTAGGACCGACCCTGGAATCGCTCGAAAAAAGATTGACCTGGGAATCCACCAAGCAAGCACCTTTGATTGAAAGGATTGCAAAGATCACTCACGCGATGCTCAGTCTCAAG
>JBJSXX010000316.1:0-3183 GCA_046086605.1 Pirellula sp. | reverse complement strand
TCACTTCGCTCACCCAAACGCCACGATGGACGGGCCGATGCCTAGTGCCGTCGGATGTCAAACCTAGAATACTCCCCATCGAGAGCAATCCTCCACGATGATCCTCAGGTGCTAAGGCAACGCGTTGAAACCCCTCTTGGTCAGGTTCTTTTAAACGGTAAAATTTGCTCAATCGTGCGTTTGCGATCGTCCAATCCGAGTCGATGATACTGTCGATGGAGAGGTTTTTAGAAAAAACCTCGCGAAAGAACTCGATCGGTTCCTTGCGAAGGCTCGTTTCGAGCCAGGCATCGTAGTTTGGGTAGAGTTTCTTGTCGGGAGGAAACATTCCCAATCGATGCAGTTGCAACCATTGCCTCGAAAAATCTTCGATGAAACGGTTCGACTTGGGATCATCGAGCATGCGATCGATCTGACCGACCAAGTTCTCTCTATCGAGTTGGCCTCGGTGCGCTGCATCCAACAGGTCTTGGTCTGGCATCGAACTCCATAGGAAGTAGGAGAGTCGTGTGGCGAGTTCCCAAGGGCTAAGTTGCTGTCGGACTTGCGGATCGCCTTCGACGATGTAGATAAAGTTTCTCGATGTCAGGATGCCTTGAAGGGCAAGACGATAAGCGTCGGCCAGAGACTCTCCTTCGTTACGGAGCGTTTGATAAGCGTCCAGATAGACTTTCAATTCTTCCTGTTGAACCTCTCGTCTCCAGGCGCGTCGGGCAAACTGTACCAAGTGGTCTTGCACCTGCTGGACCGAAGCGTCTGAGGGTGGGAGCAAGGAGTTGCGAAGTTCTTTTTCTGGTTCGCTGACCAATGGGCCTTCCCATTCGATCCAATCAAGGATGACCGTAGAGAAGATTCCATTCCCTTGATCATCGAACATCTGTGGGGCGTTGGGATTTAGCAGGATGGTGTCGCTGCTGTGTGTAAAGAGATAAGAACTTGGGCTGCTAAGAGCGTTACGAAAGGCTGCGCCCTGGCGACGGTCGACTTCATGGGTTGAGACCACGCACAGGCTTAGCGACATCGGCATTTCAAGAAACACATCGAATTCATAAACCTTGGGTTGGTCTTCCGATGCTGTGATATCAAAGTCGATGATCCCTTCGACAGTTTCCTCTCCGGTGGGCTTTCCGATACTAAGGTGTGCTGGCTGTCCACCCGGAGGTCGGATTCCACTTGCTTGCAAACGGACTTTGTACAGACCGCTGTGCTCTGGCCCACATTTTCCGAACCAGTTTGGAGCAAGGGCTGTTTCGACACGGCCTGGGAAAATCAAGAATCGCAAGGGGCGATTGATGCCGAAGCGTTCCAATCGGGATTCCTGTTCTTTGCCGCCTCGATAACGCAATTCGGCCGCCGATTTACGAACTAGGCGAGAGGTGACCGAGGTATCTGAGAGCGCTCGATCTAATACCAGTCCAGCTGCACGATAATAGCGATCGACGTGGGAGGGTGAGAGAGACAGTTCCGATCCGATCCTTTCGAATCCATGCCATAAGCTATCTTCGTTGAGCTCACCTGGTTTCGTTGGATCGTAGCGCACGCCGAGCAGATCGTAGATGGTGTTTTGGTATTCTTTGCGGCTCAGTCTGTAATGAGCCACTGGAGGTCTTGCTGCCATCCGTGCTGCTCGACCTTCTTTAAGCAACGCATCGAGTTTGGAGACAAACTCACCGATCTCCTGCTGTGTGGGCCGCTCTTTTTCTTTCGGTGGCATCTGCCCACTGTTGACTTTTTCAAGGATCTCTCCCCAGCGATGTGAATCGCCCCCAGTCTTGAAATCCCTTGAGAGTTGATCGATCCGCACATCGCTCTTTTCGTTTTGCTCGCTGTGGCAGGCGATGCAGTGCTTCTGCAAAAAAGCTTCCAAGGCTTCGTTGCCATAGGTCGACTTTGAAACGGCTAAGCTCGATAGCAATGCGGTCACCAGGAACGTAGATCCGATACGCAATTGCGATAGGCTTGTCATGGTCCACCCTACGGTCCTGGGTTGCTTAAGCACACGGTTGTCAGGAAACCCCTCCATTAAACACTTGATTTTGGACAAATACAACAATCCAATGAGCCTGCGGTGGTTTTAACCGTCCGAACGGACAAATAAAAAAACCGCCCCTGGGGCGATTAGCATCCAGGGGCGGTTTTAAGGTTTAGAGCAAGTGGACGACCTTGTCGGTCAATCCTTTGTCCGAAAGCATGATGTTCATCTTGCCGCTCGAAGCGACTTTTTCAAGGACTTCGAGCTCTCGAAGGCGCATCAAGGTTGGGTTTTCCGCAAGCAACTTTGCCGTGTTGGCTTGGCTGCGCATGGCGGCTGTTTCTTCTCGGCGAGCGATCAAGTTGGCTTCGGCAGCCTTCTTGGCTTCGGTCACCTTGTTCATCAAGTCCTTGATTTCGCCTGGCAAGATCACGTCCTTGATCCCCACCGAACGAACTTCAAGACCCAATACAGCAGCCTTGTCGACAACGTACTTTTTCAACCCGTGCGTGACTTCGTCCCTTGCGGTCAAGAAGCTGTCGAGTTCCTGCTGTCCGATCACTTCTCGCAATCCGAACTGCACATCGCGGTACAACGATTGGCGCACATCGACCGCAGCCGATACAGCCAACTTCGCGTCCTTGACGATATAAGTTACCGAGGCATTCATGCGCATAGTCACCTTATCAAGTGTCATGAACTCTTGTGCGCTAACATCGATCTGCATTTCGCGCATGTCTTGGCTAACGACCTTGACTTCCGCAGCATCCTTCCAGAACGCATACAAGCCTGGTTCAAGTACGCTCGTGAACTTGCCGTCGATGTACAAAACACCGACCGTATCCCGCTCAACCTTGCAAACATCAAGCCATTTTCCGGCGTCTTCAAGTTTCAAGATTGCACGAAGTTCCAAATGATCGAATCGAACATTTCGGATATCGATCACTTCGGTACGAACCTCGCGGCCACCGAGCCAATAGGCGAACAAGCCAGGACCAAGCATTCGGCTTAATCGTCCGTCGATCCAGACCAACGCTCGCTGGTAGTCGAGCAAGTCCAAGACGAAAGCGTGACCCTCAAGCTTTCCCGATTTGACGATCGTGTAAAGCTGTCGTTCGTTGATCCAAGGATCCTGAGTCGAAGCGATTCGCACTTGGGTCTTGTACCATGGGTCGAAGATCTTGTGATTGCCAGCGGCAAGCAAGTTTTGG
>JBJSXX010000315.1:0-7991 GCA_046086605.1 Pirellula sp. | reverse complement strand
GGTTCGCTGACATTCACAACGCGTCGTCTGAACCTAGCTCGAGAGTGGGTTCGTTGGTACTTTGTCGAAAATTATTGGCCTGAGGCGATGAATCGATATCTTTCAATGCTTTGGTTAAAGAGTTTCAAAAATGACGATTGCCACTCGGTCTACGAGTACATCCAAAGTCGAAACGGCGGTAGGGTGGAATTGAGTCTTGCGATTGAATACGGCGTTCGAAGACTGCTTGGACTCTCATGGCCAAGCGACCAAAGAAACTTATGGGGGAAGAACTAATGTCCTGGGCACAAACCCCAATCACGCGCAGCTACCCTTCGGGTTTCCCCACAGTCAATGCTGAACCGACAGATTCGCGTCGACTATGGAGCAATCACGAAGGTGCAAAGCTCATTTTTCGGTTGTCGAATTTGGTTCCGATGTTGGTGGCTATCAGCATGGTCATCCCGGTGACACTCGTCGGTACATTTCGGCTGGGCGAAATCCTGGTGCTCGCACTTTACCCATTCTATTTCAAACATATTGCAAAGGCGTTAAGGAACCGCGAGGTTCTCTTTTTGTTCAGCTTAGCAACCCTATGGTTTTGCTCTCAACTTCTGAGCGATATTTACAATGGGTCTACGACTAAGAACCTTCTTCGAGGCCTAGGCAGCATCGTTCTGACGATGACCACGTTCGTATTTTTTTGCGGTTTGTACGCACGCGATTATCGCAATCACCTCGGTGCAGTGCTTGGTGCGAGTGCCGGAGGGTTGCTCAGTGCGAGTCTGATCTACCGATTTGATCGCGGTAATCAAAGTTATGCAGAGAACCTTTGGGATTTCTATGTGTCGGGCTGGGCGCATCCGGCATTCGCACTACTTTCGTTCCTGCTTTTTCGAAAGCACCCCTGGATCCTGTTTCCAGTTGGAATCGTTTATGCGGTTCTAGCGAATATTTATGGAGGTCGATCCGATGGGTTGATCGTCTTGATTAGCACCCTGTTTTTTTTCTATCTTTGGATTCAACCAAGTAAATCGGGTGTAAATCTTCGGGGAGCCATGCGGAAGGGGTTCATTCTCTCGTCTGTTTTGCTCGTCCCGATGTACTTTATGTATGTGAGCTTCGCGCAAGCTGGAACACTTGGCAAGTCGGCGAAGATTCAAATCGATTTGGCAAAGAACCCATACAATCCAGTCGAGGTCTTGCTTTTGGCGCGAAATGAATCGCTGATCGCCTTGGATGCGATTTATGAAAAGCCTCTGCTCGGACACGGCTCGTGGGCAAATCCAGGGCATTTGCGACGGTTATACCTTCTGAAAATGCGTGAAATTTATGGGTCAAAGGCACCCAAGCAGATCTTTCAAGACATCCTGCCCGTCCACTCGGTTTTGTTGGGAGCATGGGTATTCGGTGGTTTTGCAGGATTTGTCTTTTGGGCGTATGTCATTTACCGCACTTTCTATCTCGCGAACCGCTTGCTACTGGGGGCATCACTTGCAATGATCGCCTTGGTCGTCGTCTATCTGCCCTACTTCTCCTGGCACGTGATGTTCTCCCCCAATTCGTTTGCACGATTCTCCTGGCCATTGCACATGGCCTTCTTGATTTTTGCCGACGCGTATTGGACCCAGCGCAGGGTCGACACGAATCAATGACAGGTATCCCCAAAATACTTTTTATTGGCTTTGGGGATCTGAGTAAAACAGGATGCCTTAGAGCCTTACAACTGACGCGATGCCTGAGGCAAATAGGATGGGATGCTCAGTTGGCGGTCCCCAACAGTACTGCGAATCGTCAGTGCGAAGAAGCCGATTTGATTCGCCCCTATTTTTTCGATTCAAATCCGACCAAGATACGTTCAAGTATCGGAACGATCCTCAAAGAAATTCGACCTGACTTTGTCCACATGCTCAACCCCAAAGAAAAGGCGATGCTGCTGGCGATCGCGTTTCCGAAGATTCGGTTCGTGTTCGATTGGGAGGATTGGACGACATTCAGCGAGAAAAGGACTGCGTTGCGTTGGTATAAACGCGCTCGCGATCGATGGCTCGTGAAGCGCGCAAACTCGATCGTATGCGCAAGCCGTTGGCTTGCAAACACGATGATGGAGCAGTACGGGAGGTCGGCGCTCTACTTACCCTACGCTTGTCTTCCACGAGTTTTTCCAAAAAGTGAAGACGTTTCGAACACTCCTGTTGCTGTGGGTATGGGTTCATTGCATCCTGAATGGGATCACGATCTGCTCATTGAAGCAGCCGGTGTACTCAAGCAAAAAGGTGTCGAGCATCCGATCCGTTGGGTTGGTTCCGGTGCGCAACTTGATGCATGTCGGGAGCGAGCAAGCCAACTTGGCTTAACCCAATTCGAGTTTCCTGGCTATCTCGACTGGGACTCTATGCTCAGAGAGTTGACCTCAGCCCATTGCCTGGTCTTTCCAATCCGAAACAAACCTCTGAATCTTGCTCGTTGTCCCTTCAAGTGTTATCAATTCGCCCAGTCGGGTCGACCGGTGATCACGTCTGATGTGGGTGAAGTTCGCTCCATTCTTGGAGATCATGCCATTTACGTCGAACCAACCGCACACGCAATCGCAGATGCATTGCATCAGGTCATGCTCAGTCCAAGACAGCCCGATGTCCCTTACGACCTGAGTGAGCAACTGTGGGAAAAGCGTGCGGTGACACTCTCTGGACACCTACTAGCAATGGTTGGTCGATGATGAAAAATCGCTCGATTGTTCACGTTGTTACGTCGACCCGGCTCGATCGCGGTGGCCCTTCTCTATCGGTCACCCAGCTTTTGGATCATCAAAGAGCCGCAGGCCTCGAGGGATACCTACTTTGCCCCGATCATCTCGATGATACGACGCGCTATGCACCGATCATCGCTAAAAACTTTCCGTCTTTTGAACAGCTTACTAAAAGCCATCTTCAACGCCCGATTTCTGCTGTGCATATCCATGGTATTTGGGAGCCATTCCTTCATAAATGTGTTCGCTATGCCAAGAGACACAAGCTGCCCTATACAATTAGCCCCCACGGCATGCTTGAACCTTGGGCTCTGTCGCAGCGCAAGTGGAAGAAACGTCTTGCTTGGTGGCTTTATCAGCGTTCGGATCTTTGCAAGGCGACGTTTCTCATGGCGACAGCCCCGAGCGAAGCTCAGCAATTTAGGAATCTCGGCCTGAGAAATCCCATCGAGGTCCTCCCCAATGGGATCGTTTTTCCTGACACACTACCCGAGAGGTCTACAAACCGCAACGAGAAAACCGCCCTGTTTTTAAGCCGTATTCACCCCAAAAAGGGCCTACCTATGCTCGCTGAAGCTTGGGCGAAACTCAGGCCCGATCGATGGCGTATGTTGGTCATTGGGCCCGATGATCACGGGCATCGATCCGAATTAGAGTCCCTTGTCTCAAGGCTTGGACTCTCCTCGTGTTGGAGCTTTAGCGAACCGGTTTACGGTGTTGAGAAATCCCAAGCGTTTGTTGATGCGGATCTATTCATCCTGCCAACGTACAGTGAAAATTTCGGGATTGCTGTTGCCGAAGCACTTGCTCACAACCTACCTGTGATTACAACGGATCAGGCTCCTTGGCAGGGGCTAGACCAGCACCGATGCGGTTGGTGGGTACCGGCCAACATCGACGGGATTCTTGGAGCTTTGCGCCAAGCAACAAGTCTCCTTGGCGACGAGCTCGAAGCGATGGGACAGCGAGGAAGAAACTGGGTGCAACAAGAGTTCGCTTGGCCATCGATCTCTCAACGACTGATTAGGATTTATGAAAAACATATTCCGTGATACCGAATCGGCTGGCAGCTTAGACCTGTCTAAGTATCAAAATACGGCAACCTTTGATTCCAAGCTCAGACGATTCGCTTGGTCGATGGTTCAAGCCAGTTTGTTTCGATGGAGTCCGCAAAGAGCCTTCCGTTTTCGCCGACTTCTGCTGCGATTATTTGGAGCGAAACTCACTTCGACCAGCTACATCTATCCAACAACCAAGATACGAGACCCAGCCTTGCTCGAAGTTGGCGAGCATAGTTCAATAGGACCAGAGGTCGAGGTCTATTCGGTGGATCGAATCGTCATTGGCAGTCACTGCACAGTGAGCATGCAAGCCTTTTTGTGCACCGGTAGCCACGACCTATCTCATCCCCAGATGACCCTACTACACGCACCGATCCATATCGAACATGGTGCTTGGGTCTGCGCAAGAGCCTTCATCAGCCCGGGCGTGCGTATCGCCGAAGGTGCTGTCGTTGCAGCATGCTCGGTGGTCACTAAAGACGTCGATGCTTGGACGGTCGTTGCAGGGAACCCGGCGGTCTTTCGAAAGCATCGCAAGGTAGGTACGGTAAGATGATCTCTGTACTCATTCTGACGAAAAACGAGGAAGTCAACCTTCCTCACTGCTTGGAGTCACTGCGTTGGTGCGACGATATCGTTGTCTTGGATTCGGGCAGTACGGATCGCACCGTTGAAATTGCCAAACAAGCTGGTTGCAGAGTGATCCATCGAGAGTTTGATAATTGGTCGTCGCATTTGAATTGGGCAGGATCTCAGATTCAATACAAATATCCTTGGCTGTATTATTCCGATGCGGACGAAGTTGTTCCTGAGGATCTCAGAACGGAGATTCATCAGATTGCTGCGGATCCAAAGCAGACCTGTGTTGCATACCGTTTAAGATACAAGAATTTTTTTATGGGCCGATGGATCAAGCACTGCGGGATCTATCCTGTCTGGGTGCTTCGTTTCTATCGCCCTGAGTCGGTGCGATGGGAGCGACTTGTCAATCCAACGGCGGTCGTTGAAGGTGACTCAGGCAGACTCACAAGCCATTTTCACCATTTCAGTTTCCGTAAGGGGCTTTATTCTTGGGTCGAAAAACACAATCAATACTCCACCAACGAAGCCATCGAGTCGATTCGCAGTCTTGATCAGCGGAGTATACCTTGGAAGGATATCTTTCAGTTCAAAGATCCTGCAGCTAGGCGAGTGGCGCTCAAGGAATTGTCGTTCCGGATGCCATGCAGGAGTGCATTGCGTTTTGTGTACATGTATGTCCTCAAGCTTGGTTTCCTAGACGGAGTCGCCGGTTACCATTATTGCAAGCTCCTTTCTATTTACGAGTATCTTATTACTCTGAAAATCCAGGAGTTGCGCAGAGGTGATTCCAAGTGAGTCGCTGGACATGGATCGGGCTTGTGCTGCCTTTGATTGCCTTGGCACCACTGTTGTACATGCAGTCTCGGGTTTTGATGCTTAAGCCCCATCTGCAGTTCTTTCCGATTGCGATTCTTGCTGCGGCTTATTTTTTGAGCAGCGAAAAGACGAATGCACCAACTTCATCTGCTTCTGATCGGACTTGGGGAGTTGCTTGTTGGATCGCTGTTGTTTTGATCTCGATTGCAGCGCTGTATCTGGGAAGTCCTTGGCTTGCCCATTTTTGCGCGATTGCACTGGTCTTTACGTGGGGATTGATCGCACGTCCTGGGACCACGACACTTCGACTGGCGGGTATTGCAGGGCTCTTATTGGTCACGCTTCCGCCCCCCTTTGGCTGGGACAAGCAACTTGTTAGCGGGTTGCAATCACTATCATCGATCTGCTGTAGTAGGCTCATGGATCTGACTCAGATCATCCACGTGCGAAGAGGGAATGTCATCGACATATCGAGCAAGCCGTTGTTTGTCGAAGAGGCTTGTAGCGGTGTGGATAGTCAATATGCATTGATGGCTGTAGCCGGAGTGCTTCTATTGATCGGTAGGGCAGGCTTCTGGGTGACTTTGATCACCGTGGTTACAGTTCCAATATGGGCAATCCTCGGCAATCTGCTACGCATCTATTTGATCGTGGTTGGTTTGGAATGGTTTGGTCTGGATCTTTCCAAAGGGTCGATCCACACGATGCTTGGTTTAGGTGTATTTGTGTTTACAGCCTGGGTGCATTGGAGCTCGGTTCAACTGCTAAACTACTTTCAGGCGACTTACTGGCAAGCCAAGCAACCCCGGAGTGTCGACCAGCATGCTAACGAGCACCTTTCGCTGGGCTCGCATCGTTTCCAACGACTCAGTTATCGCTGGGCTGCAATACCACTTTTACTGTTTGTGTTTTTTCCTGAGAGTCTTCGGGCGGTGGCAGAGTTTCATGCCAAGCCTGATTTGCCGAGCATCAGCGCTGAGGATTCTGAGAGATTTCCTGGTGTGAAGGATTTGATTCCCGGCGGTGGTTCCCGATTGATTGGTTTCCACACAGAATCAAGAGATCGCAATGACATGCTCGGTCAGCATTCGCGAATCTGGAATCTGCAATGGGAACTGGGCAACATGACAGTCTGTTTGGATTTCCCATTCAGGGGATGGCATCCATTATGGGAATGCTATATCAACTCCGGTTGGCGGAGGGAAACGAGTGATCTAATCCAAGAGGATCAAGGTGAGTCGTTCTATGAAACGAAGCTTCGAAATGACCTCGGGGATGTAGCGATTTTGCACTTCTCGCTCTTTGATCAAGACGGCAATCCCTATCGTTACGAAGGCTCCTTCGAGTATCGAGCTAGGGCAAGTCGTTGGACGACAACCCTACTTAATAGAACGCGTCCTTCTGATCCAGTGATCGAACCATTGACGTTTCAGTTTCAACAGATTGCATACACAAGCTCGGAGCCAAATCAGGAGCAATTAGCGAACCTTCGCAGGATCTTTGTTTCCAATCGGCGCCAGATTCTGGCCAAGTCTGCGGACGCTTTACAGATTCTTAAAAGCGATTGAACCGATGATGCCCTCGGAAGACCTACCAGAGACACCGCAAACCTATTGGAGATGGGGGCTGCCTTCGCTGATTTTGGCGATCGTTACCATTTTACTTGTGCTCGCAAGTCAATTTGTAATCGAACCCTCCATTGATCATCGTTACGAGTCGGTTGTGCAACAATCGATCAGCAGCCATCGGCTCGAGGATCTCAAGATAGCCGACTTGGCAGCCCAGAGGCTGATGGTGCGGTATCCGGATCAATCAAAATATCGGCGAATGCACGCTGAAGTCAATTTAGAGATTTCGAACGTCGCCAATCGAATGCTCTCCGAGATGCTGCAGAAAGATGTCCCAGAGTATGAGCAATGGGCGAATTTGAGCAATGCAACGCGTAGCCGTGCAAGGGAGTCGATACGGTCTGCAACAAGGCTTCAAGGAGTTGATGGGCAGTGGGCCAAGGATTGGCTTGTTCGCGAGGAAACACGTTGGGTTAGGCAGTCTTGCCGAGATGAATCAGGTCGGATTCAGGCGATCATGGATCGATACCGACAATCGAGCAAACAGTCTGATGCAACCGATTTCGACTTGGAATTGGGTTCCCTAGAGATCCAATTGGCACACACCCTCAGTCCACCCTTAGAGCAGAGCGTCAAAGATGGATTGCTAAGTTCGGGAGTGGAGCGAATTGCGTCGAGGCTCGAGCGATACCGCTTGTCACAAAATGAAACGACGGAGGTGTTAATTGCTCAGGCTTGGATGGCGGAAGGTTTGGCAAGCATCGAGCCGGCAAGGGCGAGCCAGATTGCACGCGAGGCGGTTTTAAAATACTCCTCGCTTCTGCAGGATGGATCGAATCTACCGGCTCCAGAGCGTATCGAGGCGTTCGAAGCATTCTTTCGATGTTTAATGCTTGTTTCCGGGCCGGAAGAGGCGACCAGTTCGATCCTCGGTCGATTGGAGCAAATACCGAGTCACGATCAAATGCAACTCAGGCATCTTGCGGTTGCAAGTCAGTTGCGAGCGTGGGTGTCTGCTGCTTCGTATCCTGAGGGTACTTATGCTGCGATACCTTCGGGAGCACTTCTGAAATCTGCTTTACGACTCGGGCCAGATCATCCGGATTTGGTTTGGCTTTTCGAGGTATTGTTTTTGGATCAGAAAAAGCCTCGTGTTGCTGAGTCGGACCCATTCATGGATCAGTTGATTTGGGTAAGAGGTATTATTCAAGGCGACCCAGACGATACTGGTGCGGG
>JBJSXX010000314.1:0-32414 GCA_046086605.1 Pirellula sp. | reverse complement strand
GCCAGCGGTACGAGAACAACCCAGGAGTCTAAAGGAGCTTGAGGTCCTGGCCGTACAAGAGGCCGTTCAACGTCATAACGGCAACAAAGCCGCCGCCGCTGAGGAACTTGGGATCAGCATCAAAACCCTCTATAACAAACTCAACTCGGCTGAAGCCAACATCAAACGAGTTGCGTAGCGTCCGCGCTGGGGTTCCTCGAGGCTAGAGGGATCATCGACCGTAGCACGGGACTCCGGCCCGGGCGTTTCTTTTGATGCTAACTACCAGACGGGTCAGAGCCCCGTCCTACACGGTCTAGCACAAGCCTGGGTAACTATCGACTTGGCGGTTGGCTCGAAAGTTGTACCAAGGCTTCGCGAGTTTTCTCGGTCGATGCCGGATTGAGAATCAAATACCGATGCTTGCCTTGAGGATCCTCCGCAAAGTGCGTTAATGCATCGTCTGTGACCGTCACCCGTCCAAGCTTGCTCACCTCGAAATAACCTCGATCAGGTCGAACTGCCGCGAGCACGCTTGTTAGATCCCAAGTAGGCCGATCATGAGGTGGTGGAATGTAAGCGATGTAAGCTTCACTGATCGGATGATGTGCAACGTACCGATAATCCTTCAGGATGCTCTGATGCGGATAGGTAAGATTCAAACCGATCTCAAAGCCACTCCATAGAATCGGCACATCGCACAGTTCAACGAGTTTCTTGATCGACGGAATATCTTCTGCCACGTTGTACTCGCGATGGTCTCCAAGTACCCCCTTGTCGTTAGGGATCTTGGTAAAGGCTCCGGCCATGATCGACACAAGCTTGACTTTCTTGGCAAAGAGTTCACGGCCACTTAGTGGGCTGGTCGCATCGGGCGGCGTTGATAAGAGGTTGGCTAGGTTCGTCGAAAAGCCAACTTGGACAACCACGACCGAGCCGTCTGGAGCGGCGGCCAAGGTTCGACGAAGGACTTCGACCGCCGTAGGTGCATCGTTGCCCGAGAGCAAATCGTGCTCGAATCGCAGCTTTCCGTTGTCGGTAATCTTGGCGACTTGATTGTATTTCCCAGCATCGGGGGTTTTACCCGAGTTTCGACATACTCCGATGGGGATACTACCACGACCGTAGAAGGTGTTAACGCAGTCGACAAACGGGGCTGCCAATTCATGATCCTTGGTGATCGTCACGGCCAGCAGTTGGCACTCGCCTCGCGATTCCAAGGCATGGATCATCGCAAGAGCCAATGCATCATCGCAGTCGTTCCCCATATCGGTATCGAAGATCAACTTTACCGGTGGATCTTGGCCGAAACTCCCATGGTTCCCCATGGCCACGGTAAATACTGAAAGTAGCAGGAAAACTCGGATAAAGTAGCCTAGAAACATGGCGGAAAGATTCGTTGCGAGGAAGGATCAAAGGGTGGAGGGATTCGATCGAGCAAATCGAGATTGTAGCAAACGGTTCGTTGTTTCCGCCGGTTTTTTCGAAGTAGCTCGGTCAAGAAAGTCTAAAATCGCTAGAGCAAACGCTGTTTTCAACGTATCCTAAAGGCATAGCCAACGCCGTTTCTCAGACGGACAATCATCACTTTTCGGAGCTGCTTTCGATGACCCATCACGCATTCAATATTGCCAGGAAACGCAGTTGCTTCTCGCCAGCTGCGCGGTTTGGTTTGTGCGCTCTTACTAGTCTTGCGTTCCTCTCGGGTAGTGCGATCGCTCAGGAAAAATTCCTTCAGTGGTCCGACAACACCGGTCGTTTCAAAGTCGACGCACAATTTGTTCGGATCGAGGGCGAACAAGTCGTCCTTAAAAAGCTCGATGGAAGGGACATCAAAATTCCTTTCGATCGACTAAGCCCCGAGAGCTTGGAACTCGCCAAGTCCAAAGGGGGGATGTCTAGTTCGAAAACACCGAGTCCTAGCCCAGGTAAATCCAATCCTGATAAACCCAGCCCGGCTCCTTCTGCTCCGGAAGCACCCGCGCCAACCAGCGCATCGGTGGCTCATCCTGTGACTAAGTTCCAGGACAACATGGATCCGAAAGAGTTCGTCGATTTAATTTATCAGCAAACAACAAAGGACAACTACATCGTCCTTTGGGATGCGATGCCCGCCTCAAAGCAAAAGCAACTCGAAGAGTTGATGGTCGCTTTTGCCAATAAGGTTGATTCCCGAAGTTTTGATATGCTTCG
Organism: Pirellula sp.; assembly: GCA_046086605.1. GTDB lineage: Bacteria > Planctomycetota > Planctomycetia > Pirellulales > Pirellulaceae > JBKCUI01. The sequence goes on along the minus strand of JBJSXX010000314.1, from coordinate 30,242 downwards.
AAGAACTCGAACCTCGATGATCGAGATTCTGCGCAAGCAGCAGAAGTTCATCCTCAATAGCTCCGTATTGCAGATCCCGAGCGAGTTCATCGCACAAATCGAACCCTCGTATCCTGGGATGGTCGATCTTGCAGATAACCTCATTTCTAAAGATCTCTTCGATGGCAAGCGAATGCAAAAAGGAGACATGCGAGGATTGCTCGACGGATACATGACCAAACTGTCGAATTCGGCTGAGAAGCTCATTCTGTCTTTACCGAAAGACAATCCGATTCGAAGCCAGTATGAACAGGCTAAAAGCTTGACGCTCGGTGGGCCCAACTATCGAGTTGATAAGACTTCATCGACCACAGCGACTCTATCAGTGGATGAAACACCAGGCGCTCCACCACCTCCACCTCCGATCAACTTGGTTTTGAGCGAAGGCCGATGGCTTCCAAAAGAATTGGTCGAGAACTGGGATTCGACCATGGCGCAGGCCAAGGCTGGAATTGCTACCATGAATCCCGAGCAAATCCAACAAGGGCTCTCGACCGTGCTACTGATTGCCAATGCACCACTGAACAATCTTAAGAATGCCAAGAGCCAAGCCGAGTTCGACAAGGTGCTCGAAGAGCTAAGTGCACTTGCACCTCCAGGACTCGGACCACCCGGAATGGGTGGAGGCTTTGGTCCTCCAGATGGCTTTGGTCCTCCGGGAGGATTCGGCCCACCGGGAGGATTCGGTCCACCGGGAGGCTTTGGCCCACCGGGCGGTTTTAGTCCGCCGGGAGCACCGGGCTTTGGTCCATCTCCAGGGGGAGCGCCTGCGGGCGGTCCACCTCGGTAATGAGTGTCCTCTTTTAACTTGCCAAGTTTGATCTACACTCAGGATTCGAAACATGGGACATCTGTTTGTGCAGATGTCCCTTTTATTTTTGTTTTGCGACTTTGTTGAATACTTCTTTGGAGCGTTTGAGATGAGCTTGTCTTTGGATGAAATCCGCCTGTTGTGCACGAAGGCTGAGTTTGCTTTGATTTCCGCGAGCCGATCGCCAGCGATCGAGAAACTTTCGGTCGTCGAGCTTAAGAAAAATGCAGCCAATGCACGGAAGATTTCCGACAAATGGCAGAAACTCTCGCGAGGCCAATCACGCAGCAAAAGCCGAAATACAGGCGAGCCAAACCTTGACTCGAAGTCTTATGCTAAACAGCAAGCACTCCATGATGCACTGACAGCCTATGAGGCGCAATTGGTCACTGCATCGTCGACCACAACAGTCACCGCTGCAGCCAAGAAACTCACACCCAAGCAGCGAACCGCCAGTGCGAGAGTATCGCGGCAAGCGGCTCGCACCGAGTTGCAGGGAGTCAAAAAGACCCTCAACAAAGCAGCCAAGACAACGTCTCGCAAAGCCGCTGCTGCCAAACCCGCCGCAGCACCTGCGGCCAAGCCCGCAGCAGCTAAGCCAGCCGCCAAGAGCGTTATATCCAAGAGTGCTGCAGCCAAGAAAACGTTGGTCAAGACCGCTGCGAAGCGAACCGCAAAGCGGGCCGCAGTCGCAAGCACTGTCCCTACAAGCCCAGTCAAGAAGGTCGTCAAGGAGACGGCAAAGACAGGAATCGTTGTTCCCACACCTGCAGCGAAGGCTCAGTTAGCAGGCAGGGCCAAGGCCAATCGCGTGAAGCTGTCGAATCGCACCAGCAACATTGCTGGACATGTTTCTGGCAAAGGCAAGCGAGCTCAGGCCAAGCGAGATTCCAAGGGACGCTAGCCAAGTCCAGGCAGATCCGGCTTGCCAAGAAACTTCGGTTTCGGGGCAGGTTCATCTCTGGGACGCAATTGCTCTCGCTGAGTGAGTCGCACGAATTCGTGGGCGAGATAGCCTTTTTCGATCGGCATCTCGTTGCTTTCGAGCGTGTATTCAATCGCGTTGTGGACCTGCGAATATCGCATCTCGATGATCTGCGCGATCATCGGATCGTTTTGCATGTTGTTGCTCAAAACTTCCACTTGATCCCCAAGCCTTAAGCCTTCGTCTGGAATCTCAAGCCACAACACAGGCTTGATCCTAAAGGTCACTCGCTCTCCATAGCGGACGTGATAGTACTCTCCATCATACTTGAAGCGCTCGACGACATGATCGCTTGGTACCCAACCATCGATCTTGTCCCGATCCTCAGGATGAAAAGACTCAATGCCTTCTTGTGGCCAAATGTGATAGATTCCGAAATCGGGAAGAATAGGGCCACCTAGCATCGCTCGGCTCCATTGTGGAATGTTATTGGGATCAACTTCCCCCTTGGGCCGCATACTGCTTGAGCGTCTCGATCATCTTACCTAGACGATCGTTGGCCAGAGGCAAAAGGGAATCCGAGAGGTCTTCGAGTTGTCGGACACCTAGTGTGGATTCTTGGAGAAACTGCTCCCACTGCATGGCCAACTGGGGAACCATTCTAACACGTTGCTCGCACAACTGCCGACGCGCCGTCGCACGATCGAGTGCTTTGCGCTCGAAAAGGCATGACGTTTCGTCTTCTGCACGCGATTTGGCTTGGCATCGCAAAAGATCTTCGCGTGCCTGCGTCCAACGCTTTTGGGCGATTCGAAGCTGATCGGCCCAGTATTCAGGAAGCTCTTTGCTGAGCCAAATCGAGATCCTTTGGAACTGGTCTCGGATGTCATCGGCGTTCTTACGCGTTGAATCCCTCAGAGCCTCGATCGCCGAGGAGAATTTCTCAAGGGCTTCAATGCTTTCAACGTTGGCTTTAGCCATGGCCGCGCTGGTACTCTTCGATAAGCTCTGCCTTGCGGATCAAGTACGGGACATGCCGCTCGGAGGCTTCGATAAGCCTCGCGAGTTGCTTGAGCTCCTGCTCGAACTCCGCTGCAAACTTTGAGTGCTCTTGGTCACGCCAAGAGGCACTCAACTGCTGCATCTGCTGGGAGAGCTTGGAAGTTGAATCCGCCAAGTTCCCCGAGAAGCGTTTGAGCAACATCGCGAATTGGCGAAGCTGCTCTGGATCGACGATCGCTTGGGTCACAGTTCAACCCCCCGCCACCAAGTAGGTGGCTATCGAAATTAGCTCTAAGGTCTCGATTAAGCGGCAGAACGCTCGGCTCGCTTGCGTTGCTTTTCTTCGTAGGCCTCTAGGTCAAAGACGTTCTTGGCCAAGCCAACGGTTCGCAAAAATCGAATCGCTTGGAAGGTGATGTCAAACTCCCACCACTTGTGACCGTGCTGAGCCAACCTCGGAAGAGCATGGTGATTATTGTGCCATCCCTCGCCGTATGCAAGGATCGCAACCCACCAAAGATTCCGACTGTCGTCCCGAGTCTCGTAATTCTTATATCCCCACATGTGGGATGCAGAGTTGACAAACCAAGTCACGTGCAAGACGGCCACCATCCGAACACAAACACCCCAGACCAACCAAGAAATCGCAAGGCTTTGTCCCCCAACCAAATAACCGATTCCCGTGAGGATCGCACCAAAGACCAAATGAATCGGTAGGAAAAAGTTCTCGAAGAACATCAACACCTTGTCCTTGACCAAATCCGGAACCCAATGCTTGGCAAAACTCTTGAAGTCACCGTTATCGGTTGAAAACGCAAGCCAGAACATGTGGGCCCACCAAGGTCCATCGTGAGGCGAATGCGGATCCCCCGGTTGATCGCTATAAGCATGATGCTTGCGGTGATTGGCAGTCCAAGAAATCGGACCACCTTCTCCAGCAAGCACACCAAAGAATGTCAGCGTGTATTTGACCCAACGTGGTACTTCTAAACCCGTGTGGGTCAAAAGCCTGTGATAACCCAAACAAATCCCCAAGCTTCCATTGATCCAATGGATCACAGCACAAATCAGCAATCCGCTCCATGAGAATGTCCAAGGGGCAGCTAGGGCACCTAAGTGAAGAGCCACCAGCCAAGCCGTCGCGCCCCATTGAATGTGGTAAACCTCAGGGATCCTCGGTTGCGATTTCGAACCCGATCGCATCGGTACGCTCGCTTCAAAATCTTCACCCACCGGACTCAAAACCGGAGTTTGCAACTCCGCATGATGACCCTTGGGACCCTTGAGTTGATTGGCAACCGACGAATCATGTTCGTTTGAGTGACTTCTCATGACTATGCTTTGGAAAGGCCTAACCTTGAATTAGGAAATCGGAATTCGGACTTACGGCAAAGGATTATTGTCTGGCACGCAGACCCACCGTCGGTGACACGTCATTTGCTTGTCAAAGTTTGGTAAAAACATTGGCAATGTGCCACAGACCAGCCGAAAACTGGGGATTTCGCATCATTTCTTGCGAAAATCATGGTTGCCTTCCAAACCTGTGCCCTAGAGTGACGTAGTGACATTCCCAGAACCAGGCAGGATCCGGCCCGACCCCTAGAATTAAATTAATTTATAAACTGGTTTCGTATGCTCCAATCGTCCAATAAGCAGCCTTCCGGGGCACATGTATCGAAACGCGAGTTGCTTCGCGAAGTGATCGCTGATTTGTTGTTGCGACTCGATGTTCCGCACGAACTGTCGTCTGTGTCCCAGGCGCTCAACGACTCCTTGATTGACGAAGCCCGAACGGTCGATGCTCTTGCCATGTCGGTCATGCGTGCAGGAACCGCAGTAGGGCTTAGGATTGTGCCGCTCGAGCTATCGATGATCGATATCTGGGAGTTGTTGCTCGATGAGTTTCCGGTAGCCGTCGTTTATGAATCGGCAAGTGGAGAACAGCTCGCTTTGGTGTGTTCCAAGGTAGCTGGTGGCCGCGTCGATGCAACCTTGCTCGGCCAGCAGTCCAAGCGCACGGAATCCCTCTCGCGACGCGAACTTTCTCGCTTGCTAGCCTCTGGTAGGTCGCATCAATATTTTATTGCAGAGCCCTCGTTAAGTTGCGAGAAAATCACTTCGAGCCACGAACCTGACCAAGCTCGTATTCCAAAGGTTCATGACGATCATCATTCGCATGAGCATGCAGAGCACATCTCACCCCAAAAGCGTTTTTTAAGGCTTTTGAAACTGGAGTCCAAGGACATTTGGACCCTCGGTGTTTTCACCTTGGTCGTGAGTTTCTTGGATCTTGCAACTCCGCTGGCTGTCGAGCAGATGGTAACGACGATCGGATTTGCGTCCGTCGTACAGCCTTTGATCTGGATCGCCCTTTTGCTCTTTGCCATCCTGACTCTCTCAGCGGTGATCAAAGCCTTGCAGGTTTTCATCGTCGAAATTCTCCAACGCCGTATGATCGTTCGGATCGTCGGGGATCTTGCAGAAAGACTGCCTCGGCTTGAACGCTCAGCGATGGACGGCATCCACGGTCCAGAGTTAGCCAACCGTTTCTTCGATGTGATGACGATGCAAAAAGCAACGGCATCTTTGCTGCTGGATCTGCTGTCGCTTGCGGTCCAGACCTTTGCAGGCTTGCTCCTGCTTGCCGTCTACAGTCCCTACCTACTTGCATTCGACCTGATCCTCCTGATGGCCATGACGGTGATGATCTATGCTCTAGGTCGCGGTGGAGTACGCACCGCCATCGAGGAATCGCTTATCAAGTACCGCATCGCGCATTGGCTTCAAGACATCATCGGCCATCCGAATGCCTTCCAAGTCCATGGTGGTGGATCTCTGGCTGTTGACCGAGCAAACCGTCTGGTCGTTGAGTACCTTAGTGCCCGGCGCAAGCATTTTGCCGTATTGATCAGGCAATCGCTTTTCGCTCTGCTTCTTTATGCCATTTCGATCTCAGCATTGCTTTCGCTCGGAGGCTGGCTGGTGCTCAATAACGCTCTGACGATCGGTCAATTGGTCGCCAGCGTCTCGGTGGTTGCAGTCGTGGTTGGAGCTTTTTCAAAGGTCGGTAAAAGCCTTGAGTCTTTCTATGATCTCATGGCAGCGACCGATAAGGTCGGTCACCTGATCGATCTACCGACGGTGCCTCCGAGTCGTCCCTTGGATGCGGGCATCGGACCTGTCGATGTCCGCTTCCGCGATCTGGTTCTTCATACCGGAAGAGAGCACATCGCGATCCCGAACTTCACCATTGGGGCCGCTCAGCGGGTTGCGATTTGTTGCGAGGGGCACTCTGGAAAGACCATGCTCTTGCAAACCATCGCAGGATTGCGCAATCCCCATTCAGGTTTATGCGAGATAGGCGGGATCGATTCTCGCGACGTGAATCGATTCGCCGATGGTTCCATGGTCGGGATCGCCTCGGAAGTCGAGATCTTCCACGGAACCTTGCAGGAAAACATCACGCTCAATCGCCTCTCGATCCACGACTCGAATCTTCGTGATGCACTCCAAATCGCTGGCTTATGGGACGAAGTCCTCTCGCTTCCCATGGGCCTCGACACGATGCTTCAAACCAATGGGTTCCCACTGAGCCGATCTCAAGCCCACCGGCTGATGATCGCCAGGGCGATTGTCTCAAGGCCACGATTGCTGCTGATCGATGCGAGTCTCGATAAACTTGGACCCCACATCCGCGAACGCGTTTGGAACAATCTTCGATCGGATCTCCAACCTTGGACAATCCTCGTCGTCACCCATGACACCAAGATCATCAACGATAGCGATAAGCGAATCGAATTGACACCACCAACCAACGCTCACCACTAATGGCAACCCTAACAGAAACCCCAAACAGCGAATCGACGCATCATCGTCGTATGATTCGTCTGCGCCCAACCCAAGAGCTCGGCGAACGATTTCCGGCAATGCATCTGGTTCGATCGAGCTGGTTTGCAAGAGGCCTTGCCCGCGCTCTGCTTTTGCTCATGGTGTTGCTCCTAGCAGCCTCCATCTTTTTACCTTGGCAACAATCGATCCGAGGTGAAGGGCAAGTCACCGCACGACTGCCTCAACTAAGACTCCAAGCCGTCGAAAGCCCCGCCAAAGGCATCATCGCCTCGATGAAACCCGACCTGCGCGAAGGCTCGTTCGTCGACGAAGGTGAAATCATCATGGAGATCAAACCCTTTGCCGAAGATGCCGTGCGACTCAACCAAGAAGCCGTAGGTGCCATCCAAGCCAAACTCTCTCAATATCGCGTGATCTACGAAAATCATCGACTCCAAGTCGAATCAGCGAGGATGCAAGGACAACAAGCAATCGCAAGTGCAGAAGCCGATGTCCGAAGCGCCAACAACTCCTTCGACAAAGCAACCCGTGATGTCGACGAACAACTGGCTGCCTACAATCAGTCGAAGCTCGAACGCGAAAGATCTGAAGGTCTCGTCCCGGACGTGATCTCCGAAGTTGACTACAACAAACTCAAGAATAAAGAGCTAAGCGAACTAGCCAAGCTCGAAGGAAACATGGCCGCCGCCCGAAAAACCTTCAACGAGCTCGATGCCAAAGAACGAGACCTCGAACGAAAACGCAACGAAGTCAATCAGAAAATCCTCCAAGAACAAAACTACGTCGACAAATCACTCACCGATGTCAACAACACTCAAAAAGAACTCAACGAAGTCCTTACCAAACAAGGTGAGTTCAATCGTCTGAAAGTGCCAAGCCCCAGTCGCGGTCGCATCCAAGCCATCCGAGGCCAAGCTGGCACCAACTCCGTCAAAGAAGGTGATATCCTTTTTGAAGTCGTCCCCGAGACCGAAGATCTTGCCGTCGAAATGACCGTTCGCGGAGTCGATGCCCCTTTGATCCACGTCGGAGATACCGTCAGGCTGCAGTTCGAAGGCTGGCCAGCAATCCAGTTCGTCGGATGGCCTTCGGTTGCCGTCGGCACGTTTCCCGGAGAAGTGATTGCTATCAATCCCACCGATTCAGGCAAAGGAGTCTTCAAAATCGTTGTCGGACCATCGCAAAATAGCAAGCCTGAGGAAACTTCAACGATTATTCCGAATGTAACGGATACCAAGTGGCCCGATAGTCGATACCTACGGCAAGGAGTTAGAGCTAACGGTTGGGTAATACTCAAGACAGTGCCACTCGGGTACGAAATATGGCGTCAACTAAATGGTTTCCCGATCACCATCAGCGACTCGGAACCCACCCAAGACAAATCGTCCAAAGCATCCAAAGAGCCCAAAGCGCCCAAAATCAAATAGGCTTTCTTTGGGCGATATTGCCCGCCGTAATCGGCATCGCGATGACGCAAGGGTTGCTATTTGCTCAAGATCCTTCGAGTCCTGGTACTCCTCCACAGAGCCGTACCCAGCCACCGAAGATTTCTGGCAAGACCCTCGATGAACTCGAGCAAATGCTCAAGGATGCTCGAGTGCAACTAGGCCAGCAACTCTCTGAGCAAGACAAGGTTCAAACAGCACCGCAAGAAACCGATCCGCTTCGCGCTGGCGAAAAGAGGTTTTTGGAGCTCGAGGCGGTGATCAAGCAGCGGCGAGAACAGCGAGAGCAAGAGCTCTTGCAGTTGCCGAGGATCCCGACCGGCCCACGTGTACCTGGAAACCCAGAGCTCGTGCAGCCTGCACCGCTCCAAAGTGACTCGATACCACCCAAAGAGCCGAAGCCTCCTGAAGATGAACTCCGAGAGCTCGGTGAGTCGCTTTTGCTCGCCGACGTGATCGCTTCGACCTTTCGATCCTTTCCCGAGATTGAAATCGCAAGGCTTGAGGCCAACGTCGCACGCGGCGAGGTGACGCAGGCCACCGGTGCCTACGATCTACACTTGGATTATTTCAGTCTTAATCAACCGGTGGGCTACTACGAGAACAGTCGCAGTGGAGTGAGTCTATCTCGCCAGCTGTGGTGGGGTGGTTATGCCATCGCAGGCTATCGCATCGGTCGAGGCTTCTTTGAACCTTGGTACAAAGAACGAGAGACCAACAAGGGTGGCGAGTTCCGAGTCGGATGGGTACAGCCGCTCTTGCAGGGCCGCGCAATCGATCCTTATCGGGTCGCATTGTTTCAAGCGAATCTCAATCAACAAGCCGTTGCACCGGAGATCCAACAGAACGTGTTGGGTGCGAGTCTCGCGGCTGCGGCCTCTTACTGGGACTGGGTCGAGGCTGGGAACGTGCTTCGCGCGCAAGAGCAGCTTTTGGAACTAGCAATCAAACGCAACGAGGGACTTACCAAACTCCTTGATCGCGGTCTATCGACCCGCAAAGAGCTCGCGATCAATGCCCAAACCATCTCAGAGCGGCAGTTGAAAGTATTCGAATCAAGGCAAAAATTTCGGGACACAGCATTCAAACTCGCTGTGTTTCTCCGAAACCAAGACGGTACACCGATGCTTGCTCGGCCCGAATGGCTTCCTACGGACTTCCCAAAAATCACGGAATTGGAACTCCAAGAATTTGAGACCGCGTTCCTTGAAGCACAACAACGTCGACCTGAACTGGCTCTGATCAACATCGATTTGCAAAAACTCCGCTGGGATTTGGAATTAGCCCGCAATCAAACCCTTCCCAACTTGGACTTCACGATCCAAGGGGTTCAAAACGTAGGAGACCGAGCCACGTCGCTCAATGACAAACAAGACTTTATCTTGGAGTCAGGAGTCATCGGTGGGGTGCCGGTTCAACGAAGAAAAGCACGCGGAAAGATCGATAGCACGCTAGCTAAATTGCAACAGGTCGAGCAGAAGCGTTGGCTCATGACCAACAAGATCGAAATGGATCTGAGGGTCGCTAGAAACGCGCTCGATGTAAGTCGCGATATGGTTCTGCGAAGCGAACAACTCTTGCGAGAGACTCGTGAGACACTCGAGTATTTCCGTCGCGAGTTCGCCTCTGGAAACCAAGACTTCTTGTTCCTGCTAGCTCAAGAGGCCAAGGCGACGGAGGCAGAAATCAAACTGCTCGATGCCGAGCGCGAGTACTACATCGCACTTGCGAAGCTACAGGCGGTCTTGGGACTCGATCCGCTCGAACAGTCGCTGAACTTGGATCAGTCGATTGTGTCACAGCTACCGCAAGACACTCCAGAAGCGAAGCCCAATCCATGAGCTTCCCAGAGCCCAAGGTAGTAGGCACACTCCGCTGTGCCGTTCTAAAAATTAAATCAGTTTCCCATCGGCCCTTTGCTGACGGCACAGCAGAGTTTGCCTGCTACTTTGAGAGCCAGCAGGCAACGCTGATAAGCAGCCCAGGAAAGCAGTTCAAGAAGAACCCCTGGAACAACTTGTTTAGGGGTTGGATTGCTGACCCGATGGCAATTGGAGGTCTTTCTCAGGAATAACCCACAACTCCCCTTTCTCGCTATCGTAACGATAGACCATGCCAGTCGGTAACTTAGGAAGAACAATCCGATTCGCATCGATGATCTCTCGCATAAACTCATCGTGATTGCGAGGATTGCGACCCTTCTCCGCCATGTATAAATTGAGTGCTTGAGGGACCTGAATCTCGAACGCAATCTTTTCTTTGGTTCGAAAATAGGCAGCCGCAGGTGCCGAGATAAGCGTGGCTGGATTGTTTTCCGAACCCCCTTCGAGCGATCGTCCTTTGGCCCCCACACCCACACCGGCCTTTTGAGCCACACGCGATTGTTCGGCAGCAGCAGCCGCAGCCGCAACGGCCGCCTCTTGAGCGGCCTGCTGGGCTGCAAGCTCCCTTTGAACATCTGCTTCGGGTTTGCAACCTGCAAACGAGCAAAGCATCAATGCGGTGATCATGAATCCTTTAGTGAAACTAAATTGCAATGGTGTCGTTTGCATGGCCTAGATTCCCTCAATCAAAAATGGTGAAATTATTTGTCCCCCCCAATGCGGCCAAACTCTCCGGCATCGAGATTCTTCGGAGCGTCGAACTCCTTCTGCTTGCTATCGGTCTTGGGGTTGTATCGCCAGCGCGCCGAACCACGAAGATGCTCGGGTACCAACCAAGGGATGTATCTTGCTACCGTCGGCCCCGCATTGCCGATGTCCTTGCCAAACCCATACCATAGGATGCCTATGGCAATCGGGAAGGCTGTCAATCCGCCTAGTATCGGTGGTAGCAATCGACGTAGCGGCGAAACCGCAGGTGGCTTGGTCCTTGCACCGCTAGGCTCCGGAGTCCAACCTTCTTGCTTCTGTGATTCGACTGGTAGTTCAGGGGCTTGTTCTGACATAAACCAACTCGGGTTCTTCGACTGGAAGTCAGGGGCTGTGGCCAGAAAACGATTACCACTGGCCAAAGGATCGACCCACAGTATAACCCGATTTGCTCTCTCGGGTACCGATTCGCGATCGAGCAAGTTGGTTATACTTCTGGATACACCAATCGACGAATGATATCTTCACAAAAAAACAAACCAAAGGATGCAGGGGATGGCCGGAGCAAGTAACGTTTTGGGAACAGAGCTAATGCCCTGTTCGCTCAATCCAAGAACAGGTTTTTATAGGGACGGCTGCTGTCATACCGGAGCCGAAGATCACGGCATGCACTTGGTCTGCGCTCAGATGACCGCCGAGTTCCTCCAATTCTCTCGCAGCCGAGGGAACGACCTGAGCACCCCGATCCCCAATTACGATTTCCCAGGCTTAAAACCAGGCGACCAATGGTGCCTGTGCGTCCTGCGTTGGAAAGAGGCACTCGAAGCAGGAATGGCACCCAAGGTGGTTCTTGAAGCGACCCACATATCTACATTGGAATTCGTCGATTTGGAAGATCTCCAAGCCCATCAGGCCTAAGCTAGCTAGCGTTGGCTACCACTTCGAATCGTCAGTAAGAGTCTCGACGATCCAACGATCAGCCCAGCGCTCAAAACGACTTGGGATAGCCCCCTGCTTACCGGTACCCTTGCGCAAGTAACCGACATGCCCCCCGCGATCCGTGACGATCAGCTCGGTCGTCGATGAATAGTTTGCATGGGGGAATAGCGAATAAGGCACGATCGGATCGTGACGATCGACTAGGATTTTGACGTTGGCTCGAATGCCAGCGAGCCAATCAATGGAAGACCCTGCGGAGTAATACTCCTGCGCATCTTTGAATCCTGCGAGCGGTGCAGTCACGGTATTGTCGAAACGCCTCAAACTTCGATAGTCAGCCTGCTCGAGTCGCTGCTGCCACTGAGGCCAACGCTGGCCCCGCAATCGAGACTGCTTGCGAAGAGCCCTTAGGAAGTAATTTGCATAAAGCCTATTGATCCCTTTTTCGACGTTCCGACACGAGGCATCCAAATCGATCGGTGGTGCCACCGCAATCGCTCGATGAACCTGAACGCGACCGGGTTTCCAATCCCCGAGCATTCGGAGCAAGATGTTTCCGCCCAGGGATATCCCAGCAAGATTCCAGTCATTGATACCGAGCGTTTGGCTCAAATGCTCCATGCAGTTGCGGATCGAATCGTAGCAAGCACCATGCGGGGGCATCGGAGTTTCCAGGTACGAATGACCCGCACCTGGCAAATCGGCACGGAATACCCGATATCCCTTGCGAACCAAGCCTTGCGCAATATTGGTCATGTAGGTACCAGCATGCGAAGAGCCCAGTCCGTGAAGCAGTAACACGGCCGGACGATCCGGCGAAACGCTGGGGTTTTCCGGTGAATTCTCATGAACCAGCATATTGCCAAGCGAGTTATCGCCCGCTGAACCCAGCGGGCAACGATGAACCTTCAGTGGTGGCAGGTCCGCAATCGGACGATAGAATCCAGTGATCAAAGTCTGCAAATGGCCGCTGCGCAAGTACCAAGGTGGTCGGAACACCGCTTCGCTAAGTGTCTTTGTATTTGGAACGTTCATTGATGAATATGCTCTGCGTTGGAACATTGGCGATCGACTCGGTAGAAACACCCGCAGGTTCTCGAGAACGAGTCCTCGGAGGCAGCGCTAGCTACTTCGCTTACGCCGCTGGTTTCTACACCCCAGTGCGAGTCCTAGGTCGCACCGGAAACGATTGGCCCAATGAGTATACTCAAACTTTTCAAAATCACGGAGTCGATTGGCGAGGTGTTACCAATGATTCATTTGCCAAATCCTATTTCTGGCGAGGCCGTTATCTTCAAGATTATCAAGACCGTGAAACGATCGAGATCCAAATGCATGGATTTGATCGCTATCGACCAACTGTTCCAGATTGTTATCAAGACTCCCAAGTCGTTTTCTTGGCCGCTGCTATCCCAACGGTGCAACGCCAAGTCCTCGATCAATGCCCTAACGCAAAATGGATCTTTGCCGATACTGTCGATATGTGGATCGAAACGACTCGATCCGAATTGCTCGATGTCCTCTCGCGAATCGATGGCCTCTTTATCAATGACGTAGAAGCTCGGCAACTCACCGGAAAAAGCAACACCCTTCAAGCCGCTCGATGCATCCAAGAACTAGGACCACGCTGGGTTATCCTCAAAAAAGGTGAACACGGTTGCTTTGTCCTCGGGCCAAACACCATGCTTGCAATGCCTGCCTATCCAAGCGACAAGCTCATCGATCCAACCGGCGCGGGTGATAGCTTTGCCGGAGGACTACTGGGCTATCTATCCCAACGACTGCAAACCGAAAGCCTCCAGCCTAATCAACGAGTCGAAATCGATCGAAAGGATTTCTTACAAGCTGTCCTGCAAGGAACTGCTCTTGCAAGCTACACCATCGAAGCCTTCAGCATCGAGCGATTGCAACAGGTCTCCTACGAAGATATCCAGCAGCGAGTGTCCGAAATTCAATCGCTCGTCGGATTCTAACCGACGAGTTTATCAGGATGATCGATCACAAATGTAACCGGTCCATCATTGACCAAAGCCACCTTCATGTCGGCTTGGAAAACACCTCGCTGTAGCCCCACACCCATCGCAGCGGCTTGCTCGCAGAACAAGTCGTATAGAACCTTGGCTTCTCGGGGCGCCGCCGCGCGATCAAAACCCGGACGACGCCCTTTGCGACAGTCTCCAGCAAGCGTGAATTGGGAGACGACTAGCAATTCGCCACCGACATCCAAGACCGAGCGATTCATCTTCCCTTGCTCGTCGCCAAAGGCTCTCAAATGGATCACCTTCTCAACAAGCCATTGCACCGATGCGATCGAGTCGCCCTGCTCGACCCCTAATAGAATCAGCCATCCGCTGGCAATCTGGCCAACAATTTGGCCTTCGACAGTTACACTTGCACTCGAAACCCTTTGCAGGACAACTCGCATGCCTCTTAAGCAGCCTTGGTTTGCATCGTTGGCATCGCGTTGCTCGGGACAGGAACCTTGACGAAGGCTTCGCCAGGCTTTTTGCTCACAAAGACCGTCGATTGAACGTGGCACAAACGTGGCAACCACTGCGCAATGGCTTGGCCATGCACGTCGTCATTCTCCCAGTAGCCATCGATGATAATCAAGTCACTTGGAAGGACACTGTGAGCGACTCTTGCAACCGAGCCAGCCGGTTCGCCAGGAACCAAATGGGCCTTGACCCCGCGTTCAGATAAGATGCGATGTGCGGCCTTCAAACTCAAAACGCCTTGGCCCGATGCCAGTGCATCCGAGTTCGATTCAAACGGATCGATCGCTGTGTATCGGATCGGTTTGAGTTCCGATACGCTCGCATTGAGGGCAAGTAGCCTGGCAATCCGCTGGCCCGAACCCATACCGATTTCAAGGACGCTCGTGAGCGGCTTTTCCAAAACATGCAGAAAAAGTGCTCGCTCGGAAACCGGCTTGGAAAAATGATTCCAGTACAAACGCTGTAGCCAACTGAGCTTCGCCATGGCGATGGTTCTCAATAAAGTCCAAGAAATAACGATGGAAATGCCTATCGCATGCCATCGGCAAACCGGACCCGGTCGAACCAAAAAAACTGATTCGACCGCTTCATTTTAACATTTCAGCGGACTGCAGCCCTGACCGTAGCATCGTACGGCTACTGCTTCTTAATCGCGTACAAAGCCTGGTAGGAACGGATGTACAGCACCCCATCGGCAACCACCGGACTTGCTGTGATGGCCTCCCCCATGGCGTTGGTCGAGACGATCTGAAAGTCCCGCCCCGCTTTGACGACCGTGCAGTGCCCATCGTTGGACGCAAAGTAGATATGGCCATCGGCATAAGTCGGACTGGATCGATGCTGGCCGGTATAGGTCCGTTGAAAATAAACCTCTTGGCCAGTCTTGTGATCCAAACACTGCAATTTGCCATCCTTGTGCAATACATAAACAAGTCCATCGACCACAAGCGGAATCGACACGTCGGGAGTTCTTGGGATGTTCCAAGCAACCACATCGGGCTTGGCTGAGGATTCTCCTTGCAACGCATCGGTGACCTTCAGCGCTACCATTGGACCTTCCTTAGCCGTCGGCACAATGATCGAACCTGGGATCACTAGCGGCGAAGCCACAAAGCGGAACGTCGGATCGCTCTGCTTTGGATTGATCTTTGTCGGCCCGTTGAGATCCCCGAATCTCCAAATCTCTTTTCCGTCGCTGAGTTGATGGCCGGTGATGCAGTCGGCCCCGTGGACGACTAAAAACTCTTTGTTGCTATCCCGATAGATAAAGGGGGATGCATACGAGTGCTTGCACTCGAATTCGGCTTGCGTGATTCGATCCACAGACCAAATCGTCTCACCGGTTTTCTTATCGAGCTTGATCACCTTTCCAATCCGAGTATTGTCGTCCCGACGCATCGGACCGTGGAGCAGTTGCAAATAAAGGGCATCACCATCGAGCACCGGAGTGCTGGTCATCCCAAACTGAATGTCGAGTTTGCCAAACTTGTCGTTCACATCCAACTTCCAAACGCTCTGACCATCGACGGTGTAACAGGCCAAGATACCGGTGCCAAAGAAGCACCAAACATGCTTGCCGTCGGTGCTTGGAGAAGGCGATGCAGAGTTCCCTTCGCCAGCGCGTGCGTCCTGATTGCCCGACCCGACCTTCTGCTGCCAAAGTTTCTTTCCATCCTTGGTGCTTACAGCCATCAAAACCAAGTCGTCTCCTTGGGCGCTGGTCAAAAAGATTCGATCTTGCCAGACCACAGGAGTCGCCCCGGCTTGACCAGGCAGCTCGCAACGCCACATCACGTTTTCCTGAGGAGACCACTGCGTTGCGATATTCTTCTCGGTCGATACCCCATCATTCTTGGGGCCTCGCCACTGAGGCCAATTGTCGGCCATCGCACCGCTTATCGTTCCGCATGCAAGCAACCCTCCAAGGACAATCGCTTTTGCATTGGTATGGGACTTGGTCAAGGAACGACTATCTTTGGCTCGTAGCATCGGTGGGGTACTCTTGAAAGTTACATTGGTAGGTGGGAAATGGTAGGCTAGCCGACTGCTGGGCTATCCAACTGCCGATAGTATAATCTGCAACCGCAGTTTGTTGTGCGACTTTAAGGTCTGGTCTGAGGTGACTTGGTCGATGATTCAAAAATTCCCGGTTCGAAAATTCCCGGTTCAAAAATTGGTCTCATGGCTGGCTCTGGTGCTGTTTCTGCCACCGATTTTGGCGCAGGATTCGAGCGATTTGCCCTCGGGCATTTCCGTTCGTCAAGTTGAACCTCCTTCGTGGTGGGTGGCATCGAAAACCTCCCCAATCCGGCTCTTGATCACCGGTCAAGGCTTTACGAAAGAACTCACAATCTCGGCCGATCGCGAGGGACTCCAGTTTACGAACCTGAGCGCAAGCCCAAATGGTCACTACCTATTTGCCGACTTACACATCGCTCCAGACTGCGCTGCGGGCCCAGTAAAAATTGAGATCTCCCGTAACACAGAGGCATCCCAAAGCATCCAAACTCAGTTCCTATGGAATGTTCTTGAATATCCCTCAAACCAACCGGCGGGATTTGGACCAGAGGACTTTATCTACTTTCTCATGCCCGATCGTTTCTGCGATTTCGATCCTGCAAATAATCGCCCCGCAAAATCACCAGATATCTACGATCGAAAAAAATCCCGCTTCTATCACGGTGGGGATATCCAAGGTATCACCAGTAAACTCGATTACATCCAAAGTCTCGGAGCCACCGCGATTTGGACAACACCAATCTACGACAACAACGATGCACCAGACCTGAAAGAAATGCATCCCGAACCCGGTGGATCTGAGCCAGTGCCAACAACCGGATACCACGGATACGGAGCCATCGACCTTTACCGAGTCGATGAACACTTCGGAACCCTCGAAGACCTCAAAACGCTCATCGACCAAGCCCATAAGCGAGGAATGAAGGTGATTCAGGATCAGGTTGCCAATCATACCGGGCCCTATCATGCTTGGGTACAAGACCCACCGACTCCCACATGGTGGAACGGTACTGCCAAATCCCATCTGAAAAACAATTGGCAAAAATGGACCGCCATGAATCCTCGGGCTGCTTATCAGACACAGCAACTCAATCTCGATGGTTGGTTTGGAGATGTCCTACCAGACCTAAATCAAGAGGATCCAGAGGTCGCCAAGTACCTGATCCAACACTCGATTTGGTGGCTAGGCGTCGCCCGATACGATGCGATTCGCATGGATACCCTCCCGCACGTGCCTCGCCGGTTCTGGCAACAATGGGCCAGTGCCGTCAAGCACGAATTCCCCAAAACCAAAATCCTCGGGGAACTCTACGACCAAGACCCAGTGCTGGTGGCTTACTATCAAGGTGGACGCACTGGACACGATGGCATCGATACCCATATCGATACGCTCTTTGACTTTGGACTTTTTACACCCCTCAGAAATACCTTTGCCAAAGGCAAAAGCATTCGCGAGGTGCACCAAATGTTTGCAAGAGATTGGCTCTACGTGGATCCAAACCGCTTAGCCACCTTCATCGGTGTCCATGATATGCCTCGCTTTATGCACGAGAAAGGGGCCTCGATCGATGGACTCAAGTCGGCCATGACACTGATGATGACAAGCCGAGGATCGCCGATCCTCTACTACGGAGACGAACTGGCCATGCCCGGTGGCGAAGACCCCGATAATCGTCGTGACTTTCCCGGCGGCTTTCCAGGCGACCCACGCAACGCTTTCGAGGATGCCGGCCGAGAGCCCAATGAACGCTTGGTCTGGAACCATATCGCCAAACTAGGTGCGTTGCGCAAAACCTACCCGGCACTTGCGACCGGCAAGTCTCTCGACTTAGTCGACGCCGAGCAACAGTACGCCTATGCTCGCATCAGCGATGAGCATACGTTGCTCATCGCACTAAATAACGACACCCAACCGGCTACGATCGAACTAGACCCCTCGGTCTTACCGAGCAAGTCGCTGGCCAAGGGCTGGTCGTTTCAATGCGATGATCTTCTAGGTAGCACCAACACACTTCGGGTCGAAAACGACTCGAAGAACCCACATGCTAGAGTGACTCTTCCTGCTCGATCGAATGCTGTGTTTCTGCTACCAGAATAGATAACTGAACTACCAGCGGATTTCGACACTCGCTCCTGCCCGAACCCCGAGCATCATCGCTGCAGAGTCATCGACCAAATGGAGTTTTAGTGGTGCATCACCATCGGCGATCGCAATGAGCGTCATGGCCGGTTGCTGATGATCGGCCCCAAAAAGCCCCACCGTTTCATGCTCCTGATCGACCAAGACTCTTGTATCGGTCGAACGAGGGATGTCCTTCCAAGCCTTGGGGGCAATGTCGGTGACCAAGTCTCCGGTGCTAGAGACCTCGACGACCGTTCCTTGAATTCGTCTCGACACTTATGCTGCTCCTAGGATGTGGCTCTGGCGGCGAATTCGATCTGCCGTTGCGTTGATGAACAACCAGAGCATTTTATACAAACCTGTCAACCAAGGGGGCTAGCAACTTGCAACTTAAAGAAATCACCTTCGCGCAAAATTCACAACATTAACAAACGCTAACTTTACCGCTTGGGCAGAGCCACCAGCCAACCTTTCCCACCCTTGCGCATCATCCCTAACCATCGCCCCTGCCGCACATCGACAACCGGTGCACCATCGAGTTCTCCCGAGAGCTCAAAGGAGCTCTCGAGCTGCAAACCGCGATCGGTCTTGGAATATCGATTGCCATCGACCAATACCGATCGATCTGTCTCAGAACCGACAATCAAAATGTCGCCCGGAAGTGAATCAGCGTTCGCATTGTCTACTGGCCGAAGAAACTGACTCGCATCAAGAAGTGGCTCGGCAATCGCCGGCTGCGCAGTTAGTTTGACTCGCACCACCTTGCTCCCATCGGAAAGCGGAATCGTTTCGAGTGGCTCGAAGCTATCCTGAGAGACTCCGGCTACCTCGAGTTGACCACTCTTATCGATGGCAGATTTCGAAAGCGTAGCAAAGTCCTCTCGACAGAGCATCGATCCGTCGTCGAGCAAAAGTCCCCAACCAAGTTTTTGTTTGGTCACTGGAAAACCAAAAGAGTTCTGTTTCCAGACCAAGCTCGTGCGATAACTGATCGGCGATTGACGCTGCAACTTATCCCAAATCGCACCATAGGGCAACGAAGGCTTCCACTGGTCCCAATTGTCATCGGGTTTCTCATAGAGCATGAACCTTGCACCCGTACCCACAACTTTTCCCTTCGAATCCGGGGTTGCAAACTCGATCCCTCCGTAGAGAACTTGACTCAACGAATCGGCTTCAAGTTCCAAGCCAGTGATACCAAGACTCACTCGCCAACCACTCCGCAGCCAGAACTTGGAATTGGTTCGCACAAGTTCATGGTACTCTGGGTCAATCGCACATCGAACCAAAACACTCCGGGCGTCGCTGGCCAATGTCACCGATAGAACATCGCCAACGTGGAACCCTCGGTGAAGGATCGGAGTACCGCTATCCAAGCCATACCGTTTTGGTGAATCGAGAATGATCTCGACCGATCCCTCCTTGGGTCGAATCGGAGGAGCTGACTCCAAGCCTCCAAAACGCTTCACGCTGGATTTGTCGCTAGGACCTGGCTCCATGGCGATGTACTTTGGACCGACGATCGTATCGAGGCCACGGATCGAGTCAAAACTAACCACTGGTCGTACGATCCAAAATTTGGTTCCATCAGTCACGACGCGCCGAGCGCTCGGATTCAAACGCACGGAGACCAAGATCCCGGGCGTAGTGTCCCTGGCTAAAGAGGATTCTGTGGTCGGTACCGCTAAAGCGATTTTTTCGACGCGGCCAACATCGATCCCTCGGTACCTGAGGGATTCGCCAGGTTGCAATCCATGCCCTTCTTCAAACTCGATATGAATAAGCTCCCCTTCGTTTTGATAAGCTCGTGCGAAGAGTACGAGGCTCAGGATGCCACATAGGGCTGTTGCGAGCCAGAGCCAGGAAACGCGAGCTTTTTTCTTTGAAATCGGCACGGCCAGCGGCACGGTTTCTTCACTCGAATTGGGCTGCATCGCAAGGATTCTCAGTTTTCATCGGTTCCGGGGTTCAATCACTTCGCCATTGATTGTACGATAATCGCCTCAAAAAGAGAGATTCAAGGCTCGATTCAGACGGACTAAAAACATGAACGGCACTCTGCAAATGCTCACTAGGCTAATTCCCGCGCCCTTGGCACACGCCGGTCACGGGCCTGTCGACGCGAGCCATCCGCTCCATTACCTGACGACCCCGGAACATCTGATGGGGAGCATTGCATTCATCGCCTGCATCGTCTTTACGACTTGGTTTATCGGACGATTGATTTATCGGATTTCGAAGCCTACCTGAATGGTGACGGATAAGACGAGGTCATTGGGGTTTGCCTGTAGAACCCGTCGTTCCGTTTTCTCTTGCGCGTCTTGGACTGCAAAAGGTGTCGTTACCAACATCCCGTTGACATAGGTAGGGCCGGTGTTGGTGGCATTGGCTGCCATAGGTTGGATGCTTGAACTGATCATTCGGACCTCTCCGAGTTGCTTGCCAGCAGCCTCGGCCAAGCGTTGAGCTTGTCCCTTGGCCTTCTCGAAGCACTTCTTCAAGGCAGCTGCTTCCTGAGTCTCGCTCAAGACACCGACGTAGAGAACTTGAGATTCGACACCCCCCGCAGGCATCGAGGAGGAGACATAAGCACTCGCGCCCATCAAGGGCATAATCTGCTCGAGTTCTTCCTCTGAGAGTTGCACTCGTAACTTCGTACCTCGAAAGTCCTTCGACTGCGCCAACCGACGAAGCTTGGCTCCAAATTCGATGCTCCCATCGAGCGTCTCTTCGGTGATAGGCCATTCGGCCACGAGCCGATTGGTTGCAGCATGAATGAACGGCAAGGGCTCTGAATCTCCATCGAGTTCTTCTTCCTCTTGCAAAAGCATTTCACGCAAGCGACCTCGCATTTGCGGATTGTTCACCTGCATCTGTGCAGCCTGACGGCGCATCCACTGACGAGCCGACTCGGGATTCTCGACGAAAGGCACTGTGTTGGAAAGGATGGGCATCGTCCAACGATAGGTTCCATCGGTGCGACCGAGTTCGCCTAAAAGTTTCTCGACCGTTTTGCGATGTTCACGAAGGGCTGATATCGCTTCCTCTCCCTCGCGGCCTTCGACCCGAAACGGGACACGCAACTGCACAGCGACCGGTTGCAGAGAGACGGATTCCTGAGCAGATACACTCAGCAGTGGTGTAGCCGAAGCCGCCCCGCTGGTCGCACCAGTGCTTTGTGCCAAGCACATCGATGTTCCAAGGAGACCAAAGACGGCCGATAGACAACCAATCAACCAATGACGCGACAAGATGATAGCCTCCAGAACCACAAAGGAGCGTTGAAACAGGACACCTCTATCATACTACGAAGCTGAGTTGATTGTCCCCCAAAGTGGTCATTCAGGAATTGGTTCTTCAGGAATTATTGTGGGTGAAAAGCCGTGGATCGCATCGGATTTCTTCGTACTCGTACTCGATGGCTGTTCGAACTGCTGCGGTCGCGAGACCCATTACGGCAGGAGTGACTTGCCCCAACGGGGCATCAACAACTCTGTTTTTACCCTTCGATTCATCTCTCTTGCCGTTCCCGTTGTCGATCTGTCGATTGGAGCAAAGTTGTTAACCAGCAGCAATTTAGTTATTGGCAAGCTCGTTGGTGACCCGCGAGTTGACGTCGCGCGATCCGAAAACGCGTCTTGTATAGGGCGTGGACTCTAAGCAAAGTGTCCTTTAGGTATTAAGCATCGAGAAAGTAACAGCATCATGGAAACATCTATCGTTAGCTATCACTTCCTTCTCTGATACGAATCCCATTCTCCTGCACTATCCATAAGTTTCCAGAAAGTTGCTCTCCTCCACCTAGCAAAGGGAGGAGCCTACCCAGCAAAGCAAGAACATCGGGGCGCAAGAGACACAAATCGTTCACGTGCAAGCTCAGCAGCGTAGGAAATGCAACCATCGATATCTTCGTTTTTTAATGATGGGTAACTGCGAAGAATATCCGATCGACTAAGACCCGATGCGAGATTATCCAAAACAACTGAAACCATTATGCGAGTTCCCTTCACACAAGCTTTTCCGTGACACACCATCGGGTCCACCGATATGCAATCTTGCCATTTCATAGAGTTGCTCCCACTTGATCCTTCTTTACCACAAACCCCGCTCTGTTCATTCTACCTCAAAACTCGAAAGCAGTTGAACAGACGGGTCAGAGCCCCGTCCTACGCCAAAGCACATGGTAGCAGGCACACTCCGCTGTGCCGTCCGCCAGCGTAGGATGTGCACTCGATTAAATTCAGCAGACAGCACACGGAATGTGACTGCGTCTATCGGCGAGGCACAACAAACTTTTGAACCCGATGAAAAGCCGAGGCGAGCTTCATCGCGTCTTGAAAGCCTCAGAAAAAGCAAACTCACTGACCTGCTTGCCTGTAACTTCGTGATGGCGAATCGTGAGGCTAGGAAGCGATCCAGTTGCATCATAAGTCAACTCGCCCGAGAGAAAGCCACCTTGAACGCGAAGAAAGCGATGCTCAGGTCGCCTGTCTCCGGGTGTCCAGCCTAGCTCGTGATTCTCGCTCCCCGGGCCACACCCAAACTCCCAGAGGCTCGTCTCCTGGTCGACCGATGCATACTGCCAATGGCGATCCCCACAGCAAAGTATCACACCGGGAACTTGAGCGAACATCTGACGCAGTTCGTTCCCTTCATGTTCAAAGACCGTATTGGAATGATTGTCTTTCTTATTATCGCGGTCTGGACCGACAATCGGTGTAGGAGTGCAAATGATCTTAAAAGTGGCCTTCGACTCCTGGAGCGATTGGGAGAGCCAAGCTTTTTGCGCTGCGCCTAAGATGGTTTTATCTGGACCATCAGCCATCGTGTTGGGGCTTCGATAATCGCGACCTTCGAGGATCCACAACTGAAGGTCTTTTCCCCAATGCACCGTTTGATAACGTTCGGGTCGACTTGGAAACTGCTCTTGGTTAAAGAGTCTCTTGCCTTCCTCAAAGGTCACTGCACCATAGGTCTTGCCCGGCCAACAATCATTCGACAGGGTGTCGTGATCATCTTTCATGAAATACGATGTGGTATGGTTGTAGAAATCGCGATTGCTCGGCAATCCGAAGATCCTACCCCATTTGAACCGCATCAATGGCACGGTCATTGCCCATGGATCAGGTTTGTCATAGTACTCGATGTCCCCGGCATGGACGATGAAGTCTGGTGCGATCGCCTTCATCGCTGGATAGATCTTGTGACCGCTTGGACCGTCATCGCGACGAATGAAGTCGTGGCAAGTCGTAATACAAAACTTCAGCGCGCGTCTTTCGCTCTCGGCAGGTGCTGTTTTGAACGAACCTCGAATCGCCGCCGTCGGGGAACCATCGAGACTTTGTGCTTCGATGATCGTGATGTAATTCACTCCCGGGTTGAGCCCCTCCAGTTTCCACTGCGCGGTGAAGTCATTTGCGGCTTGGGTTGTGATCCAATCCAAGGACTTAACATCCTTGCGATGCTCCTCCTGGAAATAAGACAGTCTCACTCGCCCGGCCTTACCCGGACAAGCTCCGAGCATTTGATCCAAGCTCGCACCGCTTGGAAGTTGCAATTGTTCGAGTCTCTCTGGATCCTTAAGCTTCGCGAGTTCACTGGCTTGCTGGTTGGAGATGCTGCTAAATGGCTTGCCATCGAGAAGGATCTCTGGCCTACGCGTTGTACGAGTCCAGAGCACTACGCTGCTTTGGTCGGCCCAACTGTTTCGAGTGGCATTGGCCAAAAAAGGCCCTTCGTTGTCGATGGGTTTCGGGTCGGGAGTAGGTAACGGCTTAAACACAAAATCCTTGTAGATCGTCACTCCTCCGTGGTCGGTCAACATGAATCGATCTTGATCACTAGCGCGCCCAAAATCGCGTGCACCGTAAAATTTGCTAAACGCTATAAGCGTATCCCAAGCGGCTCCTGATGTCGTTCCAGTGGTAACCAAGTCCCCATTTAGGTAATGCTCGATACGATCTCCCAAAGCAACAATCTTGGCCTGATTCCACTGGCCTGGAGGATTGAGGGTCTTTTCTTTCTTGGGTCCTACCAAATCGTAGATCGATGCGGTCGAAGTATTGGAAGTGCTATCCGAGGGATTATCCAAAATTTGGTATTCCAGACCAAGGTAGTTGCTGTCGAAAATCGTCGTTCCAAAACGCCTCACACGGTACTTCAGTCCACCGTTGACCCCTTTTTGTATTTTCCAACTAAAGGAGAGTTCGAAGTGCGAGGGGAGTGGCGCGGTGACGATATTGCCACCTTGGCCAGGCTTGACGAGTGCAACTTGGCCGTCTTTAAACTCCCATCCATCGGAGACCTTTTTGCCATCGGTCGTCTGCCAAAAATCTCGCTGTGCCCAGTCCTCCTGCGCGATGGCTACTGAATAGAGACTCAGCAGAAGAACGAAAGCGTTTAGGAGCCTTCTGAAATCGCAAGCAGGGTACCGACGACGGAAACATTCTTGTAGCATCTCGATAGATTCCTTCGAGTTCTAGCATTGACCGTGTGTGCGAGCACTTCGATCCAATGATTTGTTCGTAACTCTTTTCGTACTCGTACTCAGCATCGCGGTACTCGTACTCGAAGCGACCCATTGTAGCTATTCGGCCCGTCAGTCCGCAAGTTACCCCGAATCGCTTGGAACTACGATCGGCATCGCCGAAGTTCAAACATCCATCGGTTTGCTGGAAAATAAGGAGCGATTTTCAGCCACAATTGGGGCTCTTTGGTATTCGTCGCATTTACCTGCTTCGAAGCAGCTTGACCTTGCGTTTGTATCTCGATCGAAATGGGGCCCGACCAACCCACCTGTGGACTCCCATCTGCTTTGGGTACGGCTGCAACTTTCAAAACAACCTTCTTCTCACTCTCTTCTTTCATCTTGGAAACCACCGGTTCGCAAGTGTACTCTGGACCGAGTCCTTTGATCGCAACGGTGGCTTCCTGAGAGCATCCATGGGTGCGTTCAAGCGTTACTTCAATCTCTGTAGGCTTATCCGCTTTACCCTGAATCACATCGTTTGCAACGGAACCAAGAACGACAGGAAACTCATTTTCCAACTCCAATCGGTATCGAAATACTGCACCAAAGCGACCATGCAAATCCCGGATAGCGATTCGATACACACCGGGTGCTTTCATCTGACTCGCTAACACAGGATCTTTGATCTCTCCTGAGTCGCCCTGCTTGGCCTGCGATTTGTTATCCGCACCAATGACCTCGATGACCGCATCGAGTGGCGAACCTAGCGACTCGGCAAATGCTGTTATCTTCCAAAAACCCGCATCCTTGGTCTCGATCTGTAAAACGTCTTCGTCCTTCGGTGTTTCTAATGCCCCATAAAATGCATAACGGTTTTGGTTTTCTACCAGACTAACCACCGTAGGCATTTCCCGCTGACTCGGTTCGTTGATGGCAAGAGCATCGGTTTGGAAACCGGTGGCCAAGTCGTCTACATCGCCCACCAGAGACTGCAAGCGATACAAGTACTTTTCGCCACCTGCGTAACCGATGGTACTGTCAGGAGCTTCCGGGAACGCATAGATACGAACTGAGAAAAGTCCGTCTGCAGGAGCGATAAAAACCAATCTTGGATCGAGCCCAAGTGCATCGAGGTTCTGAGCTAAGATGTTTCCTCGCTGATCGACAATTTCTAAACAAGCGTCCATCGGAGACTTTAGTACGCGATGTGCCTCGACACTTGCCACCAGACGTTGGCCTTTGCTCAGTCGTGTTTGGTAGTGATCGACATCCCCTGATTTCTGTAACACGCCATGGATCTGTGCTGGCAGAGTTTCGATCACCTGAGGTTTGGCAAAAGCATCATTCGGTTCGACTTCCAGGACGTTTGGATATTCACTGACGAGAAAACGCATCAGAGGCGAAACACTCTCAGGGCTATGCAATCGAACCCAATGCAGACCGAGTGTCGCATCTGCTGGAATATTCGCAACAATCTTCCCTGGGGTTTCGCTAGCGGACCATTGGACTTGATTCGGTTGAGCCCAAAACGAAATTGGCCATTTATCGAATTTGCCTGGCAGTTCGATCGTTACGCTCGAACCTCGTTGGCCACCGACAGGCAGAAGCCTAGCGGAATCTAAGTTCTGCCCGTGGGCAAGAGATGCCCAGAGCGATGCGATGACAAGCGATAAAGGAAGTGCAAATCCGATCCATGGACCAACACCGATCTTCGCCGGGAGTTGGTAATTGATCATCGACTACATGAGTTCTTTGATGGGGGTTGGATCGCTTACTAGGTGCGTCGGTCGACCTGAGGGGGTGTAATAGACTTTGTCTGGATCGATACCCATCTTCAGATAGACTGTCGAGACAAAGTTCTCAGGGGCCAAGATACGTTCGCATGCCGAGTGACCTTGGCGATCGGTTGCTCCGATGACTTGGCCACCTGGTGTTCCACCACCGGCGAACAAGATCGACATGGCGTTTGCCCAGTGATCGCGGCCGGCTTTGCTTTGGCCAGGAAGCGTGCTGATTTTCGGAGTACGACCGAACTCACCCAGGGCGATGACCATCGTGGTTTCGAGCAGTCCGCGTTGATCCAAGTCGCTGATCAATGCGGCGACGGTTTGATCCCAAGAAGGGAGGCGGGTCTTGAGGGCACCGAAGAGATCCGAGTGATGATCCCAACCTCCATCGTAGAGAGTCACAAAGGGAACTCCGGCTTCGACGAGACGTCGTGCAAGCAGAGCACGTTGTCCGAAGCTATTGCGTCCATAAGCATCCCGAGTGGCATCGGACTCGGCATGGATGTCGAAAGCTTTCTGGGCTTCGGGAGTTGTGATCAACTCGACTCCTTGCTGAAAGAATTCGTCGACGGCTACGACTGGATCTGCGGTTGATGGATCAGAAAAACGTGGCAGGCGGTCGACCAAGTGACGAAGATCTCGTCGGGATTGGAATCGCTCGTCATTGATGCCGCTTGGGAGTTCCACGTCTCGAACTCGGAAGTGTTTGTTGTTGGGGTCTCCACCGACAACGAATGGGGCGTACTTGGCACCTAAGAAGTTCGGACCGCCCGAGCGGGACATGCTGGGCATCGAGAAGTATGGAGGAAGTCCGTGAGGAGCGGGGCGTTCTTTGGCTGCCACTGACCCGAGGCTTGGGTGAAAAGAAACAAACGCACCGCAACCGACCGGAATTCTTGGGGGTGCCCCGGTCATCATGTAGTGGTTACCTGCTCCGTGGTTGCCTTGGTTGTGACAAACCGAGCGGACGATCGCGTACTTATCGGCCATGCTAGCGAGTTTGGGGAGATGCTCGCAGATTTGGATGCCTGATACGTTGGTGTTGATGGGCTGAAACTCACCGCGGATCTCGACAGGCGCTTCGGGCTTTGGATCAAACGTTTCGAAGTGAGTCGGGCCGCCGTCCATCCAAATCAAGATGCAGCTAGCGGGTTTTCTCCCGGCGGGCATGCTTGCCGCGCAAGCCTCGCGCAATTCGAGCAGGTTTGTAAAACTGCCGCCGGCTAGACCAGCGACTCCCAATTGAAGCCAATTACGTCGGAGCATGGTTCAATCCTTGTGGGTAAATTCGGGAGAGTTAAGCATCGACCAGAGGATATCTTCGACCAATTTTCGTCGATCATTGTTGGGTTTTCCGAATTCGCTGACTAGATCGGAAACTTCGTTCGGATCAGGAAAACGGGAAAAGGTTGCCAAATAAAGATCTTCGACGATCTGGTTGGGGTTCATTTCGGAGCCTGCTAACCGCTTGGCACGTCCGTTTTCGTCGGTGATTTTTGAGGCGATTGCTGGGGCATTCATCAGATGAAGGGCTTGGACAACGGTCGATTCGGGGATGCGTTCGCAGGGAGGATCTTGATTCGGATCGGGGCGGCCAAAGGCATCGAGCAGTTCGGATTCGGTTCGGACGGTCCAGAGTTGCATGGCCCGGGTGCCGCTTGGGGTTCCTGCGTAAGACTGATTCGACTCGGTGATATCACAAATGGCATCCGCGAGGACTTCGGCGCGCAAGCGTTGGCGATAGTGACGAGAGAAATTGCGATGGTCACCGCGATTGGTTTCGTTGGGTTCCGATGAGAGCGAGTAAACGTGCGATTGCATGATGGTACGAAGGAGTTCTTTTTGGTTGAAACCGATCGTGCGAAAATGCGTGGCGAGTTGATCAAGCAATTGAGGGTTGCTTGGTGGGTTCGTGGCTCGCAGATCGTCGACTGGGTCGACGATACCGACACCAAAAAGTTCGGCCCAGATACGGTTCACGGCGACTTGAGCGAAGGTTGGGTTAGAATCGCTTACCATCCAATCCATGAGTTTTTCTCGGGGGTCGTCCCCTTCGGAGATAGTGACTTCAGAGCCTCGTAGTGTTTTGGGGTTCAGTGGTTTGCCGGTCAGAGGGTGTCTAACTTCACCGCTGGATTTGACCAAGACGGCTTCTTCGCCACCGGAGATAGGGGGAGAAAGGCCAGTGCCTTTGAAGCCGACGCGAGAGAAGAAGGCGGCGAGAGAATAGAAGTCATGTTGTCCGTAGACTTCGAAGGGATGCTGATGGCACTTAGCGCAATCGAGTCTGATACCGAGAAAGAGTTGGCTGACCATGGTGACGATTTCGTCTGGTTCACGGCGGTCACGGAAGATCGTAACAGCACCGTTTTTCCAGTTGCTACCCCGGGCCGTGAGTATTCCTCGAACGAATTGATCGTAGGGGATGTTTTGTCGGAAGGCATCGCGGATCCATGTGTCTAGGCTCAAGACGGCTTTGATGCCAACGCGGTAGGGGTTAGGCCGCAGCAGGTCAGCCCATTTGTTAGCCCAGTTGTCAGCATATTCGGGGCGTTCGAGTAGCGAATCGATCAAAGCGTTACGCTTATTGGGATTGGTATCTTGGAGGAAGCTTCGAGCCTCATCGCTGGTGGGTTGTCGACCGATGACATCGATAAAAACGCGTCGAAGGAATTGGGGGTCCGAGGCGGGTTTGCTCGGCACGATGTTCAACTGGGCAAGACGTTGGTAGACAAGATCGTCGATGAAATTTTTGCGGGGGAGTTCGGCGTAGAGTTTAGGATCGACTGGATCGGGTCTAGGGATGGCCGAAGACCAAGTGGCGATGTTTCCCATGTAGCGGGCCATGATGGTTGCTTCGCCTGGAAGCGAGCCGGCTTTGACTAGGCCGTTGGGTTTGACAGCTAGTACGGCGGGTTCATTCGATTGATAGGCGCTTGTGGAGGTCACATCGCGTACAGAGCCGTCGCTGTAGGTTGCGGAGACTTTAAGGTTCAGTTCTTCGCCGGGGGCCAGTGGTTTGGGTTCGGGGAGGATCGAGACGCGGGTCAGTACCGGGTCAGATTCGGAGGTGCGGGGGAAGCCTGATTGGATCCATTGGAAGAGGGTTTGGTAGTCGGGCGAATCGGGTTCGAGTTTTTTGCCGCCACCGTGGGGGAGTTGGGCGGTGGCTTTTTGGAGCAGGAGGCTATCGGCAGGTGAGGCGGGTTGGACACGGCGGCCTCGGGCATCGGTCACGATGGAGCGGAAGTCCATATCGGAGTCGAAGCCAAGGAGGGACAGGGCGAATCCATTTTGGCCGCGGGATTTGCCGTGGCATGGTCCGGAGTTGCAACCTCGGGCGGTGAGGATTGGTTGGATATCGAGTTCGAATTTGAAGGGTTGGTGAGAGTTGACGATGACGCTGGGATCTGCAGCCCGAGCCGAGTCGGAAAAAAAAGTCACCAGCAACGCTAGCATAAAAACAAAAAATCTGGGGACAGACCCTGCTTCGTCAGGTGCCAGGCACCCGTGCTCTAGCCGCAGGAATTTGCTAGCAAAACGATTCGCGGAGGGGACAGACCCTGCTTCGCCGGGTGCCAGGCACCCGTACTCTAGCCGCTGGGATTTGCTAGCAAAACGATTCGCGTTGGGGACAGACCCTGCTTCGCTAGGTGCCAGGCACCCGTGCTCTAGCCGCCGGGATTTGCTAGCAAAACGATTCGAGTTGGGGACAGGCCCTGCTTCGCCAGGTGCCAGGCACCTGT
>JBJSXX010000313.1:0-6578 GCA_046086605.1 Pirellula sp. | reverse complement strand
TAAGTGCGCTGGAGTTTATCGATGATGGAAAGATTCGCTAGGTCGTATGCGAGCTGCTGGCGCAGATCGATGAAGATTGGGTTCCTTACCTCACGCTTCTCACTTCCAACTTCACACATCTTCTTGGCTCCCCTTCGCCCCCAGGGCTTTGGCTGGGGGAGAATCGACGGGGGTTGAGGGGGTACATCTACACTCAGGCAAATGGTGTTGGCAAGATTGACTCTGTTGAAGGTCGCAGGCAGACTCCGCTCTGCCGTCCGCCAGTCAATGCCGTCCACCCCCCCTCGCGACCGCACGGGCGAGAAACCCTTCGATCGGGCCTCACCGTAGTTTTCGACGTGACCAGTCAAATTCAACGCCGTTGGCTGCGGGGTAAACGAAATTGCCCATTAGTGCGGGGCGTTTAAAAGTCTGACCTCATCGAGGTCGGACTGGGCTTCTATGGCTCTGTATCGAAGGTTGACTCGCAGATCCCGCCACTTGCTGGTTTTTCCACTTGGCCACGTAATTTCAAGCGAGTCGATCTTTTCGAGTGTGCCTAGCCCCAAATGGACGAACCCTTCGTTGGCGCACTCGAATCCATGACCCGCCAATCTCTGATGAACCCAGCGTTGCTCTCCTGCGGTGACTCTGACCATCGCCCCGATCGCATCTCGCTCGGACTCGGTACCTACAAGCTCGATGGCAATCCAAGCTCCATTGGTCTTGGTCTCGTTCTTAAGAACCGAAAGTGGATGATCCAAGTGGGTGATATAGCTGTCGACTAACCCATCTCGGTTGAAGTCCCAAAGCCCCAGACTGCGTGAGAGGTACTCTTTGTTGAAAAAATCACCGAGAGATTCGTTCGGTTGCTCAGCAAAGCTATCTTCAAGTTGCAAAAAGACTTGCGGCCTCATCGTGTAAGGTTGACCTTTCGCGCGGAAGTCATCGACGTGTCCATTGACAACGAGCAAATCCTGCCAACCGTCGCAGTCGATATCCAAGCCCTGAGTCCCAAAACCAAGAGTCTTCTTTTTCGGATCGATCAGTCGATAACGACGCGAGGCATCGACAAAAAAATTGGACTCGTTTTGTAGGTATAGCGCGTTGTATTCATCGATGAAGTTCGTCATAAGCAGATCGAGCATGCCATTGCGATCAAAATCCGAACAGGCCACTCCCATGCTCGCTTGGGGTTTCCCGGAAGTGTCGACCGCACACCCCCTTCGTACCGCTTCGTCTGCCAGTAAATAACGTCCTTGCTTTGAAGGGTCTTGAGTACTCAAGTAGAGATTGTTGGCAGACATGTCGTTGGCAATGTAGATGTCGTTACCTTGCTTGAGATCTAGATTGCCAACGATCACTCCTAGGCCTCGTCCGTCTTGCATCTGCAAATTCCATGCTTGGTTGGCGAGTGTGAAGCCACCTTGTCCATCGCTCAAATAGATATAGTCCTCGGACGCCGGAAATTCGGTAGGTCGGCAGACTTGAGGGATGTTCTCACGCGAAATACACAAATGGGTGATCACATCGATGCCTGATGCGTAATTGATTTCGACCAGATCCGGCAGGTGGTCTCCGTTGATATCAGCGATTGCACCGCTAACACTCCAGACTGGGTTGTTGGCGATGTCGCGCCGCATAGAAGCCACTGGGATCACTTCAAAGGTACCATCTCCTTGGTTTCTAAGAAGTCGGTTTTCACCAAAGTTCAGCACGAACATATCGGCAAATCCGTCTTGATCCCAATCCCCGACCGCAACACCTTGTCCATAAGCCCGATCGTTGACTCGGGCCTGCGAAGCGACATTTCCGAATACCTTTCCTGCGATATTTCGCAGGAGTACATTTGGGTCGTTGGAAGCTGGTTGCCTGGGATCGCCGCCACCTTGCAGTACAAATAGATCCGGCCATCCGTCGAGGTCATAGTCGATCACGCCTGCACCTGCGCCATTGCTTTGGTAGGTCTGCATACCAGAAACGTCGGGGTCGTCTCCATTGCGATACACCACATCGGCTTGAAGTTCTTTGGCGATATCCGACCAAGCGAGTTTCGCTTGAACGACTCCGAGCCCTTGCGTTGGGATGCGCTGCGTTGGCATGCCAGAAGTCTTGGATTCGGCGATCGCGTTCCAATCGATTTCAGGGTAGCCTGTTGATGGTTTGTTTAGGCCAGTGACGAGTGTCTGTGGATTGGCCTTCGATAAGCCTTTGCGTTGTTGCTCGAGATCCTTGATGAGCGTGCCGGTTGGATTGTTGGTTCGCTGGTCAAGTTCCCGCCAAAGGATCGATTCAAGAACCCGTCCACGGCTTTCGAGCGTACTTGCGATTTGCAAAATCCATTCAGAACGACGATTTCCGTCGCGGCAGTAGTTTAGATTGCGATTGGCAAGTTGGGTTTCCTGAAAGATCGCCTCGGCTCGTTCTGCGCCGGCATTGTCTCCGAGGATGGCCAGCGATTGGGCCAAATTGCCTGCAGCCAAGGGGTTCATCGGATCGAGTTCGAGACTGCGAGTAAAGCACTTGGCGGCTTCGTTGTGCTTACTTAGATGTTGGCACCAAAGTCCCATCGCTCGCCAGTAATCGGGAAATCCTTCCATCGAATCCCGAGGAGCTTGCTTGTGCCAATCGCCAAGTTGATCCCATTTTTCCTGTTCGATCAAAGAGAGCCCAAGTCCGATCCAATAGGCAGGCGCAGCTTGGCCAGATTGAATGATCTCTCGAAAGACCACTTCGGCTTGATCGGGTTTCTTCTCGTAGAGCGCTCCGAAGGCGATCGAGCCTTTGAGTCGAAGCTCTTTCGGGTTTTGTTCGAATTGCTTTTGTGCGATTTCGTCGCTTTCGATCGGTTTGACCGTATCGAGCGCAAAGACCATGGTCGTCAGGTCGGTTGCTCCGAGGCTCAGGAGTTTTTGAAGCAAGACCGAGGATTCAAACCGGCGTCCTTGGAGATCCAAAAGGGCTGCAAGCAATTTGATTGTTTCGTAATCATCCGGTTTGCGCTGAAGGATTGCTTGTGCTCGCTTCTCTGCTGCTTGGAGCATAAAACGGTCTTGGCACCATGCCAGCGCTTGACGATGTGCGACGATGCCGTATTCAGGCTCGGCGAGATCGATTCGATCGATCATTGCCAGTGCCTGTTCGAGTTTACCTCGTTGCGAAAGAACTTGCGCCGAGACATAGATCGCTCGAGCGTCGTTTGGAGTTGCTAAGAGTACCTTTTGGCATTCCTCCCAGGCTTCATCGAAACGACCGGCTTCGAGCAATTTCAAGGCGCGAAGCGAAGTGGTTTTTTTGCCCGGTTCCTCATTTTTTTGAGTAGGAGTCGTTGGCGTTTGGGAGCTGTTGCCTGATTGTTTTTTGGACTTCGATTCGCACCCGATCGCGATCATTGCAAGCATCCCGATCGATACGGTGCAAACGAAATGGTATTGATTGGAGCGAATGGGCTTCATGATGCATCGGGATTCAATCGGCATTGAAAGATACGGATTTCTCGTTGGCCATCCTCAAGATCGATCAGTTGAGAGTCGCAGCGCCAACCTGCTTTTCGAATCCAGCTCTCGAATCGATCGCCGGTATGCCGCTGTGGTTCGCTCAGCAACACGACACCCTTGTGCTCGATGACCTGCCGCATGCAAGGTTCCAAAATAGGATAAAGCGATGGGTTGTAGACGATATCCGAGCCGATGACGATGGGGAAGCGATGCTCGAAGCCTTGGATGTCAGACCAATCGAGTTTGCGTACTTGAATTCGATTTGCGAGAAACCTCGCGTTGTATCGACACATGATAAGGGCCATGCTTGATGCATCGGTAATGCAAACCTGTGCTCCTCGCAGCGCGGCGGAAATGCCAGCCCTGCCGGATCCTCCGCCGAGTTCGAGGATCCGAGTTTCGGCGGTAATACCGAGCGTATCTAGGTATCGATCGAGACCTTGGGCGGCTCGCCAATTGGCGGCCCAGAATGGATCGAGTGCTGCCGACTCGGGCCGATCGTTACTGAGTGTTTGCTCGAGCAATTGGTCGGGATCGAGCACCCTTGCCCAAGGGTAGTCTTGGCCTGCGATTTGGGTTTGTCCGTGTACGATTTGGACCTGGCGTTCGAGGCGTTTGAGCAATTTCAGCGCGTTTCTTGGGTCAGCCAGCGTGTGCATCCTAAGTTCGTTCTTCCATCTCCCGAATGTATGCTCTCAAGCGTTCGAGTTCGTCTACGGTTCCCTTGAGTTTGAGCATGTTCTTGACCCGTTTCTGGAATTCAAGAGAGTTGACCGGTTTTGATAGGAAATCGTCCGTACCGGCTTCGACTGCTCGTTCGACGTCGCCGAGTTCGCTCAATGCCGTGACCATCAAGACCATGATTCGCGATGTTGTCGGATCGCCTTTGACGGTTCGGCAAACCTCAAATCCGTTTTTCTTAGGCATCATCACATCGAGCAAAATCAGGTCGGGTTTGAAGCTTTTGACCTTGTCGAGTGTGTCTTGGCCATCAACAGCGATTTCTGTATCGCATTCGATGTTGGCTAAAAGGGCTTCGAGTAACTCGCGGTTGGCGGAGTTATCGTCGGCGATCAGGATGCGAGGAGTTGGAGTATTGTTCATTGATTTTTGGTATGGAAACCTAGGAATAGCGGGAGTTCGATTCGGCACCCGTTTCACAACGATCTGCAGGGACGGGGAACGAATTTGCCAACGCTTGGACATCCGCATGAATCCGAGCCAATGCGTCTTGGTTATCGTGGGATCGTAAAGCAGCGGCAATCCAGTGTCCGATTTGCTTGAACTCTTCGACACCCATACCACGTGTGGTCAGCGCGGGGCTGCCGATTCGAATTCCGCTAGGATCCATCGGCTTACGGGTATCGAAAGGGATCATGTTCATGTTGACTGTTATGCCACAGCGATCGAGGGTTTTTTCCGCGATTTTGCCTCCGATGCCTGCAACGGTCACGTCGACCAGTACAAGATGGTTGTCGGTACCTCCGCTGATCAAACGCAATCCGTGCGATAGCAGCGCATCGGCCAACGCTTGGCTATTGGCGACGACCCGTCGACCGTATTCTTTGAAGGATGGCTCGAGTGCTTCTCCAAAGCACACCGCCTTGCCAGCAACAACATGCATCAGTGGGCCGCCTTGGGTTCCCGGAAAAACGGCACTGTTGATCGCTTTGGCATACTCGGCTTTGCACAAGATCAATCCGCTGCGTGGTCCACGAAGTGTTTTGTGAGTTGTCGTGGTTACAAAGTCAGCACACGAAACCGGAGAATTGTGGATTCCGGCGGCAACCAATCCAGCATAATGTGCCATGTCGACCATGAGTTTCGCACCGACATCCTTCGCGATGTCAGCAAACTTGGCGTGTGGGATCTCTCGAGGATATGCGCTTGCTCCTGCAATAATCAACTTAGGCTTATGCTCATTGGCAAGCGAAGCGACTTGGTCAAAGTTGATCCGATGATGCTCCGGATCCACACCATAGGAGTAGAACTTGTAAAGTTTACCGCTGATGTTCAATGACATGCCGTGGGTCAGGTGGCCACCTTGGGCAAGATCCAGTCCAAGGACGACATCACCCGGTTGCAACTGTGAGAGATAAACGGCAGTATTGGCTTGGGAACCCGAGTGGGGTTGGACGTTGGCATGCTCAGCACCGAAGAGTTGTTTGGCTCGTTCGATTGCGATGGTTTCGACGACATCGACATGCTCGCAACCGCCGTAGTAACGCTTGCCAGGATACCCTTCAGCATATTTGTTCGTAAGCACGCTGCCGACGGCCTGCATCACAGGAAAACTTGTGTAGTTTTCGCTAGCGATCATCTCAAGACCCTCCTTCTGCCGCTTGGCCTCCGCTTGGATCGCTTGCCATATCGCTGGGTCTTGGGTTTTGAGGTCGTTCATAGGCCGCTCGATTAACTTTGTTTATGCTGGGCTGTGGTGGAAGTGATTTATATCCCGAACTGGAGAATCATTGTTCACGAATCGATTTAGGCCGTCAACAACTCAGGCCGGGTGGGTCGGATTTTGCTGACCGAATGCATTAGGGGGAAGGGGTAAATAAAGGTGGGGGGGCAATTCCAGATAGTCGATAACTACCAAAACAAGGAAGGTTTTGAGGGTGCGCACGACGATTGGATCTGTGGATCCGCCGGAGGGATGTAGCGCGAAATATCAATCGATTTGCAGTGGATTAACGAAGATGTTAGACAGAATATTCAAAAGCGAGACAGGTCCAGGACCGGTTGAGTACGTCCTATTGCTTATGGTGTTGACCGTAGCAGGGCTTGCTGTGGTTCGATCGGCTCCCAAGAACGGCGGGGTTCCAATGACCCAAAAACCAGTTTCGGTGGAATCCAACGGTTAACGTCAACACCTTCTGTGGGTGATGCTTGGAGTAGCGTGTCTTGGCTAATAGACCTTCGAAGAACTCGACTGCGATTTCACCTAACGTTGCATATCGCTCGCGAAGAGTTTGCATTTGGGCTTCATGGTCATGTGGCAGTTGATGCTCGTTTGCGATTCTTCGCTGGCCTGTTTGACCGATGAATAATGGATGGCGAGCGACTTCTGAGAGCGACCGGTTGTAAACGACAAGCTTCGAT
>JBJSXX010000312.1:0-2476 GCA_046086605.1 Pirellula sp. | reverse complement strand
AGCGATTCGAGCCACGGCAGGGCCATCGAGACACCGACCCCGCGAAGGATAGTGCGTCGCGAGATGGACAAAGCGGATGTATTGAACATGATAAAAAACCTTTCAGGGACGGGTCGGTCGTACCGTTTGATCGTAATTTGTCCGTTTAGGGTGGCGAAGTTGCAAGAGCATTTGTCGAGCGAATCGATCGAAATTGTTCGCTGCGGACAACAACGAGCAGGGCGTCAGACCAACGGCCACCGCTGATCATGCTCTTGGTCACATCGTCGATGAGCTTGCGATCCGACGTCATCACTGCCCGCCCAAGTGCGTAGCCGGTAAGTTTACGAGCGAGCAGATGCAGAACGTCCTCTCGTCGTGGTCCGGCGAAGTAGTTTCTCAGACCAACGAAATCGTCGATCTCGGTGCCATCGCGCAGAATTCCTTTCGTATCCCCTGGTTTCAATTCACTCTCGGGCCGTAGCCGACCGATCGCATCGAATCGCTCCATCGCCATACCGTAGGGGTCAATCCGAACGTGGCAACTAGCACATTTTGGATCCTCACGGTGACGCTCGGTGATTTCCCGGACGGTCAGTCCGGGGGGCGGTGTCTCGGGCAAGGGCGGCACATCGGGAGGAACTTTCGGCAGCCGCTCGCCGAGCATCTGTACCAACCAAGCTCCACGCTTGATCGGGCTGGTTCTAGCAGCGGCCGATTGTTTGGCGATTACCGCGCCGAAACCAAGAAATCCGCCGCGGGAGTAGGACGAAACATTTTCTATTCGACGCCACTGCGGACCGTTCACACCAGGGATGCCATAGTGTTTAGCAAGCAGATCATTGACGACCACGGCATCGGCTGCAATCACGTCGGCAACCGGGCGATCGTTGATCAGTAGATCCTCGAAGAACCTCACGGGTTCCTCAGCCAAAGCCTCTCGCAACTCGGGAGTGAATTCAGGAAAATGCTGGAGGTTTCGGCCGTGATTGGTAACAAAGTCACGTACGCCAAGCCAGCGGGCACCGAACTCCTCGGCGATCCCCCGCACTCGCTTGTCCTTCAACATGCGGCGGAGTTGTTCTTCGATCACATCAGGTTCATGGAGCGTTGCGGCCTTGGCTCGCAGTTCTTCATCGGGAATCGAATCCCAGAGCAGGAAGCTCAGCCTTGTTGCGAGTTCCTCGCTTGAGACCGGTTGCCAACGTGGACCTGTGGCAGGCTGTTCGACTCGGTAGAGGAACCAAGGTGACGAGAGCACTCGGGCAAGTGCCGCACGAAAAGCTGGAGCATGCTCGAGGCCTTCGGATCGGTCGAGGCGGTAGGAATCGAGTATCGCTTCTTGTTCGCTTTTCTCCAGGGGCCGGCGCCAGGCTTGTGCGGCGAAGCCCAGAAGCGCCTCGAGCTGCTTTGGTTCCGCAGCAACTTGGGTTGCGAGGAATGCTTGTTCTTCTTTCCGGATCTGCTGCTCGAATTCCTGAATGTAAAAGAACATGATCCGCGCTCCGTCGTTCGGTTTGCGGTAATACTGCACGAGTCCTTCGTAAGCGATCGGAGTCGCTAACGCCTGCTCGCTGACAAACTCTAGTTCGCTCCAGAGTCGGTCAAGCTCAGCGCGGCCGACATCGTCGAGCAATAGTCGACGCAATGGTTCGTCCTCGCGACGGTAGAGGAAGACACTACCCTGAGCATCTCGTGGAATGATCGGTTGAAAGAGGACTGCAGGTGGAAACAGAGCGCGAAACTCAGCCGCTGGTCGAGCCCGTTCGGATGCGACTCGCGGATGCACGATCTGGGCTGCCATGGGGTCGCCCAGTGTTGCTTGGGCGACCGGCTCGGCCAGATTGCCACCACCTCCTGTCGCAGCGATGAGGAATGCTTGAATCGAGGCGGTTTCTGGACTTGCATCCTCAAGGCTCACGTCAGCCCGCAGGAACCGAGGCAAGGTAAGCGCCTGCTGCAACTCGACCGGCAGTTTCCTCAAGTCGATGATGATCTCGGCACCGGCCGCTGTGACTAGCGCCGAGTCGGGCACGGATCGACCTTGTGGGTGCTGACCGAACTGGAGTCCCGACGCTTGCTCGATCGCTGCTCGCAGTTGAGGATGTTCGGCGAATATCAGTGGAGGACCATCACCACCTTCGAGTCGCAACCGATCCCAAACCACAAATGTGTCGGGCATTTTGGGCAGGGAGACCATACGGAAGAGCAACTCCCGTGCGGCCCCTTCGACGCGCTCGCGAGCGACGATGCGTCTTATATCCTCCCATGCGGGAAACCCGTTCCCAACCGCCATGGCTGCATTCTTCCCGTAGTTACCTCGAAACAACTGATCCTGCATCGCCTTGATCGTTGCCAAGACAGGAGCTGGATCGGTGCCGGCCTCTTTCCACTTGGCGCGAACCCAAGCG
This sequence comes from Pirellula sp., assembly GCA_046086605.1. Classification (GTDB taxonomy): domain Bacteria; phylum Planctomycetota; class Planctomycetia; order Pirellulales; family Pirellulaceae; genus JBKCUI01. The sequence goes on along the minus strand of JBJSXX010000312.1, from coordinate 86 downwards.
AGCATGTCAGGAGGAAGGCCAACATCCGGAAGACGCTCGGGTGGTATGGCGAGTTCGGAGAGCGCTGCTCCGAGTTCCGTGGCCGC
>JBJSXX010000311.1:0-24271 GCA_046086605.1 Pirellula sp. | reverse complement strand
ACTCGCAAGGGTTCTTTGCTCTGCGGAATGGAAGGCAAATCATCCACTGTTGAGTCGCGTAGGGTTGTATCGACAGGCTCTGCGGGTTGATCTACGGGAGTTGTCTGATCTTGAGCCTGTCGATACAACCCTAAGCGAAACGAAAGTGGATGATTTGCCTTCCATTCCGAAGAGCAAAGAACCCTTGCGAGTTAAAGCACTCAAGACTCCAAACACCTCGATTGCAGGCATAGGCACCGGCAGCACTCCTGAAGATGCAACCGAAGGCCGTTTGCCCGCGCCAATGTCTTTGCCGTTTGGCCCAGATAGGGAACCAGGTTGGTCGGTGAAAACCAAGCATTGGGTCGCACCGGCTTATTGCCATCAACCAACCTACTATGAAGACGTGATGCTCGAACACCATGGTCATGAGCGTTGCCCTCCATTGCAACCCATCCTGTCCGGCGCACGCTTTTACACCGGGATATTCTTCACTCCGTACCTTGCCTACATGCGTCCGCCATTGAGAGAAATCCCCAATACGGGTAACTATCGCCCCGGATCTTGCGCCCCTGGTATCCGTCAAAGAGCACCCTACGACCCCGGTGCAATCAAAGTACAAGCTCTGGCGACAGCAACAGGTGTGCTAGCTTTGCAACCATAGTTCTTATTCGAAGGTTTGCATTCTGAGGCAGCCTAAGAAGGCTTGTGATTTTCGCGCGAACCCTTGAACTGCGGTCAGAATTTCTGAATTCAACTGACCAATTCGTTGACAAAAACTCTGCCGTCCCACAATTAGTCCTTAGTGCCGTCGCGGGCTTGTGATCAACCAAGCCCGTGTACTGGCCGAACAGGGCTTTTGCATTTGGGAGGGATCGCATGGAAACGATTGGGGATTGGATGCATCGTTATCGGATCGCAAGAAGGTTCTTGCGCAAAGGGTCCAGGAGTCTGTGGCAAGGTATCGAGGAGCGATGGTGGGATCTTCGCAAATCGATGCGGTACTTTGCTCCGAGCACGGATGAAACGACCGGTAGCTTTGGTGAGCGCCTAGCAGTCGAGTACCTACGGCGCAGCGGATACTTTATTCTCGAACGCTCGTACGCGTGCCCCTGCGGTGAGATTGATATCATCGCTGCATGGAAAGCGACCCGAGTTGTTTATATCGAAGTCAAGACTTGGAGTATCCAACGAGAGAACCAAGGCGGACCTGCTGATGCGGTCGACGAGAACAAGCAGAAGAAGATATGTCGAACCGCTTTGCATTACGCCAAACGCCACGGGTTACTTGACACCCCTGGTCGATTCGATGTCATCGAAGTCGTTCTAGGAACCGACCCTGGTCGCCCAAGCTTCCGTCACATTCAGGCCGCATTCGAAAGCCAAGAGGCTTACCAAATGCATGCGTAAGATTGCAGATTACTTGACCAGTTCGATATCCGGCAAAACCCAAGACCGATCGAAGTAGGCCTGTGTCGGACCGTAGAGCCGGAAGTATGAAAACCAACCTTTACCGGGGAGAGTCTGGATCCAATTGCTCTGCGGTTTTCCACTCGGAGCGCTCGGACCAAAGTAAAGGTCTACACTGCCGTCGGCATTCTTGACGATGTCGTTTCGAGAAGACCGATCTGGTTGAACACCCGTATCGACAAAACAACGAGTCTCGTTGTCATACACAGTGACTGACCAGAACTGAGCCACCGGTGCGTCTTTGGGAACGCGTAGGTGATAAGTATTACTGCCGCTGAGCCAATTGCCCTCACTATCCTTCGCGGCTTCGAGATAGAGTTGACCGAATCCAACGGTCCGTCCCATCATGCCTGTTGAAACTCCTACGGCTTCGTAAAACCAAGAGGATCGCTCGTCGAATTGAGTATGGTGTGGGGCTTCTTGGCTGGTCTCTTTCAAGAACAGCGAGATGTCCCAATGCTTCCCAGGCCAAACCGTTGCACCTTCGAAACGCTTCTCATAGGCGATCGTGCGAGCCATCAACTCTCCAGCTAAAGAGGCCTCTTGCAATATCTTCTTTTGTCTTTCCGTTGGAGCAAATGGCTTATCCTTTTCGATTCCTAAAGGTTGCAGCATCCCCATGATCATGCGATCCCGCTTGTGAACGGGCTCTTCTTGGATGATCTTGGCAAGTCCTTCCCAATAAGCCAATCCGCGAGGTTGCATGCCGCTCCACTTGCGACCGTTTGGGGAAACATGTCGCGTTGCAGGAGGGTTCTCTCTCTGGCTGTAAGAATAGATTTTCAATCCATCAATCAGCGCTCGCGCCTTGGCCGCATCCGGATCAAGTGCCCGGTGGGCTGACCAAATATTCACCGTAGGCGAGCGGAACACGTAATAACCTTCGGGCTTCATCTCCGGGTCATCTGGACCGAGGATCAAGTACTTACCACCGGCTCCTTTGTCTGGTCCCGTTTGTCCGGAGTCGGTGATTGGACGTTGCCAGAAGTCCGTGAAGCCACCTGCGGTCGGGCCCGCTGGAATTTCGAATACCAGAGGACCAGTCTCCTTCAAATTAGGAAAGGCCATGATGTATGGAGTCGTAGCGTTGGCTGTCAAGAGTCCAAGCTTGTCCTGAAAAGTCAGGTAATCGACATAGTCGCACTTACCGGCCTCGAATTTGGTAAGGTGCTCGTTTTGCCATTGCTGCATGGCCATCAGCGGCAGCGCCCATAGGTAAGCTTGACAGGCTCGTTGGTAGTCGATGTCGTCGAAAACCTTTTCAACAGTCGCAGCGCTAGGATACCCATTTTGAAGTTCGAGCTTACCAGACTTCGTCTCGATACTACCCGTTGTTGGCAACTCCTGTGCACCGACGTTTGTGGATCCCAAAACAAGCAACAAGGAAGTGGCAAAGCTCGTCGCGAAATGAACTTTTTTCATGAATAGCAAACCTCTGCCCGATAGGCTATGAGCGATCAACGTTAGAAACTCGGACCCGCAGAAGTTAATCAGTCTCGTGCGATGCATGAGATAGGTCAAGTCATGCAGGAGAAACGAACAAGCATTCGCAGAATGTTTTTGTTGGAAACCGATGCTTTGCCCATGCTTGCTCGGCAACCTAGTCAGATCGCTTGGTAAATCTACTCATCCTGAAACTGTCTGCTGACCAGCTTCACTCGATCGCGAATGCTCGCGCTCGAAAGATCCCTATATCTCTAGAACTTGCACTAAGGCATCGGATGCTTTTGGAAAAACTCCCACATCATCTCGTTGGCGCTGAACTCCTCGGAAGTGTCTCCAACAACCCATTCGCGGTTCTTGCCACCTGGCCAAGTATGTCCGCCACCGATGACTCGAACAAACTGAAAGTCCGCATCCTGCGAACTTTCATCGATCACATACCGCTCCACTTGGATCCTCGTCCGATCAGGCTTGCAATCGGCCCAACTTTCCAAGCGGCAAATCAGCTCTGCATCGGGGGCCGAAGCGTTGCTCTGGAGCAGTAGTTTTTTCCAAGCTCCGATCGTTTGCGGTACACTCATAAAATCCAAGTTCTTGGGTGTCTTGAGATTCGGTCCTGTCCAAGGCACGATCTTGTCCTCTGTGCCATGGATATGCAAAGCCGGTACATAGCGTGTCGCCGGCTTCGGCGATACTGCCAGCGTCCCTGCGACAGGTGCGATGGATGCAAACAGATCTGGTGCCTCGACAGCCAAACGGTAACAAAGCATCGCGCCATTGGAAAAACCGGTCGCATGAATTCGCTTGGGGTCGATGTTGTAACTCTTTTGCAACTGGCTAACCATGCAACGAATCAAACCGACATCGTCCTCAGCGATACGTTCGAGCCTACCTGAGCGGCCGCCTGAGTTCCAAGTTCGAAAGACTCCATGCCCATCTCCGTCTGGATACACGACGATGAACTTGCAACGATTTCCTAGAACGTGCAGATCGGTCATTTCGGCCATGGTCTGGCCGTTCATCATCACACCATGAAAGGCAAAGACGACCGGAAGTGGTTGATCCTCGCAACCTGGTGGTATGTAGACGGTATACTGACGTGCTTGTCCATCGTAGAACAGGACGTGCCTGACTTTGCGACTCGGACCTGCCCCGTGGCTCTCGCTAGCAATCGCGAGCAAGAAGAAAATAAAAGCCAGACTTAGGCGACAAAATCCTTTGTTTGTTTTTGCATCCATTGCACATTCGGGGCTTTCTCACCAGTAACCCCTCCCCAACCGAAGTATTCGACGGCCATAAAAATACATGCTAGCAACATAAAAATGTTCGCCAGGATGATCATCATCGTGTAAACCGAAATCGGTTGCTTAGACATGCTTAGTTCAACAAGAAAAAAAGACTCGATGGACAGACTTGTTTAGTAAACCTTGGAAGCGACACGATCGCCAGCTTGGATGAAACCCTTGCGATAGCTCGGAAGGATCTTGCCAACAGCTTTGTCATCTGCAATGGTTCGGATTTCGATTCGACCCAGGTAGGATCCATTGCGGAAGATGTCCAGTTGATGACCGGCTCGGAGGCCGTCATCACGCCCGACGGAGACTTCGACCGATTGGTCAGCACCGACAGCTAGAACGACACCTTTAAGATCGCTCGGGGGCACATCCTCTGGATCTTTGATCCCGGCAGCAGCAAGAGCAGCACCGCGAGTGTCGGCCAAGGCTTGATACACAGTCGATTGCTCGCGAAGGGTCTTGATCTCGGCGTCCAGGTCGATCTTCTTACTTTTGAGGGTGTTGAGTTCGTCGGTCAGGTTGATCACCGTGCGGCGCTGACCGTTTCGGTCGGTGATGATCTTATCGATCTCTTGCTTGAGCAAATCGTTTTCGCTGGTGATCCGTTTGAGTTCCGCCAGCGTTTGCGCCAAACTTTGCGTAGCTTGCGTATTTTTCGAGTTCAAGTCGTTGAGTTGGGTGTTTGCTTGCTGGTTCTTTTCCCGCTCGGTATCGAGTTGGGTTTGAAGGGCAGCGAGCGAAACGCGGCGTGCGACCTGCTCCTGGGAAAGCTGTGTCTTGTTGACCTCAGCAGCTTTCTTGAGTTCGTCGATCGTCGTATTGAGTTGCTTTAAATCCGCTTCGGATTTCTTTACCTGACTCCGAAGATCCTTGTGGGATGCATTCACAGCGACCGAAGCGACGAAAAACGCGACGCTTAGGATTAGGAGCAGCAACGTGAAGATTTGGCCGAGTCTTGTCATGAGTCAACCGCTGTCTAGGAGTCCAGAAAATGAAGAGCTTGGGTAATGCGTAACGCCACGGATTGCGCCGGGCAATCGGGTTCCGAGTATAGTTCGTTATCGTCGGCAATGTCAACGAAATCACAAAAAACTGAACGAAATCCATACGGAGAGTCAAATCCGGTGCCGTTTGGACGACTTGGGTAGGCCCACGACACAAGACTTCCCAGTTTGTAGCGGTTATAGCAGTCCCGAAGCCTTGGTAATTGGTTAATTCTCCAGTATCCTCTACAGTACATTTAGATAGGCTTTTCGGGGTGTTTCGGCTCGAATGCGATTCAACCCCTTTAGCTAGCTAGCCCTCGATCGACCCGCCTAGAGCGTAGAAATTACCCAGAATGAATGCTTCCCCTTCCTCGGCCCCTACAGGGTCCGGTTCCCTCTCGGGATTCCTTAAAAAACACGATTTTCTGATTCGCCGACTTCATTCGCTTAGCGGGTTGGTCCCCGTCGGTGCCTACATGTGCGTGCACTTGATCACCAACTCAAGCCTCAGTGGCGGGCCTGACATTTTCCAAAATGCTGTGTTTGCGATCCACAGCATTCCTTTTTTGCCTGTCGTCGAGTGGACCTTTATCTTCTTGCCCATCCTTTTCCACGCAATCGTTGGGGTTTGGATCGCTCAGAGCGGGCACTCGAACCTAAGGAATTACCGATTCACGAGCAATAAGCGGTACTGGCTACAACGGATGACCGGATACATTGCTTTTGCCTTCATCTTCATCCACGTGCTACACCTGCACGGCTGGTTCCACTGGGATTGGTGGTTGGGATTCGTAGAACCGCTCGGAATGGCTCAGTTTCGTCCTTACAACGCTGCGAGTTCACTCGCCGATGCCATGAAGAGCCTTGGGTTTGTTTGGCCGCTATTTTACTTCCTCGGAGTAACGGCCTGCGTATTTCACCTTGCCAACGGGATCTGGACTGCCGGCATCACCTGGGGTGTCTGGGTCTCGCCCACGGCTCAAAAGCGAGCCACGGTCGCTTGCACTCTCTTTGGCGTCCTTCTGGGACTCGCCGGCCTGAGTTCGCTCGTTGCCGTAACTCGAACAGATTCGGCTAGCGCCAAAGAAATCGAAGATCAAATGTACAAAGTCCGTGTCGATGGTCGAATGATCAAGCCCAACGAGCACAAGCGAACCGATGGGCATGAATCTGCCGCGTCGACCAAGCAGCACGCGCAGTAAGTACACTCAACAAGATATTTCTCCAATTCATCATTCTCCAAATCGTTTAAAACTCAAATAAACAAGTAGGGCAAAAAATGGCGAGCAATCGAGTGTTGGTTGTCGGTGGCGGACTAGCCGGGCTCTCAGCGACGATGAAACTTGCAGAACTGGGAATCCCGGTCGATCTGCTGAGCTTGACTCCTGTTAAACGGTCCCACAGCGTTTGTGCCCAAGGCGGTATCAACAGCGTCAACGATCAGACGCGACAACAAGGGGACAACGAGTGGAATCACTTTGACGATACGATCTATGGTGGTGACTTTCTTCAGAATCAACCGCCGGTCAAAGAGATGGCTTACTGGGCTCCCAAAGTCATCGACCTGATGGACCGACTCGGTGTGACCTTCAATCGAACTCCTGAAGGATACATCGACCGCAGACGCTTCGGCGGAACTCTCTACAAGCGAACCGCTTTCGCTGGAGCAACCACAGGACAACAACTTCTCTACGCCTTGGATGAGCAGGTCCGACGTTGGGAAGCCGAAGGCTTGGTCAAGAAATACGAGTTCTGGGATTTCCTAGGGCCTGTTTTGGACGATAACGGTCGCTGTGTTGGGGGTGTTGCCCAAGACATGGTATCGATGGAAATCCGATCGTTTGCGGCCGATGCAGTCGTCGTTGCCACCGGCGGTTGCGGTTTGGTCTATGGGCGATCGACCATGTCGATGTTTTGCACCGGAAGCGCCGCGAGCCGATGCTTCCAAGCTGGAGCCAAATACGGAAACGGCGAGTTCATCCAAGTTCACCCAACAGCAATCCCCGGTGCCGACAAGCTCCGGCTCATGAGCGAATCGGCTCGCGGAGAAGGTGGTCGAGTCTGGGTTCCCCGTCGTCCCAACGACACGCGTCCTCCCAAGCAAATCCCTCAATCCGAACGTTATTTCTTCCTCGAAGAACGCTTCCCCAAATACGGAAACCTCGTTCCGCGCGATATCGCCACTCGCGAGATCTTCAACATCTGCGTCAACGAAGGCCTATCGGTCGACCCGACGCGCATGTGCGTGTACCTGGATCTGACTCATATTCCTCGTCACGAATTGGATCGCAAGCTCGGCGGCATCCTGGAAATCTATGAGAAGTTCCAAGGGGTTGATCCACGTGACGAACCGATGAAGATCTTCCCTGCGGTCCACTACAGCATGGGTGGGCTGTGGGTGGATTACGAAGCCAACGGAGAAGGTGGACTCTTGCCAGGATCGCCTCGCAATCAGTCGACGAACATTCCTGGACTCTACGCGATAGGCGAATGCGATTACCAATACCACGGTGCAAACCGATTGGGTGCCAACTCGCTCCTGAGTTGCATCTTCTCGGGATTGTTCATCGGCCCTGGAATCGTCAATTGGATCAAGAGCAACAAGGCCGCGGCAGATCTGCCTAAGAGTATTTTCGAAGGGGCTGTCTCCGAGCAACAAGCACGACACAAGAAGCTTTTGTCGACCGCATCGGGCTCAGGCGAGAATCCCTACATGCTCCATCAAGAACTCGGCGACATCATGACCCGAGCCGCGACGGTCGTTCGTTACAACAACCAGCTAACCGAAGCTTACGAAAAGGTCTCGGCCATGGTCGAACGCGCGCAGCGATGCTCGCTGACCGATGCCGGTAACTGGACAAACCAAAACGTCATCTTCACCAAATCGGTGCAGGATATGATTCCCGTTGCACAGTGCATTCTTAAGGGTGCTCTGATGCGTGACGAGTGCCGTGGAGCCCACTTCAAACCCGATTTCAGTATGCCAAGCCTCTCGTCGACGGATCCAACCGAGCGTCGGCATGAAGCAGAGAAGTGGTGTGACGCGTTCGAGGAAAACACTCGCAAGTACCTCAAGTCCTCGATCTGCACATGGAAGGGCCAAGAGCCTGAACTGACTTACGAGGACATCGACACAAGGCTTCTCAAACCCCGACCGCGTTTGTACGGACTGGTTGGTGCCGAAGTAATCGAAGAGGTTTGGAAGCAGCGTTCTGCAAAACAAAACGAGCCCGAACAAGGCCGCCCGCAAAGCAAACAGCTCGCAGGAGCGGTGTAGAGGTCATCGCTTCCATGCTCCAGAAACTAAGTTGAATACCCACCTTAAAAACATTTTGCTACCAAAAGTCAAACACCGAAAGGTAAACCATGATTGCCCCAGGTCCAGAAGCTAACTCGCCACGAAAGCCCTCGAAGATCAACGTCAGAGTCTTGCGCCAGGATGGCCCCGGTACCCCTCCTTACTGGGAAAGGCACCAAGTCGACTATGAGCCAGACATGAACGTTATTAGTGTCTTGCAAAAAATCGCTGCACAAGCACAAACGATCGACGGCAAAAAAGTTGCACCCGTCGCTTGGGATTGCGGTTGTCTCGAAGAGGTCTGCGGCTCATGCACGATGGTCATCAATGGTCGAGTTCGCCAAAGTTGCTCGGCCCTCGTGGATCGACTCCTGGAAGACAACTCTGAGGAAATCGAACTACAGCCGATGACCAAGTTCCCCGTGGTGCGAGACCTCATGGTCGATCGTTCGAGACTCTTCCACTCGCTCAAGCGAGTGCAAGCTTGGGTTCCTGTCGATAGCTACTACGACATGGGAGCAGGTCCACGTATTCCACGAGAGGATCAAGAGCAAAACTATCCGCTGAGCCAATGCATGAGTTGTGGTTGCTGCCTAGAAGCCTGCCCTCAGTTTAATAAGGTGGAAGTCCTGCGACAGCCCGGCGAATCCGACGAGGCTTTTGACGCTAGAAAGAAAGCTGCCTACGAGTCCGAGTTCATCGGGCCGCATGCGATCTCCCAAGCGATGCTGTTTAACTCGCATCCCGTTGGCAAGAACCTCCAAAAAGAGAGACTCGAAACGCTCACGGGTACCGGGGGTATCCAAGCTTGCGGCAACGCCCAAAACTGCGTTGCGGTTTGCCCAAAGGAAATTCCGCTGACCACATCGATCGCTCGGGCAGGACGCGCTGCGACCCTCTATGCGATCAAAAAGTTCTTCGACCGTTAATCACTTATGAACCTCGACCGGCCCTGTACGGATATCCTCACCGAGGCATGGCAACGCTATGCCTTTGCCAATGATGCAGGTCCCTATCTGCTGATTCCCCAAGCGGTCATGCAGCCAAAGACCGAGCAGGAGATCCAAGCGATCCTGGCTGCCTCGAAAATCAAGCGGGTGCCGGTGTGTTTCAGAGCGGGTGGGACGAGTCTTTCGGGGCAGTCCGTCACCGACGGATGGTTGGTCGATATCGGTCGCCATTGGCGCAGCATCGAACCTCTGGACGCTGGAGAGCGCGTTCGAGTTCAGCCCGGGGCCATCGGCGGATTGGTCAATGGCCACCTAAAGTCCTATGGTCGAAAAATTGGTCCAGATCCATCGAGCATCAACTCAGCGATGATCGGAGGGATGCTCTCGAACAATTCCAGCGGCATGTGCTGCGGAGTGGTGAACAATGCTTATCACACCCTCGAATCGATCCGTTTCATTCTTCCGGATGGGTCCGTTTGGGACACAAGTCAGAGCGGAGAGTCGCAGCGATTTCGAACCGAGAAACCGCAACTCTGTAGCGAACTACTTGCGATCCGCCAAGCGATATTGGCCAATACGAATCTACTCGACAAGATTCGTCGCAAGTACCAGCAAAAAAACACGGTTGGGTATTCGCTCAATGCCTTTGTCGACTATCAAGAACCTCTGGAGATTTTTAGTCATTTGCTCATCGGTGCCGAGGGAACGTTGGCATTCATCAGCCAAGCCGTCTTGCGTACGTTGCCGGATTTGCCGCAGAAGGCCACGACACTTGCATTTTTTGCCGATGCTCACAGTGCTTGCGATATTATTCCAGAGCTTATTGACATCCAAGCCGATGCGGTTGAGTTCATGGATCGAGCGAGTCTCGAATCGATTCGCAATCTCGAAGGAGCCCCAGCCGAACTACCCGTGAGGCTATCGCAGCATGAAAAGCTCATGGGATTGCTTTTCGAATTTCAAGCGACCGATGAGGATTCGTTGGCCGCGAAACTCGATAACTTTCGCTCTCGATGCGAGCCGCACCTCAGGCCACTGAGTCCAATCGTATTCACCGAAAACAAAAAAGAGCAAGCCAACCTTTGGAAGCTGCGCAAAGGCATGTATCCTGCTGTAGCAGCCATGCGAGCTCGCGGCGAAGCAGCGATTCTCGAAGATATCAATTTCCCACTCCCCCGACTTGCCGATGCGATCATCGAGCTCCAAGCGATGTTTCGCAAGCACGAATATGCCAACGGAATCATCTTTGGACACGCCAAAGATGGCAACTTGCACTTCGTGATCTCCCAGCCGATGGCAAGTCCCAAGGATACCGACAAGTATGCAAGGCTCATCGACGACATGGTCGATTTGGTGGTGCATCGTTTCGATGGTGCGCTCAAGTCCGAGCATGGTACCGGGCGCAACATGGCACCCTTTGTCCAGACCGAGTGGGGCACCGAGGCTGTTGAGCTCATGCGTCGGCTCAAGAATGCAGTCGATCCCGATGGATTGCTCAATCCCGACGTGATTCTTACCTCAAAGCCCAAGTTGCACTTGGAGAACATCAAAGACCTGCCGGTCGTCGAAGATATTGTCGACAAGTGCGTCGAGTGCGGAGCTTGCGAACCGCGTTGCCCGAGCCGCGACTTTACCCTATCCCCTAGGCAGCGAATCGTGTTGCGGCGAGCTAGGCAAAGGCTCATAGCACAAGGTAGAAGCGAGCTAGCCAAACAACTCGATATCGATTACGAGTTTGCCGGTAAGCAGTCTTGTGCGACCGATGGGCTATGTGCGATGGATTGTCCGGTAGCGATCAACACGGGCGAGCTCATCAAGCAGTTGCGACGCGAGACTGTTACTCCGGGAGCCAAGAAAGTCGCAGCGCAGTTGGCCTCTTCCTTTGGCATGGCTGAGCGTGCTGTAGGTGTAAGTTTATCCCTCGGGCGTACTGCCGCATCGATCATCGGTGGCAACGCCATGGCTGGGCTGACTCGCGGATTGTCGTCGGTCTTTGCCGGGTTTCCTCATTGGCATCAGGGACTCGAAGGCCAGAACGAATCGATCGACAAGTCGATGTTAGCTACACTCGAAGAATGCGATTTGGTGTACTGGCCAACTTGTATGTCTCGGATGATGCATGGAACATCCGCCGCCTTAGTCAGTGTCGCTCATCGAGCCAACGTGCGATTGCATATCCCCAAGGATGCTCTCGGGCGGTGCTGCGGGCAGGCTTTTTCCTCGAAAGGGTTTCTGGAGTCAGCTTTAGCCAAGCAATCCGAACTCATCGATGCGATGTGGATTTGGAGCGATCGGGGAGCAAGACCCATCGTGATGGATTTAGGTTCTTGCACCGCGTTTATCTCTCAGGGGCTTTCCGATTTGGATCCAGTTCGACGCGAACAACTCCATAAGATCACGATTCTCGATTCATCCGTGTTTGCAGAAACCCTTTTGCCCAAGCTCTCGATCAAACGTAGGAAAGGTGTTATCGCCATCCACTCGGTTTGTTCGAATCAAAAGTTTGGGTGGGGTGATGCGATGGTGAAAGTCGCTGGAGCATGTGGCGACAAGGTTCTACAGCCTCACGAAGGTAAGTGTTGTGGGATGGGCGGGGATCGTGGATTTGAACTGCCGGGTCTGGTGCAAAGTGCGACCAAGGATGTCGGTCCCCAAATGCAGCAGGCCGACTGTCACGAGGGCTATACCAATGCCCGTTCATGTGCCCTCTCGCTCTCGACGGGAACTGGTAAGAGTTGGAGAAGCCTGTTTCATTTGCTCAAGGACTGCACCGATTAGGGATTTCTGATGGATTCGGTATTTGAACACATCATCGATGTTCGCGATTCAGACATCGATGTCCTTGGGCATGTCAACAATGTCGTGTATGTGCAATGGATGCAAAACGCGGCGTATGCTCATTCGGCGGCACTGGGCTGGACGCTTGAGCGCTATCTGGAACTCGGAGCAGGATGGGTTGCAAGACTTCATCAGATTGAATATTTGCAACCTGCTTTTGCCAAGGATCGAGTGATCATCAAGACGTGGGTTGCGGATATGAAAAAGGTGACCTCCACTCGGCGTTATCGGATGGTTCGAATGGATCCCCCTTTGGCCAACGAGCAAGGATTCGTTGATCCCAATGCGCCGATGCGTGAGACTCTGCTTGCCGTGGCCCACACCAACTGGGCTTTTATCGACTACAAGCGGGGAACGCCGATGCGGATTCCGGCAGAGATGGCGGCAGACTTTCCTCTGATCATCGATTCAAAGTAATGCCAGCTACCGAGGCTTGATTTTCTTTGGCCCGTAGAGTTCGATCACTTTATCTCGGTCGTTGATCTCCCGTTCACGAGCTAGGCAGGCGAGGTTCCAAGCGTGCTTCTTGGTATAGCGGTTCCATGCAAAACTGACTTTGCAGCGTTTGCCTTTCGAATCGATCCATGAGGCGCAGTAGGCGTAGGACTCGGCGTTCTTCCATCGTGGATCGACGTTCTTGACTTGATGAACACCGACTTTGCCCGTCGTGTTGCGATGGGTCTTACGACCCTTGGCCGTTTGGATGCTGGGAGATTCCTTAACGAGTTTGCTATAACAGGCTTTCGCGGCCTGCAACGATTTGGACTTTCCACCGTATTGGCGATCGTTGAAAAAATGCTGTTGGCGTTTGCCTTGGCGCGTCAATCGAACCATCCAACCACGGGTGCTGAGTCCTTCATAATCAATCCTTGTGATCCCCTTGTGTTTGGATGCAGGCATATGGAACCGGTGAGCAAATGAGCGTTGCAGAAAAGAAGGAAACGAAAAGGAGAGGAGGAGCGAAAAGGATAATCGGCAGGGCCACTGTGGTCTACAGGGTTAATTCAATAAGTTTCAATAGAATCAAAAAACCCCCTTGGAGTGGGGCCTTGAATTTTGTAGCGAATCCCGGATGGCAGCGACAATCCCTGCGGCTTTTGTCCATGTCTCTTCCTCTTCCTGTTCAGGTTGGCTATCGGCGACAATTCCGCCACCGACTTGGAATTGCCACCAACCGTGGGAACAAGTCAGTGTTCGTATTAGAATGTTCCAGTCCATGTCGCCGTTGGTCGATATGTAGCCCATACAACCGCAGTAGGGGCCTCGCACCGTTGGTTCCAGCTCAGCGATTATTTCCATCGCTCGAATCTTGGGTGCTCCTGTGATGCTGCCACCAGGAAAGATCGCTGCCATGAGCTGGCTCAAGGTGACATGCTCTTTGAGGCGACCCCGGATGCTGCTAACCATGTGCAAGAGGAAGGGGAAAGTTTCGATGTCGCAGAGCTGATCGACCGTTAGGGAGTCGATTTCGCAAATCCTCGAAAGGTCATTTCGCAGTAGGTCGACGATCATGATATTCTCAGATCGATCCTTAAGAGCATGCCTAAGTTCCTCGACCAATTGCAGATCGATTTGAGGATCACCGCTTCTGCGCCTAGTCCCTTTGATTGGCCTAGTTTCAATCCATCGATCATGGACTTGGATGAATCTCTCTGGCGAGGCACTGACGATCTGAGCGTCGCCTAGATCGAGGTAGGCTGCAAAGGGCGCAGGATTGACCTGCCTTAACCGCATCGCAAGCTCACCTGCGCTACATCGCTCTGGACAAAGAAGCCGTTGGGAAAGATTCACTTGGAAGACATCGCCGGCCAAAATGTACTGGCGTGTTTTCTCGACGGCTTTGCGATATCCTTCGCTATCGAAATTACCAAGCCACCCTCCTCCGAGTCGCGTTTCAAATTGCTCAGCCCGAAGACCATGAGCCATGGCATGAACACTTGCAGGTCGAGCTTTTGGCTTGCTCAAAGCGGAATCCTGACCGAGCAAGTCCATAAACCATTGGCTTCGTTGCCGTGCTCTCTTGGTACGAATCTCCCCGGAAATAGTCGGCTCCTGGAACGAACCAAAGCCTTGGGAAAAGATCCAACCCCGGTCTTGTGCGGGCGTCTGTCCGTGCTCCCAAGCAAACACCACATCATAAAGCCCTAGCCAACAGATCGGAACTCCGAGTTCATCGTGCAAGGCCTGCGGGATTTTTTCGAAGCACCTCCCAAACTCGTAGCCGAGCATCCCTGCAAGACCACCTTGAAACGGTATGTGTGTTCTTGCGAATGTTTTATAATTCGAAATCCATCGCTCGACGGAGGCAAGCGGATCGGCGATCGGTTCATCGATGGCGAATACATCGATAGGATCGGCGGCCATGAAACTAAACCGACTGCGAGGATCGTTGCGCAGGGCGCTATCGAACCAGATGCAGCCAGGCAATTTCGATAACTTAGAAAAAACTACCTCCGGAGTCGCCTCCGGAGGTAGTTCTATTTGAATAGGTTCAAACACTCTATCGGTCAGCCCGTATCACGGGTTCTTAGTGGTGATGGTGGTGGTCGATCAGCAGCAACTTTTCTTCTTTGCCGTCGATCTTTGCTACCAGTCGAGCTTGCACACCCTTCTCGTCCTGGCCGCTTGCACCGACGAGGGTCAGGAGCTCTTGATCTTTGACCTCGAAGATCGATCCGGCGATTTTTGCAGATTCGAGCGGTTCGAGTTTAAACTTCTTTTCTTGGCCGCTAGAAGTCACAACGACTTCCACCGACTCGATTTTATTTCCGCCACTGACAAGTTCCTCGAAGTAAACGGTCAAGGTTTGCTTGTCTTCGTCATGGGCCCATTCAAAGTGGGTCGTAGGGCTGGTATCGAAATGGGCGATGTGCCCTCCGTTGGGGCCATGCTCAGGGTGATCGTGTCCGGCATGCTCGTCTTTTTTGCCTGACTTGCTGTCGCCATGGTCATGATCATGATCATGGTCATGGCCAGTGCCCTTGGCACTAGTTCCTTGTTTGGACCCTCCGTTCTTAGGGGCATCGCAGCCCACCCAAAACGGGATACTGAAAACCAAGGACAGTGCGATCCATTTCGAGATTTTCATAGCGAGTTCTCTTTGCTTTTTTCCTTGTTAGGCTGGGTTATCAATCCGTGCACACCGCTCCCTGGTGTAAAACACATTGTACGCAGTAACCCAGGTTTGGTTCGTTGTTGAAGCTATTTCGGTCGCAATTCTCTCCGGCAATCCGGATCGTTTGGGGTCGGCTCGCCGACGGACTCTATAGGGTGCGAAAATAGGTATCTCCAGACACCCTCGTGCAGGTACTTGCCATCGCTTTTCCGCAGGGCGGCTTTTCCTGGAGTCACACAACTATGAGCCCTCTTTTCGTCTTGGCCGACATCGGCATCGCTAACGAGTCGTCGGCTATTGGAAAAAGGGGGCTCGGCACGGTCAACGTTGATGATCGGGCCAAAGGCTTGCAACCCCAGCAACTCCCAGCTTCGACAATAATGATCCCCGGTCCAGCCGGTATCAAGGACATGGGAGAATCCGAAGAATCGCTCCTTGGGAGTGGCCGACTCGAGTCCTTGCCATGATTCGTACTGGTCTCGCGGGCCACAGAACATGACCACACGATCGACCCGCTGATGCAACGCGAACCTAGCCGACGTGGTCGCTCCGTGGGAAGCTCCCGAAACGATCACTTGCTCCCATGCGACCTGAGAGTCTGCTCTCTGCGAATTATCGACTTGGGAACCTTTCAAGTACTGGCCCCAACCACCTTGGGGGTCTTGGCCATCGAGCCACAGGAGAAATTGCCGTACCCTTTCTTGCATCCCATCGGGTTTTTCGATTGCGACCAGATCGCTAAAGTCCTCTCCAGTGGCGGCTTCGAGTCGAATTTTTCCAAGCGAGTATCGATCCTCGGGCGGGGGCTCTTTTCCAAAGCGATTGAACCAACCGTTGGCATAATGGACTCTCAGAACATGAAAGCCTTCGTCGGCCAAGAAATGGAAAAGCTCCGGGCTATGTCCCATGAACCAAACGACAAGCTTACCTTTGGTGGTCGCACCGGCCCTACGGCAAGCGTTCTGCAGATCGGCAGCTTTTCCATCCTTTTCAAGGAGGAAGTCGATCTCTGGATAGGCTCTGGTGCGAGGATCGATCTGACTGGCTCTGGCCGTGAACTCGATGTACGGTTTGCTCTTTGGATCTTGGCCGTAGCACCGGTTGATAAAACCAGGTGTAACAAAAACGAGCAATAGGCAAAGTTTCAGCCAAACCCTAGGACTTCTTGCCGACATAGAATAGTTCCATAAGAGGAGCACCACTTCAAACCACTTCCATCGCGAGTATACCTCAGGGGACTGCGTTGAAAATATACTTTACCGATCGATTCGTCTTACCGCTTCCCGAAGGCCACCGCTTTCCGATGAGCAAATACCGTCGATTAAGGGATCGCCTTATAGCAAGCCCAGTGCATTTTGGGGATGTGTTTCTTGAGCCACCGGCAGCAAGTATCGAGCAACTGAGCCTTGCGCATGCCGCTGAGTATGTCGAGCGAGTCGTTCATGGGGATCTGACGGAAAAGGAGCTCAAGCGGATCGGTTTTCCTTGGTCGCCCGAAATGGTCGAGCGTTCATGCAGAAGTTCTGGAGCCACACTGGCGGCGGCTCGCGCAGCGTTGGGCGAAGGAATCGCGGTGAATCTAGCAGGGGGAACCCATCATGCGATGCGCGGTGCCGGGGAAGGCTATTGCGTTTTTAATGATGCAGCAGTGACGATTCGCACGATGGTTCATGAAGGCCTCATCGAGCGCGCTTGTGTGATCGATTGTGATGTACATCAAGGGAATGGGACGGCGGAGATCCTAGGCAAGGATTCGAATGTCTTTACCTTTTCAATCCACTGCGCGAAAAACTTTCCATCACGCAAGTATCCTAGCCATCTAGATGTGGATCTACAGGAAGGTACCGGCGATTTGGCTTATCTGGCTGAGCTCGAACAAGGTTTAGCGCAAGTCATGTCCGCCGGGCCTTACGATCTAGCGATCTATCTTGCGGGTGCGGATCCATACGTTGGAGACCGGCTAGGACGCTTGGCGCTGAGCAAAGAGGGTTTGCGGATGCGAGACCGACTAGTCCTAGATGTGCTTACTGAAAGAGGGATCCCGATCGCCGTAGCGATGGCTGGGGGATATGCGCCAGACGTGAATGATATTGTGGACATTCATGCAATGACGGTGCAGGAATCGGCTCGGATCGCTTCGATGTATTGCTGATCGTTGTCACGAGCACCGCCGGGCCTGGAGACCCGGCCTACGCCAGGAGTAAAACCAACGTGGAGTCTCTCGATCGCCAATCGTGATCAGGCCAAGAGGGCCTTGAGGACATTGCCATGCACATCGGTAAGTCGGAAATCGCGTCCTGCATACCGAAACGTCATGCGTTGATGGTCATACCCCATCAAATGCAAAATCGTCGCGTGCAAATCGTGAATTGAAACCGGATTCTCAACCGCCTTAAACCCAAACTCGTCGGTCGCACCATAAACCATCCCACGCTTGATCCCACCTCCTGCCATCCACAACGAAAAACCCCAATGGTTGTGATCCCGACCTTGACTGGCGCCACCCCCGTCTTGCCCCATCTCCACCGTCGGAGTCCTACCGAATTCACCTGTGCATAAAACCAACGTCTGATCGAGCAATCCTCTTTGCTTGAGGTCGATGAGCAAAGCAGCCAATCCCGAATCGCACTCGTTTGCCACCTTGCGATGCTCCTGCTGAATGTTCGAATGACTATCCCATGGTTGCATCTCACCATGCCATGTCTGGACGAACCGTACCCCTCGCTCGACTAGCCTCCTTGCAATAAGCAACTGCCGATTCTGTGGCCCCTCTCCATACAATTGCAGTATGTGTTCAGGCTCCTTGGAAATATCAAAAGCTTCACTCGCCTCGGTCTGCATGCGATAAGCCAGTTCGAACGACCTGCGACGCGCCTCGATCGCCGCCTCCCCTGGACGCTCCTGCAAGTGTTTTTGGTTGAGTTGCTGGAGGAACTCAAATTGCTTGGACTGCTCGCTTGTAGATAACCTTTTGTTTTGCAAATGATCGATCAGTTTCGACGTGTCGCTCTTGGATGTATCGACGCGTGTGCCTTGATAAGCCCCCGGCAAAAATGCACTTCGCCAGTTCCCTGCCCCACCCACGGGCAATCCTCCAGGACATAAAGCGACGAACGCGGGAAGATTTTCGTTGTCCGTTCCCATCCCCCATGTCAACCAAGAACCAAGACTCGGACGCACTAAACGTTGATCCCCGGTATTCATGAGCATTAGCGACAATTCATGGCTTGGCAACTCGGCGTACATCGAACGAACCACTGTCATTTCGTCGACGCACTTGGCTAGTTTAGGAAACAAATCGCTTACCGGAATCCCGCTTTGTCCATGCTGCTCGAATGCAAACGGCGATGGCAGTGCCACTCCGGTTTTTCGCTCGGTCTTAAGATTCTCAAAAGGCAAGATCTGCCCGGCACGCTTGGTCAACTCAGGCTTCGGATCAAACGTATCGACCTGCGATACCCCACCATTGAGAAACACATGGATCACATGCTTAGCCTTGCCCGCAAAATGCAAAGGCAATGCACCGTGGGTCACCAGTCCTTGCGGATCGTCTTGGGCTCCTCCTTGCGATGAGGAGGCTAGCATGCTCGAGAGAGCCAATCCCCCAAATCCCATCCCACAACTCCGCATCCAATGCCTACGTGGCATCGTCAATTTCGATTGCGTTGGATTCATAGCCGTGGTCTTTCAGAACGCTGAGTGTTTAGTCGATAAAAGTAAATTCGTTCGATGCCAACAGAGCATGGGCCAATTGTGCCCATCCCTTTTCGGGATCCGCAGTTTGGCCTTCGATGACCGTCTTATTGGACTCATCGATAAACGTCAGAGCCAATTGCTCTTCGTCAGCCTTTGGCGCTCGGCCAAGGATCTTGCGAAAGAGTTCGCTAATTCTTTCGCTCCTGGCTTGTTCGGGATCCTTCTTGGTCGTCGCAGCGATCTTGGCCGCACGGTCTTGGATGAACTCGCTGTTGAGCGCAAAGAGGGTTTGCTGAGGTACGGTTGTCTCTGGCCGCTTGGCCGTACAAGCGTTCGGGTTAGCGACATCGAACGTGCTCATCAGTGGCGATACGATATCTCGATTGACAAACCCATAGATGCTTCGTCGAGTGATGCTAGGGTTGGCTTCAAAGTCCACGGGCCGGCCACCTTGGGCTAAATCCAACTCCCCTGAAATCCATAGCATCGCATCCCGCATGGCTTCAAAGTCCAGTCGCCTTCTGGGCATCCTCCAGAGCAAGCGATTCTCAGGATCTACCTGACGACTCTGTGGGTCTTCGACGCATGACTGACGGTAAACCTTGGTCGCTAAGATCTGTTTGTGCAGCCACCGCAGCGACCATCCATTCTTGCGAAATTCATCGGCTAGGAAATCGAGCAGTTCCGGATTCGTCGGGGGTGTTCCTCGCGTCCCGAAATCATCGGGAGTGCGAACAAGCCCCACTCCGAAATGCTGCTGCCAAACCCAATTGACTAGGACTCGGCTCGTCGGTGGGTTGTCTTCGGAGATCACCGCCCGAGCCAATCCTAAACGTCGCTTGCGATCTTCAAAGCTCACCGAGGGTTTGCCGCGACGAATCGCAGTAAGGAATCCCGGCTCGACGACAGGCCCTCGCGAAAGTGGATTGCCCCGTAAATAGATATTCTGCTCTTGAGGTTTTGAAGCCTCCTGCAAGACCATCGCCCGAGGCGGAGCGCCAGGCGAAGAGAGATTCAATTGGTGGATCGCACCTCGCTTGCCACTGATCATGTCGGCGATGGTTCGGTTCGTCAACTTCGAAGCTTCGTTCTCCGAGACATCAAAGGGGGTGCCCGGACCGTAGAGATGATGCCTAAGCTGTCGATGCGAAGGGCTATTGATCGTTTGGTGTTCGGGATGATCGTCGGGTTTGACCGTCGCACCCGGAACCGCTTCCAAAGAAGTCTGCACCAAGGCCGTTAGCCACTGCTTGTGCTCATCGCCAAAGACTTCCCCGTAGAGATTAGCCAATTCCAATATCGACTTAGGTTTCTTCTGAGAGATCGCATCCAAAAGGATCGGATTCCATTTTGGAGGGTCACCGGAAAGCTTATGAATGGTCTCAGGTTTGAATCCTGCCGCTTCTGATTCCGCGCGAAGCTTTGCGACAATTTCCTCGGTCTTTTTTGAAAACTCCTCTTCGCTGATCGGGCCCCAGGATCGGGCTTGGAACCAAACGTGAAAGACCGGGTCGTCTTGACTGAGTTCACTCAGGTACTTTAGCCAACGATTGACGATCGCTGGACGGACTTCGTCGGTGCGGTAGGACAAAAAGGCGGTTGCCAGATCGGCTTCAACAGCCCCCTTGGCGATCTCGGCCAAGTAGAGACCGACTTGCATCCGCAAGCGACTGCGCATGACTTCGTTTTGTTCGCGAGCAAATTGCTGATGCCGATCAGAAAGTACTTTCAATTGTTTTTCATAATCGCGCTGCGCATTGGCATCGGTGGCTTGCCCAATCACCGGAAGCGATTCGGGCGGATTGCTCGGGGCGATCGCGGCCACCAAGCCGTAGTAATCCGCCGTTGGAATGGCATCGAATTTATGATTGTGGCACCGCGCGCAGGTGACTGTCAGGCCCATCAAGCCACGCGTGATCACATCGATCCGGTCGTCGATCGTGTCGTGGTAGTTTCGGAACTGCATTCCGACCGTGAGAAATCCTAAAGCCGCAAGCTTGGGATCGTTCTCCGGTAGATCGAGTTGATCTGCTGCGATCTGTTCGAGAATGAATTGATCCAGGGGCACGTCTCGCTCGATAGCTGCGATGACATAGTCTCGGTAGGTGTATGAAAACGGAAAGCTTGTAAAGCCGATGGCAGCCCCTCCGTGCGTGTCGGCATACCTAGCGATGTCCAACCAGTGCTTACCCCATCGCTCAGCGTATCGAGGAGATTCGAGCAAGCGATCGATCCACTGGATGATCGATTCAGGATCGGTGTCTGCGACGAGTCGGCTAAGTTCCTCACTTGTCGGAGGCAGGCCGGTCAGATCGAAGGAGACTCGGCGAATGAATTGCTCTTTAGACAACTCTGGCGAAAGTTTCAATCCGGCCTTATCGAGCGATTGCTTGATGAATCGGTCGATAGGAAGTTCCTTTTGATTTGATTCATCCGTTACATGCTGCAGGAGTTTGGTCGAATCGCCGATGGGTTCAAAGGCCCAGTGTTCGGAGTACTTTGCACCTTGGGCAATCCACTCTTTGAGGATGGAAATCTGGTCGGCGCTCAAGGGTTTGCCAAGATGCCCAGGCGGCATGATCGCTTCTGGATCCTGCGACTCGACGCGATGGATCAGTGGACTTTGGTTTGGTTCTCCCGCGACAATCGCCCCTTGAGTTGCATCGGTTTGAGTGTCGAGACGCAAATCAGCTTGCCGATTAAGCGCATCTGGCCCGTGGCATTGCAAGCAGTGGTTGGCTAGGATCGGACGAACTTGTCGATTGAAATCGATCTGGCCGCTGGCTGACGTTGCCAACATAGACCCAAGGGCCAATGCCAAGCCAAGAGAAGCGATACGCGCTTTGTTCATGCGTTTATCTCATTGATCGATTGACCCGCATCATTGTGCGCGTACTTCGAAGGAATTGGGTGGGAGGGGCGGCGAAGGCGAGCCGCAAGGCGGGGGGAAAGACGCGCGGGTAATTATAACTGCAGTTGATGCTCGAAATCAACAGCGCCGCGGGTGCTAGTCGATGAACTAGATCATGTACGACCAGTCGGTTGCGTCGAGATGTTCGGGGTGGTTTGGGCAGTTCTCACAGCGTTTGGGCCCTAGGAGCCTGTAGGCTGCTTGAAGAGCTTGAATGGTACTTGCCCAAATTTCCGACTCTTCGCGAAAGACGTTCGATGCGCCGATGAGTTTGAGCATTCCTACGTTGGCCAGAACGCTGAGCATTTCATCATCGACACCGCTGAGCATTACCGTCACGCCGCGATCATGCATCTTGGTGATGAACTTCTCGAGGATCTGCATGCAGACCGAGTCAGGGTTTCTCGCTCGCTTGAGCCTAAGGATGATCACTTTCCAATCCGGCTCCGCTTGGTCTTGAATCGAATCCATTAGGTTTTCGAAATCCGGAGCACTTCCGAAGAACAGTTCACCTTCAAGATTGTAGATTCGAATCAATGAGCATTGAGGATCATCGGGCTGAACTTCTCGGATCACTCGATCGGTCGTTACGGCCAATTCGGTCATCGATATTTTTGCCGCTTTGGGGATATACAACGCAAAAGAGAGGGCCACACCGATGAGGATACAAAACTCGATGGAGACCAAGATGGCCGATAGAGCGGTGATTGCAAGGATCAGTGCATCAAAGCGGGTGGCTTTGGCAATGTATTTGAGCGTGGCGACTTCGGTCATGCGAAACGCTGTTAGCACCAAGATTGCTGCGAGGGCTGGACGTGGAATGTAGGCAGCAAACGGTGCAAAGAGTAGGATGGTGGCAGCCACCCCTGCAGCACTGATGACACCTGACCACTGCGTGGCAGCACCTGAGGAGTGATTGATATAGGTTCGGGTCAAGGAGCCTGAACCCGGGAAGCAGTTGAAGAAGCTGCCTACGGTGTTGGCTAACCCCTCGCTCAAACATTGCTGGTTCATGTCGAGTTTCTCACCGGTCTTGGATGCGATCGATTTGGCCATCGCCATCGCTTCGAGGAGTCCAAGAAACGCGATAGCAAGAGCGCTACCTGACAACTCTCGAACCATCATCCAGTCCCAACTTGGAAGGGAGAACCAAGGCAATTGCCTTGGAACGCTCTCGGTCAATTTGACCTGTAGCTCACGCGATGGATCGATCCAGTAGAGTCCAACCGATACGGCTACGATAGCGATGAGGAACTCAGGTAGCCACATCGAGAAACGGCGATTGATCCAACGCATCGCAAGTGCGATTGTAGCCGTACAGAGTGCCACGCAAAACGTCGGCCATTGGACTCCGTCACTGGCGCTGATGGTTTTCCAGAACCGAACAAGAAAGTGGTCATGAGGATCGGTGGTTACTTGCAAACCTAGAACATTCTTGAGTTGATCCATCAGCAGAAGCACCGACGCTCCGAGAGTAAAGCCGACGATGACCGCTTTGGAAATAAATCGTGAAAGATCACCAAAACGGCCTAGCGAGATGGCTGTTTGAATCAATCCGACCAAGAGGGCCATTAAGATCGCGGCACTTCTTCGTCGCTCATCTCCATCGATGCTTGCAAGAGCGCTGAGCATGGCGATCGAAATGGCATTGGTAGGGCCGTTGATCAGTTGCTTGGAAGAATCGAGCAGGGCACCGACGCTCGTCATGACGATGGCAGTGTAGAGTCCCATCTCGGCGGGCATCCCGAAGATCTTTGCGTAAGCGATCGCTTGTGGCACGGCGACGGCGGCGACGGTCACCCCAGCAAAAAAGTCCCGCTGGAGCATCGAGGCATTGTAGCCACGCAGAGAGCCGATGGCTGGAATCCATCGATACAAGGTATCCGTTTTCGGGGGGCGTTGCCCTTGGTCATGTTGTTGAGTAGGGCCGTTTGCCAATCGGTTTGTCATTCTTTTTTCGCCAAAAGGAATCCATATCATAGTCTGTGGCAACGGCCCGGGACATGGGGCATCGCCCCAGGTTTGGGGAACCAGTCGGCCGCCATTTGGCCAAAGACCTTATTCAATCGCAATGAATCCCAAACGTATTGTTCATCGGATATGATGCCGTAGCGGTCTAATTGCGTCCCAGGGGCGATGCCCCTGGCTATGTTGAGTTTGGCCGTTGGCCAAATGTGTCAATGGGTTTGCTCGATGGACAATTGGGCTGTTCGGTTTTCAATCGCCAAAGGCGATATTCATCATAGCCTGGGGCATCGCCCCATGACGTTTTTCACACAAACAAGGTAAA
>JBJSXX010000310.1:0-19570 GCA_046086605.1 Pirellula sp. | reverse complement strand
GTAGCTTGGCGTATCTGCGGGGGTTTCAGCGGACGAACGATTGAGGTCAATCGTTCAACGTTCATGTTCAACGGCTGTCCTCAGCCGTTGGTTCGACAAGCGCAGCTTGGCGTATCTGCGGGGGTTTCAGCGGACGAACGATTGAGGACAATCGTTCAACAATGAAACGATTGAGGACAATCGTTCAACGTTCCTGTTCAACGGGTTCAGCGTCCTGAGGTTACGCCACTTGCAATGGGGTCGATGTACTTGCTTATGTACTGGAGAATCGCCTGGGCGAGCACTTGTGCAGTCTTGTTTCGATTCTCTTTATCTCGATAGTGGGAACCGAACTCCAATTGGATCGCATCGAGCCCCGTCGGTCGGTGGCTTCCGTGGGTCTGAACGATGTATCCACCGGTGAATCCCGATTGCTCTTTGCCATCGGCTGGAAACGGATACACTTGCCAACCGAGTTGTTTTAGCATCCCGAAGAAACTTTCGTCTCCGGTGTGTGCTTGATCGCCAAAGCGTTCTTTGAGTCTCGCGACGGTTTTGCCATTGGCGGTTCCACGATAGACGGTTTGGCTACTGGAGCCTTGGCCGTGGATATCCAGAAGCAATCCTGTGTGATACTTTTCCAGGATCTCTTTGCAGTATCGTTGTAAGGTGCCGTGGTATCGCTGATAAACCGGTGCAGCATCAGAGTCTTCGTAAGCGATCTCCGAGGGGCGATTTGGATCGAGGTATTTGCGATGCGCTTTGCTGATGACGGTGTAAGGTTTCTTGCCGGTCTGCTTTTGCAGGGCGTTTGCAACCTCGATCGCTAGTTCGGACGTTCCGCCGTCTCGACCAGTAAAGAACCCTGAGGGGCCAGTCGCCATACCCTCGCCTTGGCGAACATTCACACCCGCAATTTTGAGTGTACCTCCGTGGGGTGCCGAAAGGATGATCGGCAATTCTCCTTCGGAAACCAATACCAGCTCCTCAATGTCATCGCTCTCGATGATCTTCGAGGCTACTTTTGGTTCTTGGGCGTATGCGGAGATGGCGTTTGAAAGGGTTAGCCAGATACCGATTGCAAGCAGTGCTGAAATTCTCATGTTCTCGACTCGCAAAAATTGGATTCCAAATCACTGTGCTGCGCGCTCAAGTCTATCCATGATCGCTCTACCTAGCCCAAGAGGCGGGACTTGCTGACAGTATATCCGAACAACTCCAAGGGTATCGCAATGTCGAAAAAACTCAAACAAGTTGCTCGCGTAATCATCGAGCGACGCGCAGTATCGAATGGTGGCTTGCGGGAAGTCGCTGCTCAATTGAACCTCCTGCCGTCGCATTGCTGAAGGATCGCAGAGCCCGATCATGCCGATTCGTTGAGGGCTCGGTTCGAGTCGGCCAAGATCATCGACGATCTGCACTGTAGCCTGCGGTTGGTAGTGACGATGCCTGGTGCCGGGGGATCGGAGTAACTGTTCCGATTTCCCGGTGAAGACCGAGCCACAAACCTGAGCGATCATTTCCAGAGTGATTGCGCCGTGCCTGAGGATCGTCGGCGCGCTGCCGGTCGTATCGACAACGGTGCTCTCTAGGCCGATTCGTGTTGGGTTGCCACAAACGATCGCATCGATCCGTCCATCGAGATCCGCTAGAACCGATTCCCACGTCGTGGCCGATGGGCGTCCGGATCGATTCGCGCTTGGGGCTACGATGGGTGTACCTGCAAGCCCGATGAGTTCCCTGGCTAGAGCATCTCCGGGCATCCTGACGGCCACCGTATCGAGACCAGCGGTGACAATATTGGGTACTAGAGGCTTTCTAGGCACTACGATAGTCAAGGGCCCGGGCCAGAATCGCTCGATGAGAATATTTGCGATACTAGAGACACCGCTGGCGATTTGCTCGAGCTGATCGAGCGAAGCGATATGGGCGATAAGCGGGTTGTCCGATGGACGGCCTTTTGCCAAAAAAATCTTCTCGACCGCTTGCTCGTTTAAAGCATCGGCACCCAGACCGTATACGGTTTCCGTCGGGAATGCTACGGTCTTACCTTGGGCAAGGAGTTCTGCAGCAAGATGCAGATTATGGGTTTCGATGCGTAGAGTTGACTGCATCTTTGCACGTTGGTTGACTTGGAGGATTCCCTAGCGGTCGTTTCTGCGATCGCGGTCCCATCTTGGTTTTCCACCGTAACTGGGTCTATCCCTCTGGAACCCGTCTGGTCTGGGTTTTCGGGAATATCCACTGCTTGGGTGGTCGCTGAGTTTCGAGATTCGAAGTTGTCGACCGAGCACCCAGGCTCGTCCGATCACCTTGAATACATCTCGAGACATACCCGAAGGCAGGTCGACGGTGCTGAAGTCGTGTTCGATGCGGATGTGTCCGATATTCGCGGGATCCAATCCGATTTCGTTGACGATTGCTCCGACGATATTCCCGGGTTTGACTCCATGAACTCGGCCAACTTCGACACGGAACGTTTCGTTAGGACCATGTTGCGAATCCGGTCCTCTTCGGTCACTTCGATCACCGCGTTCGAAGCGTGGTGCTCGTTCGTGTCGATCCGGTCGCTCGTTTCTAGGCTTGCGATTCAAGAGTCGATCAGGAAGTTCATGGATGAAGAAGGGTTGATCGCCGTGCATCATCGCTGCTAGTCCAGCGACGACGCGAAGCGGATCGAGTTGTTTTTCTGCGAATGTTTGCGAAACAAGTTTCTCGAAAGTGGCAAAAAGTTCTGGATTAGCTTGCCCTTGGGCGGCTTGAATAAGCCGTTGTTTAAATTTTTCAACGCGGGCCGCATTGATTTCTTTGGCGGTTGGGAGGGGCATCGGTTCGATCGAGTCGCCCGCAGCGCGATCGATCTCTCGTAGAAATCCACGTTGCTTTGGGGTCACGAAAACAATCGCATGGCCTTTGCGGCCTGCCCGTCCGGTTCGACCGATTCGATGCACGTAGGCTTCGGAGTCGCCGGGGAGGTCATAGTTGATCACATGGGTGATGCGTTGGACATCGAGTCCTCGAGCGGCGACATCGGTTGCCACCAGGATATTCAAGACGCTTTCTTTGAGTTGCTCGACGGTTCGTTCGCGTTGGTTTTGAGCGATGTCACCGTTGAGTGCCGCTGCGGCATAGCCACGCTCTCGAAGGTAATCGGAGACTTCGACCGTGGCCATTTTGGTCTTCACAAAGATGATCATTCCGTCGAAATCCTCTGCCTCGATGATTCTGGCGAGGGCTTCGAGTTTCATGCTTGGCTCGACGACCAAGAAACGCTGCTGGATATTGTCGGCAGTCTGCTGGCGTGAGGTGATCTTGACGACCTCGGGTGATTTGAGGTGTTTGTTTGCGATATGTCGGATCGGTTCTGGCATGGTGGCCGAGAACAGAGCGATCTGTTTGTCTGATGGGCACTGATCGAGGATCCATTGGACATCGTCGACGAATCCCATGCGGAGCATCTCGTCTCCTTCGTCAAGAACTAACGTCTTGAGCGATTCGATCCTGAGTCTGGCTTCTCGCATGTGATCCATGATTCGGCCAGGGGTTCCAACGACGACATGCGCCCCACGCTTAAGTGCGTTGATTTGGTTGGCATAAGGGGCCCCGCCATAGATTGGAGCGACGCGAAGCCCGCGAAGGTGCTGACCGTACTTGAGGAATGACTCGGAGACTTGATTGGCAAGTTCGCGGGTGGGTGTCAAAACCAAGACTTGCGTCTCTGGAATTTCGACATCGATGTTTGCAAGCAGAGGCAGGGCGAAGGCGGCTGTTTTTCCAGTGCCTGTTTGGGCTTGGCCTAGCACGTCGCGACCTTGGAGCATCGCTGGAATCGTCGCGGCTTGGATGTCCGTAGGGGTTCGGTATCCGGAGGCTTCGAGTGCCGAGCAGATCTCATCTGGAAGAGACAGATCGCGAAAGGTCAATCCACCGGTGGTTTCCTCTGCTTGATCCTCTTGATCCTCGGATTTTTCTTCCGGTTGTTCGACTTGCGACGGTGCGGGAGTCTCGCTCGTTGGCATTAGCTTGTCGGTTTCGACGGGCTGTTGGACTTGAGGTCTTGGCGATCCGACGGGTTCTTCAGGGGTGCTCGGAGTCGTTTCGGTGAGAGCCTCAGGAAGAGCCTTGATCTTCTTCTTTTTTTCTTTTTTGGGTTTGACTGGCGCAGCGACCACGTAGGGCAAGTCGGCCAAGATGGCCGCTGCCAATGCGTGTTCTTCGGAGATGTTTTCTAGACCGTTTTCAGAGTTCTTCATCGCATACTTTCTGTGGAGCAGTTCGCACGCATAGTCTCTTCGATCGCGCGATACGAATCGCACGAATCAAAGCCAGACCCAAGCGGTAACCGCGTAGAATCGAGCAGTAAAATTCAATCACTTTCCAGGCACTTTGGGCTTCAATGGCCCAAATCGCAAACGTCGGAAAGTGAGGCTCGAATAGATGGCTTGTCCATCGATGACCTTGTCATGGCAAGGCCCAAGAACCATTGGCTTTCCAATCGTTTCACACAAAAGTGTTTCACAACGATGCGAATCGTAGTGAGATCGTTGGGTTTGGGTAGGGCCAAGCTCTGTAAATTTCGAGAATTCGTAAAACCGATGGTCAGATTTACCAAGGTTGCTATAAAAGAGGCGATGGTGTTTTCCGGGCATTTTTTGACACAAAAAGCAACAAACGACAGGATCAGCAAGCATGTCGAAATTTCGAACTGAAGTCGACTCGATGGGTGAGGTTCAGGTACCTGCAGACGCCTATTACAGTGCTCAAACCCAGCGTGCCGTCGAGAATTTCCCAATTTCTGGCTGGCATCTGCCCGTGGCCCTCATTCGCGCGATGGGCAGAGTGAAACTGGCTTGTGCGACGGTCAACAACGATCTAGGCAAGTTGACTCAAACTGGAAAGAATCCTCTTGATGCCAAGCAAGTTCAAGCGATGTGTGCAGCTTGTCAGGAAATCATCGATGGCAAGATGGACGATCAGTTTCCTGTCGATGTTTTTCAAACCGGCTCGGGAACTTCGAGCAACATGAACATCAATGAGGTCATCTCGAATCGAGCCATCGAAATCCTGGGAGGAAACCGCCTCGACAAAGTCAAACCGATCCACCCCAACGATCATGTCAACATGGGGCAGAGCACCAACGATACCTTTCCGACGGCGATCCATGTCGCAGCGGCTTATGAGATTCACACAAAGCTCATTCCGCAACTCGAGCGCTTTCTTGCATCCTTGTCGCAGAAGGCTAAGGAGTGGGACAAGATCATCAAGATTGGCCGAACCCATTTGATGGATGCAACCCCTCTGCGGCTTGGACAAGAGTTCGGCGGGTTCGCAAGGCAGATCGCATTGTCGATCGAGAGGGCAAAAGTTGCAGCAAGGGCTGTGTACGAGTTGCCCGTGGGTGGTACCGCGGTGGGTAGTGGGATCAATACGCACCCTGAGTTTGGTACGCGGGTTAGTCAAGCGTTGGCCAAGCAGACGGGGATCCCGTTTGTTGAAGCTGCCGACCATTTCGAAGCCAACGCGCAGCGCGACGGCTTGGTCGAATCCCATGGACAGCTCAAGACAATTGCGATGACCTTGTTCAATATCGCCAACAACATTCGATGGTTGGGATCCGGGCCTCGATGCGGTTTCTTTGAAGTGATCTTACCAGATCGCCAGCCAGGTTCGTCGATCATGCCAGGTAAGGTGAATCCGGTCATGTGCGAGAGCATGATGCAGTTGACGGCTCGAGTGATTGGAAACGACGCCACCATGACATTATCGGGCGCCGCTGGAGGTAATTTTCAGCTCAATATCATGATGCCCGTGATGGGACACGCCATCTTGGAGAGTATCCATTTGCTGTCCAATGGCATCAGCGCCTTCATCGAGTTTTGCATGGATGGATTGGAAGCCAATCCGGCGGCATGCGAAGCGAGCGTCGAGCAGAGCTTGTCAATGGTGACGAGCCTAAACCCCTACATCGGTTATGAAAAGGCAGCGAAATTGACCAAGGAGGCGTTTGCTTCTGGCAAGACGATTCGCGAGCTTTGCATCGAGCAGAACATCCTCGACAAGGACGTTTTAAGCAAAGCGCTGGATCCATTCTCGATGACCGAGCCTCAAGGCTGATCTAGGTTTCGAAGTGGTTGTCTTCGTGGAAGCATCCATCGATCCCTAATCGGTATTGAAAAGAGTCGAACACTCCGATGTAGCGATCCGAGCTGCTGTGGACGTGTTCGCCCTCGGTGATAAATCGCATTTGGCTATCTGGATAGACATCGTGCTTGATCAGGATTCGTTCGTAGATTTCCTGAGGAGATCCGTAGCAGACCAGTAGCTTGTGCTCATCGAATTGAATCTCTTGCTTTCGCTTTGGATTAACAACCGCGATCCCGGTGCAACCATCGTTCATGAGGATGTCCTCGAACTCGTAGAGCAAGCTTGTGAGCACCGGCAAATCGATGTGCTCTCGAATAAAGTCTTGGTGCTCACCTGTATCGCCATGATGACTCGTTTCGAGCACAACATTGACTACCTCACCAAGCGAGCCAACAAGATCGACGAACAGGTCGAAAAGTCGTTCGCGGGATGCTGAGGCAAGGATCACAGGGACGCGATGGTTTGAGTCCGGATCGTTGTATTGGTCATGCTTGAATCCTTGTCGCGGGACGATCTTCATGTCGTAAGCCGGACGGATCGCGTCGGTCAGTTCGAAGGATCCGTAACGAGATCGCTCCATGTGAGACTCGAGTTCGTCTGGAGTAAGGGAGGCGAAACTCGATGTCGGAGTCGATCTCGACTCATTGAAATTACGTTTGCTTTGACCGGATCGAAAACCAGGGAAGCCCATGATAAATAATGCTATGCGAGGAGGTTCAGTGCGCGTGGCCAGAAGGAAATCTTGAATCGTTCCGGCCCGGAATATCCAAAAATAGGTCAGACTGGGTCGCAATGCACACAAACTCCGCAATTTCCCACGCTTTTCTGTTCGTTAAAATCGTAACATTCGGAACTTAACGATCGCAGCTCAGCTTAATTGTATTGGGGTAGTGAAAAGATTGAAAACACGGAATAGGGCTCTGTGCACTCTGTGACTCTGTGTTTCAAAAAGATCTCTTCAGGAATCTTTATCCTAGATTGTTACCCGCAATAGTTTCCCAAGAGCCGATATTCCAAGGGTTGTGTTTGAGTGGCAGATGAGTGCACGGATCGAGTTTTCCCTCAGCGGACGAGAATGATGGCAAGCGTCTCGAAATGGTTCGGTTTCTTGGGATTCGGCTCGATCATGATAGCCGCAACGGGTTGCGATTATCGATGGACCGACGCGGATCGAGAGCAAACGCGGCAGACGCTAGCCGAGAAGATCGCACGAGGTTCCTCCAGCGATTCGGCATCGGTTGACATTCCAAAGGACTCGGATGCAGAGCCGAAGGAATCGAAGCCGAATTCGTCAGCTGATCCGCTTATCGATCAATCTTCTAGCAGCCCTGAATCCACTAGGACTCCTTGGGTCGATCGTGCTTCGCTGCCGAGTTTGCAGTGGGAGATCATCTATCTGGGGAACCGGCCCGTGGGTTACACCCGCCGCAGTGTGGAGCTTGTTGACACCACTAGTTCGATCCTGCGAATCGAAGCGGAGAGTCGTATTCGGATCCTTCGCAAGTCTGGGGAACCGATCGATCAAAGCGTCCGGTTGAGCACAACGGAACAAGTCGATGGAGAGTTGCTGAGTGTCACTGGGAGAATCGATACGGAAGTCGGGAAGCGAGAGTTTCGAGGGGAGGTTCAAGAAAATACTCTGAAGATCGAGTGGACCGAGGGCAAGGTGATCTCGACGAGCGTCGTTCCATGGGAATCCAGCTATCGAGGGCCATTTGCAATCCAGCAATCGTTGCTACGAGAACCGATCAAGCCCAAGGAGGTTCGAATCGTTTCCTATTTGGATCCGTTCCAGATGGCCTTTACCGAAAGCAGACTCGAAGCGATCGCAGAGTCAGAAACCGTCGATTTCGAAGGGGCCAACCAGAAGTGGCTCGAGATTGAGAACCGCTCGGTGACTCAAGGAAAGACATCGAACGCTTTTTTATGGCTCGATCCAAGCGGATTGATTCGCAAGACCTATACGCCTGGAATCGATCGACAAACGTTTGACTGCGATCCGGTCACCGCCCGCTACGTGATTTCGAAAGAGGAATTTGATGCCAGCGTTTTTAAGGACATGCCACTGCTGGGCTCCTATCCCAAGGTTTCGGATTCAGGGATCGCGTTATTTCGGATCACTTCGCCACTGCTGACTCAAGACGGCTCGGTAAGCAGTCGTACTAACCAGCGTGCCACACGTGTACAGGAGAAGACTTGGGATGTCCAAGTATCCTCCAGCGGCCTAGGAGTTGATCCCGATCAAGATCCCGTGGATGCTTCGATGCTCGCGAGTGCAGGTCTGATCGATTGGAAAGATCCCGTCGTGGAGCGTTGGGTTGAGAGTCAAAAAGCGCTCGTGCCCGATCCGCAGCCGACACAGACACAGCAAGTACCTGAGCGAACTAGGCGTCAAGCGGTCGTTGCTCGAAAGTGGATCGCCAAGGGGTTCGAGAGGCTCGAACTTGATCGGAATCTGCAACCGCCTGCGATAACGCTCAGGGATCGCAAGGGAGATTTTATGGATCAAGCGATCGCTTTGAGCGCCGTCCTAAGAAGCCTTGGAATTCCATCGCGGATCGCCATCGGTTTTCTAGCCGAACCCTCAACGGTTCGACCAACGTTTCAGTTTTATTGTTGGGTGGAGTACCATGATTCTGTCGCTTGGATTCCGATCGATTCTTTTATCGACTCCGACTTGGTTCCTGCTGATCGAGTGAAGATTTCCGAATCAGCCATGCCATCGATCAATGGCTATGAGCCATTTCTCAGTGCGATCCGATTAATGCCTGATGTCGAGATCTCTGCGAGGGCACGGAAACCTTGAGCCTCAAGAAGCCGTCGTTGGAAGATCGGACTTGGACCATCGCGATCGTCGTCTTTGCGATTCTATTAAGGATGATCGCTGCGGTTGTTTGGCAATTTCAGTGTGAAGCGATTGGTAAGACGTTGCGATTTGGCGACAGCTACTCCTACTGGACCATCGCCAGGAATGTAGTCGTCGATGGCCAGTATCAATTTGGGAGCAGCGAGTCGAAGATCTTTAGGGCCCCGGTTTATCCGTTGGTTTTGACCCCATTTGCATGGTGCGAACATTCTTGTTTAGGCGGCTTTGCGCAGTGGCCATCGGTTTTGATGTCACGGGTTCTCGGTTGCTTTTTGGGTGGATTTGTCGTTTGGCTCGTGATGCGATGGACACGAGAGATCGCAGGAGTGCGAGCAAGTCGATGTTCGGGGATCCTGGCCGCTACTTACTGTGGCGCTGTCGGGATGAGCATCTTCGTTTTGAGCGAAGCGGTCGCCACTCCCTTGATCGTTTTGTCGATGTGGCTGTTGTGGAGATCGATCACGATTTTGCTTAGCGAACAAGGCGCCAGAGGGTATGTTTGGACGATCGGTTCGGCGATTGCCTTTGGGGGGGCTTGTTTAGCAAGGCCTAGTTGGGGGCTATGGCCACTGGTGGTTTTTTCTTTTTTGCTCATAGCTAGCAAACCGGTGAGTTGGTTCTATTTACGCAAATTATTTTTTTGCGGGTTGGTTTTTTTGGGTGTGGTTGTGTTGGTGATGGCTCCTTGGTGGGTGCGCAATTACACGATTACGGGCAAGTTTGTGCCGACGACGCTTCAGGTCGGAGCGAGTCTCTACGATGGCTGGCATCCAGGGGCCAGTGGTTCGAGCGATGAAAACATGGAGTTTTCGATGCAAGCGATGCATCGCATCGTGCAAGAAGAGTCGATGCTAGCAAACCCTGGGGAGGTTTTGGAATCGACGTTGGAATGGCGGATTGACCGACGACTGCACAAGGAAGCTTGGGAGTGGGCGATTGGAAATCCCTCTGACGCTTTGAGGCTGGGTTTGATAAAGTTTCGGAAGACTTGGTCACCTGTTCCCCAGGCGCGTGAGTTATCGAATCGATGGGTTCGGTGGTGGGAGGCACTCAGTTATTTGCTGATTGTGGTTTTGAGCGTGTTGGGGCTGTATCGTTTGCGAGTGGATCGCAAGCGGTGGGCTGATGGCATTTGGATGGCATTGCCGTGTGTGTATCTGGCGATCCTTCATATGGTTTTTGTCGGTTCGGTACGGTACAGGCAACCTGGTGTTTTGGTACTATGTGGATTGGCCGGTATAGGGCTCGCATCGCTATGGCTTAATAAGGATCGGGAAGGCAAGGATGCCCTCGGAGACGCACGAAAGTCAAAAGAATAGTCAGCAAGCGGTCGCTTTCAAAGGTGGCCGTCTGAGTTGGATTTTGCTTTTGTGTGCATCGGCTGTGATGGCCTATTACGTTGTCTTTGATCGTGTGGATCACAAGTTGACATCGGAGATTCAGGGGCGTTTACGCAAAGCGTTTCCTGACCACTATGTGACGATCGATCGGGCGCGATTGGTGCCCGGTGAGTCGATCGTTGTAGATGGTTTGCGGATATGCAAAGCGACCGAGCAGGGGTTGCGCGATGTGGTTAAGGTTGCGAGGGTCACTTGCAATGGTCCGATCGATTTGCTCGGGATCTTGCAAGGTCAGGTGGTCGTCAACAATGTCTTGGTAGACGGGTTGGAACTGAGTGCATGGCCTAAGGTCGATGGGACATGGAGCTTTGCCGAGTTGTCACGCAAACCGACGGTGTCCATGCGTTTGCCGAGTGTTCAGATTCGATCGGGATTGGTTCGTTTGGGGCATCAGACGGGCGATCCTCAGCGTGAGATGATCTGCCATGATTTGCAAGGAACCTTTATTGAGCAGCTTGTTCCTACTGCGGATCCGGCGGTCAAGAGTTTGCGGCACGAGTTTCATGCGACGCTATCGAGCAGTTATTTTGCGCGATTATCGATCCAAGCCGTTGGGAACCTATCGACTTCACAGTGGAGTGTCCGTGGGGGGATTGAGCGGCTCGATTATTCATCGCAGTTGAGCGATCAGTTGCCGAGTTTGTTGCGGGAGCGTCTGGAGGTTCTTCGTGGGTTTTCAGGGAGGCTCGAGACACGTTTTGCGTGGGAGCAGCACGGTAGCGAATTCGATTTGCAGGCCTATGTGCGATTGGAGGATGGTCGCTTATTGCATCCCAGCGTACCTTATCCGCTCGATGGTATTTCGGGGGATTTGCACATCAAGAATCAACTTTTGCAGTTGAGGAATGCGGTCGGTCGCTGTGGTAAGGCGACTTTGAATTTGGAGTGTGACGTTCAAGGTTTTGGCAAGGGTTCGCCGTTGGTTGCCAAGATTGGAGTGAGTCATCTATCGCTCGACGAGAGGCTCTACAATGCATTGCCTCTGGGGATCCAGGAGCAGTGGAAAAAGCTTGGTGTCCAAGGGACGGTGCATGCCAGTGCAGCGATCCGTTTTGATGGTCAGCGGTGGGATCCGACGGTGGTTGTGCGGGCCATCGATTGCTCGATCCATGCCGACTATTTCCCTTATCCGATCGAGCATCTATCGGGTGATTATGAGTATCGAGACGGCGTGGTCTTAGCTCCAAGTTTGGTCGCTTACGCGGGCAATCAAAGATTGCAGGGGAGTTTGAGATTGCAAAGATCCCAGCCGCGTTGGCTGATGGATTTGACGGTCAGTGCCGATGGTTCGATCCAGATCGATGAAGCGCTCTTGGGTGCTTTGACCCAGCGTGGGATGCCAGAGAGTGGGTTTCAGCGTTTTGCAAGATCTCTGCATCCGACAGGGACGGTCATGGTCAAGCGAGCGAGGTTTGCTAGGACAGCCGAGCGACCAGACTTGGTGTCTCGCTGGCTGGAGCTAACTTTTTCGGAGTGTGCTATTCGATACGATGGTTTTCGCTATCCAATTTACGAGGTCAATGGTCAAGTCACCTTGGATCATGATCGGTTGATCATCAAAGATTTTGTTGGTCGCAACGATGGGGCTCGGATCCAGGGTGCCGGGGTTGCCAATTGCAGCAATTCGAGTCTTGAATCGGTCGATTTGGTCTTTCAAGCGTTTCAGGTTTCGCTCGATGACGAGCTCAAGCAGGCCTTGCCTCCAAGCGCAAGGAATTTGTGGGTTCAGTTGCAACCGACGGGCTTGATCGACAAAGTGGAGGTAAAGATCCAGCGACAGAGTCCTCGGGTACCGATGGACTTGAAGGTGGCGATCCAGGAGTCGCGATCGAGCGATCGAAGCGGGCGAGGGATGTCCCTCCATCCCCTTTCGTTTCCTTATGCAATGCACAATATCGACTGTTTGGTGGATTACAGGCCGGGGCGAATTGACATTCGATCGTTGTCAGGGGTGCATGATGCAAGCAGGGTCGAGACCAATGGTCAGATCCGTCTTCATAGCGATGGGTCATGGGATGGAATGCTCCATTGGTTGCCTTCATCGCGACTGGTGGTCGATCAGTTTCTCATAGGATGTTTGCCACCGATGCTCAAAGAGCCGATGACTCGGTGGGGTTTTCGGGGGCCGGTGAGTATCACTGGTTCGACCTACGTGGCCGCTCCCCAAGAGGGGCATGCGTCGTTGCTCAGGGATTGGAACCTCCGCATCGACTTAGAGGATGCTTCGATCGGGACCGATCAGGTCCGGGGGTTAAGGGGTACGGTACAAGTCACCGGGGAGAACAGCAATCAATCCACCACGGCTTATGGCTCAGTGGCCCTCGATGCGCTTGCGATTCAAGGGGTTGCGGTTACTGGAGTTGAGGGGCCCTTTGCACTGAGCAACAACCAACTCTACTTAGGCAGGGATGCGAGCGAGTGGCACGGTCGCAACGCATCGAGTCGTCGCATCGCATCGGCGAGCGCTTTGAGCAACAACTCGCCGGTGGTATCAGCTTCGTTTGAGTCCAAGGTTCGTCAAGGGTTTGTTGAGCGAAGGGATCAGTCAAGTGGCAGTTGGTTCGGCCCTAAAGCGACACCTAAGATCGAGGTTCCAAGCATGGACATCAGTGACAACGACATCAAGGCAAGGGCGCTGAGTGGGACTTTCTTTCTCAGTGGGGTTCAGCCCCTCGATGGGGCAAGATCTCATTTGAGATGTCGGTTGGTCGATTCGGATGTGCATGGGATGTTGGTCGATCTAGGTGAGACTCAGGCAGCGATCAATGGGAGGCTCTTTTTTCAATGCGATATCGATGGGTCGCTTAGCAACCCTGATTCGTTATCGGGTGAGGGGAAAGCTTGGTTGCGCGGTGCGAATCTTTATGAGTTGCCCGTGATGATACGACTTTTGAACCTGCTTGCTGTTGGGCCAGATCAAGGTGCATTTGATTCAGCGGATGTCGAGTTTGTGATTGATGGAGATCGGATCCCTATCAAGAATCTGCAACTCGATGGCGATCTGATGTCGATGCAGGGACGTGGATCGGTCAATCTACGACGGGAGTTGGATTTGGAACTGGTAGCTAA
Source organism: Pirellula sp. (assembly GCA_046086605.1). Lineage (GTDB taxonomy): Bacteria > Planctomycetota > Planctomycetia > Pirellulales > Pirellulaceae > JBKCUI01. The sequence goes on along the minus strand of JBJSXX010000310.1, from coordinate 6,112 downwards.
TGTCGGTCGCAGGGGGGTACTTGGGGCGATCGTAAGACCTTTCACTCAGAATCAGAGTGCAAACTGGATGCGAATCGAAGTGGGTGGTACGACGAGCAACCCTCAAATTCGTCCACCGATGCCTCTGCGCGATTCGCTCGATTCGGTTCTTATGGAGTCACCTTAACTGACGAACCCAATGACCAGTCCGATAGATCCATTGCACAGTCCGAGATCGTACCGGCGCTTGGAGCGATACCTAGAGGATCGCGCGATCGAGGGTTCTACGGCACCCCAGAGCGCCGGTCAGCGCTATGGCGATGGCAGAGAATCAGCTCGACAGAAGCCCTCGGTGGTGTCGACCGAACCGGAGATCGATGAGCCCATAGAACCGCTCGAAACGAAGCCTTCTGGCGAGGGAACTTCGGTCGACTATTACGCTTAGACGAAGCTCCAGGCCATCGATTTTGCCGGCTTTTTGGGACTACAAAGAGACATCGCTCAGTGGTACACTGAAGAAGTCCTTTTCTAAGTATCTATTGGCTTTCTCTCCGAGGTAGTTTTTATGTCTAAGGTTGCTTTTTTGGTTTGGATGTTGGTGCTGACGCCTTGTACTTTGCTCGCTCAAGACGGCACGAAGAGCAATGTCGATCCGTCGGGAACCTGGCGATGGGAATACGACCTGGACGGAACCCAGTTCAAGGACTTGGTTCGACTCAAGGTTGGCCAAGAGAACAAGGAAACCAAGGAGCGAGAGCTCAAGGGCAAGTACGAGAGCAGCTCCGGTCGAAAGATCAACATTGAGAACGGAAAGATCTCTGGAGATAAAGTCAGCTTTGAATTCAAAGTCAACTACCAAGGCATGGACGTGAAGCTCGAGTTCGAGGGTTTGGTCAAGAACGATAGCCTCAGTGGCAAGGTCAAGGCATCGACAAACGATGGGAGTCGCGATTTGGATTGGTCGGCCACAAGAAGCGTGTTGGCTGATGATGTCGTAGGTAAATGGAAGCTTCGGATCGACGCCAATGGGAACATCATGGAGCCGGTTTTGACGGTGACCAAGGATGGGGATAAGCTCAAGGCAGATTATGTTTTGGGAAATGATGTGAAGATCCAAGCCAAGGACGTCAAGATCGAGAAAAACGAATTGACATTCACGATCGAAACCGATTTCCAGGGAGCGAAAATCAAAGCGGACTTCATGGGACGACCTTATGGAGACAAGATCAAAGGCTCGATCGATTACGTCTTGGGTAACGATGTTGGCGAAGTTGACTTTACCGGTCAGATGCAAGACGAAGCTATTTAGGTTTTTAGTAGAGAGTTATGAAATGAAATCAATGGTCAAACCGATCCTCATCGCCCTTGGGATCGTTCAGGTAGTCTTGGCGATGAGTTTGTCGGGCTTTGCACAGGAAAAGAGCGTCAAGCCTGGGATCAACGATTCATTCAAGGATCCGAAGGTCCAAGAGTACATCGAGAAATTCGAGATCGAGAGTCGAGAAGTTTTCCAGCAGCGCGATGCGATCATGGCAGCGTGTGCGATCAAGCCAGGATCGACTGTCGCGGACGTTGGGGCTGGTACGGGGTTATTTACGCGTCTGTTCTCCAAGTCGGTGGGTAATCAAGGCCGAGTCATCGCGGTCGATATTGCGAAGAACTTCTTGGAACACATCGCGAAGACCAATCGCGAACAAGGATTGCGCAATGTCGATACGTTGCTTTGCACTGCCGATTCGACCGAATTGCAACCCGAGAGTATCGACTTTGCGTTCATCTGTGACACCTATCACCATTTTGAGTATCCGACCAAAACGATGACATCGTTGTTTCGGGCTTTAAAGTCCGGGGGTAGGGTAGTTGTGATCGACTTTAAAAGGGTCGACGGACAAAGCACGCCTTGGGTGATGTCTCACGTACGAGCCGGACAAGAGGTGTTCGAGAAAGAGATTTTGGATTGTGGATTCACCAAGCTTCAGCAAAAGGACGATCTGCTCAAAGAGAATTATTTCTTGGTGTTTCAAAAGCCTTAAGTGGTTCTAGCGTCTGAAAGGTGAGGAAAGGTAAGAGAACGGCAAAAAAATGGGCTCTTCAGGAATTCTTGTGGGTAAAACCTTCGGCGGCCACCACGCGGCTTCACGCCGGTGGGAGTGTTGCATGTGGCCTCGTGGCTTGCATCCTATCGCGTGGGAATCGTCCCGATAAAGTTTGTGGGGCCCGTGGTGATCGTGGAACGCGTCTCACGCGATGTTGGGGGTTCGTGAGTGTGGGTGGCCATCATCGGCTCTTGGGAGATCCTGTTGGACGCTGCCAACCTGAAACCCAGCGACCTGGGAGGGCTCGGGATCGATCTATTCCCAGGATTGAGTTTGTTTCAGCCAAATCTGATGGTGGCCTATGGCTTCGGAGAAGCGACTAGCTAGCTAGGCGGGGGGCGAGTCGGCGGCTATCCTAGAGGATGTTTTTTTCGCATTTGGACTTTGTGTTGGACTGTCGCCAAACCAAGGACTTGGAGTGGATAGAGGTTCATTCAATTAGCTTGGTTTTACCAAACAAAGGTTTTAATTCATGACTAACGATCAACCATCAAAGAATTTTTGGACAGATGCTTTACTCCTACTCGATGGCTGTTTGAACTGCCGATACCGATGGTTGATCGAAGCGGTTCACGGTAATTTGCAGACTACTTGGGTGAATCGCTATACTAGACCGCTTCGAGTACGATAAAAACCAGTAGCATACACTCCTAGCCACAATTATTCCTGAAGAACCGAAAAATAGCTGCAAAGAGACGTAATTACCTTCAAAGATCCCATCGCATCATGTACTCGATGAATACAACTTGTCGCTTTCTCCTTTGGATCTATGGGGCATTATGGGTTTCGGCGACCTTTGCTCAAGAGACTTCCGAGGTTCGTGTGTATGAGAATCGATTGATCAGGATTGCGAGTCCGAAGCCGATTCTGGCCGATTATCCGCAGTACTTCGAGCCGATCCGAGAGCAGAGCCACTTTGAAGCACCTGCGGTGGTCGTCGACAAGCAAGCGGATCTTGAGGTTCGAGCTTGGCGATTCAGCTACAACGCTCGAGGGATCATCGAGATACCAAACTCGCTTAGTGCCGCTCATACGGCCATCATCATGGTACATCCGTGGGCGATTGATGATAGTTGGGGTTGGAAAACCCCGGAGCCGGCCGGGGTTGCCGATTTTTGCACACCCGAAAAAAATGCTTTAGCAGCCAAGCATTCAAGCCAAGTCATCAACCCTTTCATCAAGAGACTCCGTTCAAGTGTACCGCTTGTGATGTACTCTTTGCCAGGTTCACCAGATCCGATCCGTACTAAGGTCTATCGGTCATTTCATAAGACGCCGACTGAACAAGAGCGAGCCGAGGGGATCGAGCAACTACGAAAGAAACTTGCGGGTTTCGATTACCGTGGCAAACCACTTGCGAGTCAACTGAAGCTTGGGTCAACACATCCGGTGGGGGATTATTTTCGACAGTTTCCAGGGTTGGATGCATCGGATTATTTCAATGGAGCAGGGTTTTGGTCACTGCCGATTCCAGTAAGCACCTCGATTGAAGTGGCACCCGATGACGTGGTGATTTACGACGAAGAGGGTTATGGCCCACTTCGGGATTTTCTCAAGCAGCAATCGATCCGACATGTGCTTCTGGTCGGCTATGCAACCGACATGTGCTACTGCAAAACGACCGCCGGTTATGAAAACTTGTCCAAGGATTTCAATGTCTTTTTGGTTGCGGACGCTTCGCTAGCTACATTCCCTTCGAACACCTCACCCCGCTTTGCCGTCAACGCATCGATTTCGTATGCAGCATTGAACCAACTGATCACCCAGGTATCTTGGGTTCATCTGCGTCCAAAAGACAAGGGGTCCAAATGACACCGATCACCCGTAGAGATTGGTTGAAAGGGACTGCAGCGGTTGTTTCTTCAAGCGCGCTAGGTTCAAAGAGTATCATCGCATCGGGTAGTACCAAGTTTGCTCGCATCGCCATCACTCTGGATCTTGAGATGAGCCGAAACTTTCCAATGTGGGAGAATACTCATTGGGATTATGAAAAAGGAAATCTCGACGAAGCGACCAAACGCTATGCAGTTCAAGCGGCTCACAGAGTCCATCAGTTTGGGGGGAAGATTCACTACTTTGCAGTGGGTCATGCGTTAGAGCAAGCCGACGTTGGTTGGCTAAAGGAGATCGCCGAGATGGGACATCCGATAGGCAATCACACTTACGATCACATCAACGTCCAAGCCGCTCGCAAAGAGGATCTGCAATTCAGATTCCAACGTGCTCCCTGGCTACTTGCGGATCGGCCCCTCTTGGATTTGATCCGAGAGAATATCGATCTGACGTCCAAGGCTCTTCGCAGCCGAATCGGTATCGATCCAAAAGGGTTTCGTACTCCAGGTGGGTTTACCGATGGGCTTAGGAATCACCCAGAGGTTCGCGCCTTACTCAAGGATCTTGGATACCAATGGGTCAGCAGTCTTTACCCAACGCACCCCAATACCCAACCGATGCAGCAACCGAGCCCAGAGATCATCGAGGCGATTGCGCAGGCTCAAGTGCATGCTCAACCTTTTGTGTATGCAGATGGACTGATCGAAATACCAATGAGTCCCATAAGCGATATCGGAGCGTTTCGGAACGGTAGATGGAAGCTCGAATGGTACTTAGAGAGCGTTGAGAAGAGCCTTCGATGGGCGATCGAAAAGCATGCGGTCTTTGATTTTCTCGCCCATCCATCTTGTCTTGGAGTCGTGGACCCTGAATTCCAAACGATCGATCTTATATGCCGCCTTGTCCAAGAGGCTGAGGGTAAAGCCCTGCTGTGCGATCTTGACGAAATCGCAGACAACCTAGCCCAATAACATGAGCGCCTTTAGTAGATAATTGGGGTCTTCGGGAATTTGGTTCTTCAGGAATTATTGTGGCTAGGAGTAGATGCTACTGGCGATCTTCGTGCTCGTGCTCCTGCTCGTAACAGTTGCTTTCCGATTACGATCACGAGCACCGTTTCACTGAGCACGAAGTCAATGGGGCCAAAACTTCTTATGTTTCACCCACAATAACTCCTGAAGAGCCGATAATTGCTGAAGAGCCAAAATTTTGATAGACATTGGATTCTCGCGTCGCTTACCATTAGATAGACTTGGGCGATCGATAGAATCGCACATGATTAGCAGCACAACAGGGAGTAAAAGATGCCGATTAACTTCATACCCAATGATCCAGCCGTCGAAAATTTCTTACCCAGTCGGGTGGTCACCCCTCGACCAAATCGAGGTGCAGGCCGAGCCAAGCTCAGTGTGCAGGGAGCTGTAGCAGAGGGGCAGTACCAGGTTGGAACTCCTGGCTTTCTTTACTGGCAATGTCGAGAAGCGGCCTTGGCATCGATCGAAGCGTGGGAGTCGATATCCGGAAACTTAACCCGTTGGCAGATCGGAACCACGCTTAACGTAATCCCAGACCTAGATGAAGATCTCAATGCGTTTTACAACCGATCGAGTTTGAGTTTCTTTCATAAGAAGGTCGGTACGAAGACCTATTTTTCTGGAGCCAGCACGGATGTGGTAGCGCATGAGGCGGGGCATGCTTTTCTTGACGCGATTCGGCCGGACTTCTGGGGATCGAGTCGTTTTGAAGTCAACGCGTTCCATGAGGCGTTTGGGGATTGTGTTGCCATCATCACCGCTTTGCACGACAAAGACACTCGGGTTGCTGTTTTATCGCAGATCTCGGGTAGCAACTCCGTCGAGGCCTTAGCCGAAGAGATCTCTGAAGGGATTGGTAAGTGGATACCGGGCCACAATGCGGCAGCACCGAGGCGAGCTCGAAATGATTTTCAATGGGGCCCGCAAGGTTCCTTGCCAAGCAATGGTGGTCCTGGCGTTTTGATTTTTGAGGAACATAGTTTTGCTCAGATTTTCAGTGGCTGTTTTTATGACACGATCGTGAATATTTTCAGTGGAATGACACCCTCGAACGAATCGAATCTGCTGTTGGCGACTCAAATCGCCAGCAAACTGCTTGTCGAAGCGACGAAGAGCGCTCCACAGCGCATGGAGTACTTTCGAGAGGTCGGACGCTTCATGATTTTGGCC
>JBJSXX010000309.1:0-16562 GCA_046086605.1 Pirellula sp. | reverse complement strand
ATCAGGTGCCAGGGGTGTTTGTAGCGGACTTGGTAATCATAGAGACGAGCTCTCGAAACGGCAGCGAATTTACGTGCGGGGAAATTCATGATGCCCAGAAAGAATTCCTCACTCAGATTCGCCGTCGGCAACCAGGGGCGTTCATGGTGGTAACCGACGGTTTTGTGCAGATGGGCCGATGGGAGCGATATCGGCAATTGGGGGTCGATGCAGTTGTTGGGAGACCTTGGAGTTTGCAGGGGCTGTTATTTAGCTGGGAGCGCTGGCTAACCCCCCGTTAAAGAAACTCCCTCGCAACTCATCAGAGGGCTTGTCGCCGAGCCAATTCATCACGGAGTTGGGCAGCCAGTTCGTACTGTTCGGTTTTGACGGCTTGGTCAAGTTGTTGTTGGAGCGAGGGACCGATGTTGTATTCTTCGCAAAGCGAATCTCGCAATTTGGTGAGTTGCACGACCATTTCATCGTCATCGAATTCCTCTTCGGCTTGGTGTTCGATAAAGATGTCGCGTATTTGTTCGAGACCATCTTCGAGCACCGAGATGGCTTTCTCTGCATCGGCTTCGTCCAAGGCGGCCATTGCGGCAGCTTGGGTTCGATGGAACATGACAAAGGGGCGGTATTGTTCGTGGCTCATGGTCCACTCTTCATCGGGTGCATGATCGCGGCATACATCCATCAGGGCCAGAGTATGATCGGCATCTTCGACGGCTCGGTGGTAGTGCTGGAGTCTCAACCAAGAGATCCGTCGATGGTAGTACTGCAGGAATTCGCGATCGGCTTCGAAGCACTGATCATCGTCCATCACAAAATCGGGGGACTTTTCTTCGAGAGCAAGCATTCGATCCAAGAAGGATGGATAGCCATCGAAGGATTGGCCATCGGGTCGACCTTGGGTCTCCATTTGGAGCACACCTAGATCGATTCTCATTTGAATGACGTCTCTGCCGTCGGAACCTTTGACGAGTCGGACTGAGAGCGAGTGAGGATCGAACCCCCAATCGCGAAGAACATCGTCGAGTCCTTTGAAGGAACCCATGGCACTCTTTCTATTGTCTGATTGCGTTCCGCGAGGTTTTGATTTCATTTCGATCGTTGCAACATCATCGAAAGATCGGCCCTCGCCCGTTACAAAGAATAACCATCCTGATTCGGCTTTTCCAGAACCGATGATTATTTTAACGCCCCCCTTTGGATCAGATCGATTGGGGCCGATGCGTTTAAGGCGATTGGGCCAAGGCCACGTTCGATGGTTGGCTCCTTTCGTTTGAAAGTGTTCGCACGATGCGACCAAGGGGCTACCCCTGAAGACGAATTTCTAGCAAGGCACTTGGAATAGGAATCCTTCTACGGATCCCAGGGGCTTGCCTGACTTGCATTTTGCGATAACGCCCAACTGGGCGGTTACCTATGATTTTTTGCAATGAAAACAGAGAATCCGTCGGGTTCAATTTCGAAACGACACCCTGGAAAAAGTCTCCCGAATCTCGTTGGCTCTGGTAAAATCCCGGGCCGAAATCCAAGCTCAATCGTTAAGATGTTCCGCAGGATCGGTTGCAAACTTGGTTTTTCAACCAAGCATGAACCAAACAGGTGAGCCGACAAGATCCTTGCAACCCGCCTAAAAGGCCTATTTTACCCCCCGATCGAACCGTCCCTTTTCCTTGAAGTTCATCCCTAGAAAAAGAATCGAAACGATCGATTAAACCGAGGATTCCACCGCATGCAGCAACTGGTCTACAAACATACGCTCGCCAACGGATTGACGGTTCTAGGAGAACCGATGCCCTGGCTTGAATCGGTCGCATTTACGTTGATGTTTCCTGGGGGTACGGCTCGCGAAGAGTCGGATCGCTTGGGGCTTGCAGGAATGACGCTCGAACTTTCGCAACGAGGGTGCGGGCGATGGTCGAGTCGCGAGGTGGTCGAGCAACTCGATTTCCTTGGGGTCGAGCGATCGAGCTCCGTATCGAGCTTCTACACAAGCATCAGCATGTCGGCCATGGCCAGCGTCCTTGAGACGACCTTTGAAATCGCTGTGGCGATGGTCAGGGATCCTCATTTCCCTAAAGAGGAACTCGAAGAGGTTCGGCAATCGGCCCTACTTGAACTTGCGGCCATCGAGGACGATCCGGCTCAGAAGTGTTTCGTCGAGCTCAAGCGTTCTCGATTTTCGGATCCCTTTGGACGATCATCGCTCGGAAGTGTTGAGGGGATCGAATCGGTCAGTCACAACGATTGCGTTGAATTCCATCATCGTCATGCCAAGCCACAAGGTGCGGTCTTATCAATCGCAGGTCGTTTTGACTGGGATGAGTTTCTCAAACTCGTCGAGCGGACGCTTGGTTCCTGGAGCGGGGATGCATCGAGCGATCTTGGCCAAGTCGAGCCACAGATAGCTTCGGTTCACATCCCTCACGAGAGCCAACAGACCCACATCGCTCTGGCTTACGATTCAGTACCTTATCAGCATCCAGAGTATTATCGCGGTCGTGGTATTGTGGGGATCCTCAGCGACGGCATGAGCTCGCGTCTATTTACGGAGGTTCGAGAAAAGCGAGGCTTGGTCTATGCCATCTCTGCATCCTCGCATTCGCTCAAGAACTGCGGGAGTGTTTTGTGTTATGCAGGAACCACCTCGGCTCGTGCCCAAGAGACGCTCGATGTGACAATCGAAACGATCCGATCGATTTCTAGTGGGATCGAATCTGGCGAACTTTCACGATTAAAATCTAGGGCTCGAACATCGCTTGTGATGGAGCAGGAAAGCAGCGTCTCTCGATCGAGCCAGTTGGCCTACGATTGGATCACCCTTGGTCGCACCACCACGCGTCAGGAGGTGCTCGAGGAGATCGAACAGCTTACGGCCGAGAATTTGATCGAGCATTTTTCGAAGTACCCACCCCAACGCTGGACTCTAGTTACCATTGGCCCAGAGCCCTTGGAGTTTCACGATGCAGTTTAAACAAGTCACGCTTGACAACGGCTTGGAAATCATCTCCGAAGTCAATCCTCACGCATTTAGTTTATCATTGGGTTATTTCGTCAAGACGGGATCTCGGGACGAATCGCTCGATGTGGCCGGCGTGAGTCATTTTCTTGAGCACATGCTCTTTAAGGGCACCCCGCGACGCACTTCGGTCGATGTGAATCGCCAGCTCGATGATTTAGGCTCCCAGTCCAACGCCTTTACTTCCGAGGAGCAGACCGTCTACTACATGAGCATCCTGCCGGAAAATCAGTTCCCCGCGTTGGATTTGCTCACCGACATGATGCGGCCTTCGCTTCGGGACGACGATTTTCAAACCGAGAAACAGGTCATCCTCGAAGAGATCGCCATGTATGACGATCAGCCTCCCTACGGTGCCATGGAGCGGGCCATGGAGGAGTTTTTTGGCCAGCACCCTTTGTCGACGCGGGTTCTTGGTACCAAAGAGACCGTCACGGCCTTGAGTGCCGACGCAATGCGAGAGTATCACTCGGCTCGCTATGCTCCGAACAATCTTTGCCTCGTGGCCACTGGGGCTGTCGACTTCGATGCCTTGGTCGAAGAGACCTACAAGATGACCAAGCATTGGAAGCCTGCAGAGGTAGGTCGCAAACTGACCAAACCCGTGGCAAGCACCAAGGACATTCAAATGGTTCATCCTCCGGCAACTCAGCAGTACACGCTGGAGTTTTCGCCGGGTCCGGGCTACATGGATCCGCAGCGGTATGTCTCGCGAGTCCTTGCAACAATCCTGGGTGATGACTCTGGAAGCCGACTGTTTTGGGAATTGGTCGATAAAGGTCTAGCCGATGCGGCCGTGTGTTACACCTATGAGTTCCAAGACTGCGGAGCGTTTGGTTTGTACCTTGCAGGCGACCCAGATCAGCAGCAGGAAAATTGGGATTTAATCCAGTCGATCGTCGAGGACTCGCACGGCAAACCGATTTCTGAAAGGGAGTTGGAATTGGCCAAGAACAAGATTTGTGCGGGGATCTTGCTAGCCTCCGAGCGTCCTTCAAACCGCCTGTTCTCCGTGGGTGGAACTTGGCTGTCTCGACATCAGTACGAAACGGCTGCGCAGGTCAGTGAGCACTACCGATCGGTACGCCTCGATGAGGTCCAGCGGGCTTTCGAGGACCTCAAAGGACGCACAGCGGTTCGCGTATCGGTAGGCCCTGAAATCAACTCGTAATCGAATCAAGCAAAGCGGCTGGGACATGGAACATACTCTCGATACAAAAATTCGCCATTTAAGATCTTTATTCCCAGCCCTTTCTCGCATCCACAATGGTAGGCCACTGGTTTATCTCGATGGGCCCGCAGGCACTCAGGTTCCGACCTCCGTCGCCAAGCGTGTCGCCCAGTGCATGATCGAGCACAATGCAAACCGGGCCGGTAAGTTCATCACCAGTAACGAAGTCGACGTGCTGATGGACCAAGCCCACAGGGCAGTTGCAGATTTTTTGCAGGCAGACGACCCCAGATCGATTGCCTTTGGGCCGAACATGACGAGCTTAACTCTCTCCTTTTCTCGGGCTCTGTCGCGGACTTGGTCTCCAGGCGATGAGATCCTGGTTTCCAATTTGGATCATGATGCCAACTACACCCCATGGGTTCTAGCAGCAAAGGACGCAGGAGTTGTCGTTCGAACCATCGCCATCGACCCACGCGATGCAACATTGGATATCGAGTCGCTCGAGTCGCAATTGAATTCTAGAACCAAGCTCGTGGCAGTGACGGCAGCTTCCAATGCAGTCGGATCGCTTACCGACATACCGTTGATCGCAAGCTTGGTACATCGAGTTGGAGCTGAGCTTTTCGTCGATGCGGTGCATTATGCACCTCACCGCAGGATCGATATGACCAAGTGGAATTGCGATTATCTTGTTTGCTCGGCTTATAAGTTCTTTGGGCCTCATATTGGGATCCTCTGTGGTCGGCCCGAGAGAATGCAGACGCTTGAGCCCTATAAATTACGTCCCTCGCCCAGCAGCATCCCGGGTCGTTGGATGACCGGCACACAGAATCACGCTTGCATTGCAGGTGTGACGGCAGCGATTGACTACATCGCGTCGATTGCCGAGGATCACGATCACGACGACGCGGATTCATCGCGGCGGACGCGGCTCGACCGAGCCTTGGAGTGGATCGATTTGGTGGAAACCGAACTCGTTGAGCATTTGCTTGCGGGCCTTCAAAGAATCCCTGGCGTGCGTATCTATGGGATTACCGATCCGAAGAGGGCCAAGGAGCGAGCTCCGACGGTTGCCTTTTGTCTGGATCGCATGGAATCGGCCCAGGTCGCCACTCGATTGGCCGAGGTAGGAATTTGTGCTTGGCATGGCAACTATTATGCCCTGCCTTTGACACTGGCGCTGGGTACAGAACCCCACGGAATGGTTCGATTGGGTTGCATGCACTACAATACGATTGAGGAAATCGATCGGACAATCGATGCGATAGATCAGATCGCCAAACAACCAGGAAAATAGGTGTGTTGGAATGAATCGTAATGTCGGTTGGAATCTCATGGCGATGTTTGCTTTTTTGGTAGCCAGTTCGTCTGGATCCATCTGCCAAGATTCTTTGCAAGGTGCCCCAAGCGAGCAAGACAAGCAATCGATCTATTCTGGGCCTCAGGTCGACGAGCAACTCAGTCCGTTTTCGGTTACTTTGGCACTCGGAGAGTCGGCGGGTAAAACGATCGATCCAGTGAAGTTGGCTCAGGGCAAGCCGATGTTGCTAGTGTTCCTACAAGATGTGAACCGACAGTCGATTTCATTGACGCGGGTTCTGACACAATACGCTCAGAGTCGTGCTAAGGACGGCTTAAACACAACCGTCATCCTGCTAGGTGACGACGCCACCGGGGCACAAAATACCATCACAAGAATCAAACATGCACTAACCCAAAGCGTGGCGACAGGGGTTTCACCCGATGGACGTGAGGGACCGGGCAGTTACGGATTAAATCGGTCGGTTCAACTTACGATCTTAGTTGCTAATAAAGATCGCGTGACGGCAAACTTTGCGCTCGTGCAACCGAGCCTTCAAGTTGACCTTCCCCGTGTGGTTAAGGCGATTATCGAGCAGATTGGCGGAACTGAACCAAAATTGAGCGACTTGCTTGAGTCCCCGTCTGACTCGACCAAACCGGATCCTGAAGCCATTCGCGCCTTGATGCGTCCGTTGATCCAGCGCGATGCGGATACCAAGGAGGTTGACAAAGCCGCCGAAGCGATCGAACAAGCGATCGCTAAATCCACAGCTATTCAAAAAGAGATAGGTCGAATTGCCTCGACGATTGTTGGGAGCGGTAAGCTTGAAAACTACGGTACAGAGCATGCTCAAGGGTATCTAAAGCGATGGGCGGAGAAATACGGCCAACAACCCAAGAGGCCTCAAGATGATCCGAAATCGCTTTGATCTTTTCGCAAAACAGATCGTTAGAGATTGGCTGTTATCTCTGACGATGGGCTTGATTGTGCTTACAAGCATATTCGCTCAGCAGAAACACCCCTCCTTCGAGCTTGACATCGTTCCTCTTTTGACCAAGCACGGATGCAACTCGGGGGCTTGCCATGGTGCAGTCGCTGGTCGAGGAGAATTCTACTTGTCCTTGTGGGGCTCGGATCCGAAGTCCGATTACAAACAAATTGTCCAAGCGTTTGATTCGCGACGGATCCGGTACAATGCCCCCGAAGAGAGCCTACTGATCGCCAAGCCCAGCGGGAGAATTGCACATGAAGGGCAAGTGCGGTTCGAGCCTGATAGTTTGACCGCCGAAATCCTCGCCCGATGGATTCAGGCTGGAACTCCCTACGGAGATCCTGCAGATATCGATCAACTGATGATTTCTGCCGATCGAGTCCTCGGCACTGAGCAGGCCGTAGAATATCGCTTGAGCACCTCTGCAGCATCTTCTGTAAGCGGTCGTTTTCTCGATGCGACGCATAACACGACTTGGGAGACAGACCCCAACGGCGGAGTGATTCAAACTCAGGAGAACCCGCCAAGGATTAGGCTTGATCGACCAGGTAGGCACGTGATCACGGCGCGTTTTGCGGGCCAGGTTCGCTCGTTGGTTCTCATCGCTCCTTACCCTCAAGACGCGTTGGGTCGCACGGAAACAAAATCGATCCCGTCATCTTCAGCAGCATCCATCATCGATCAGCAAATCAACGAGATGCTTGAACAAGCGAACTTGCCAACGACTGGCCTTGTCGACGAGCTGACTTGGTTGCGAAGAGCCAGTTTGGATTTGATGGGTCGCATCCCATCGATAAAGGAAATCAGGGATTTTGAAGAACTTGATCCAGCCAAGCGTAAAGCCATTTGCGTGGATCGAATGATCGAGTCGGAGTCCTTCAACGAGTATTGGACTTACAAGCTCGCTCGTTGGTTAGGCCTTAGACCTCTTGCTAACGATCCGGATGCGACCAAGGCTTTTGAAAATTACTTGAGGGATCGGGTATCCAGTCGCGCCTCATGGCAGAAAATCGCGCGGGAATTACTTGTTAGCAGTGGGGATTCACATCGTGTAGGGCAGGTCAACTTTGCTCGTATGGCGGCCGATCCAAGGGCGCATGGTGAACTCATCAGCAGGGTTTTTCTGGGGGCACGACTCGGATGTGCCAATTGCCACAATCATCCGTTGGATCGATGGACCCAGGACGACTATCACGGACTAGCAGCGATACTTGCGGGTATCGATCGAGCGCAGCAAGTTCGCTATGTCGGTGGGGCTCAGGTGACCAACCTTCGCACCAAGGAACCTGCGATTCCAAAACTCCCTGGTGGGCAGTACCTATCGGTACAAACGGACGAAAAAATTGCGGCCGAGAACATGGAGCAACTAGGCCGATGGATCCTCGATGACAAGGATTCAAAATTTGCTCGGGTCCTTGCCAACCGATTGTGGGCTACCTTGATGGGACGAGGTCTGATTGATCCGATTGATGATCTGCGTGAAACCAATCCTGCTTCTCATCCGATTTTGCTTGATTTACTTTCGAAAATGCTCGTCGAATCAGACTACCAGCCCTCGATGATTCTTAAGGCCATCGTAGTTAGTGACGCTTACTCACGGGTTGCTTTGGATACGAAAACCGATACTCTCGACGCGAGTTTTTTTGCGGCTCACATCGACAAACCATTAGCACCTGAAGTTCTCTACGACGCACTCGGCGATGCAATGGGTTTGCCCAGAGAAGCCAGGGCGATTCGTTGGCTCGATCCGACACTTCCTAACGAATCGTTGGATATCCTGGGACGGTGCAACCGCTCTATGGGTTGCGAAGATTCATCGGCTGGCGGTTCTATTGACTCGAACTTGTCGATGCAACTGCACTGGATCAACGGATCGTTAGTCAACCAAGCCGTCGAATCCAGGGAAAGCTATTTGCATCGGGAGCTCGATCAAGGTACAACCGACGAGGATCTCATTGAATTGAGTTTTCTGAGAATCCTAACCAAGCGAGCCGATTCGGTGGATGTCCAACGTTGGGCGGAGCAGGTTCCGAGTGATCCGCAACTCAGAAAAGCTTGGTTTGAGGATTGGATTTGGAGCTTGCTGAGCGGTCGGCAATTCCTTTGCAATTAATGGTTCAACAGCCAGGGAATAACTGTGTAGAACATGACTCGTGCATCACAGCGAAGAAGTTTCCTAAAGTTTGCTTCGGTGGCTCCTTGGTGCGCTGCCGGTGTAAACGGGGGAGCCAGCCACACAAAAGCCGACCCGATTGATCATCGATCGGCGTTCGGTACAGCGAAATCCTGTGTGTTGCTGTGGCTCGATGGGGGCCCGAGCCACTTGGAAACCTTCGATCCAAAAATCGATGTCCCTCGCGAGGTACAAGGGCCTTTGGGAAGCGTTGCAACAAGCATTGCAGGTGTACACTTCTCTGAGGAACTGCATCGCTGTGCCAAGCTCGCGCATCGAATGACGATCCTCCGTTCGATGACCAGTCCCTTGGGCGAGCATGGCCTGGCGAATCAATATGCGCTTAGCGGATATTTGCCAAGTCCAAACCTACAGTATCCGAGTCTTGGATCGCTTGCTTGTTACGATCGCCGAGATGGATCGGATGCCCCGCTTCCACCTTACGTTGGAATCCCTGAGCCAAGAACCGGGTTGGGCTCAGGTTTTCTAGGTTCCAGATACGAGCCCTTCTGGGTCCATTCCGATCCAGGAAATCCAAAGTTTCAAGTTCGCGACTTAGAGATCCATCCGACGCTTGATCCGGCTCGCTTGACACGCCGTCGAGCGATGCTTGAGCAGTTGCAAGGATCTGCTATCAAGGGGGCCTATGAAGATGCTTTCGATCTGATCCTGTCGGATCGATCCAAGGACGTATTCGACCTGAATCAAGAGACTCAAGACACAAAGGATCGGTACGGGATGCGATCTTTTGGACAAAGCTGTTTGCTGGCTCGCCGACTCATCGAGCGCAGGGTTCCATTTGTTACGGTCGTACAACCAGGATGGGATACCCACGAAAACATGGTTGTACCTTTAAGGGATGGTTACAGCGGGGCAAAGGTTGCTGTGGGGTTGATCCCTACCTTTGACCAAGCCGTCAGTGCGCTAATCGAAGACTTAGGCCAGCGAGGATTGCTCGACGAAACGTTGATTGTTGCAATGGGCGAGTTTGGAAGGACGCCGAAGGTAAACACTCGCGGAGGCCGCGATCATTGGCCGAGGGTCTATAGCGTGATGCTCTGTGGTGGCGGAATGCCTCAAGGATTTGTCTACGGTAGCAGCGATCGCATCGGTGAGAGTCCACGAGACAATCCGACAAGTCCAGCCGATTTGATCCATACGCTTTTGATTCGATTAGGGATCGATCCTGATCAAATGCTAGTTACCCCACAGGGGCGTCCGATCCCGATCAACCAGCATGGCAGACCGATCCATGCTTTGCTTTAGATTCAATCTTCCTGGCATCCGATCGGTCTGCATGGTGCTCATCAGGCTATCGATTTGTATCGTAATCGTAAGTTCTTTAACACACGCACAAGAGAGCCTGCCGAGTTCGTTGGGTCGGGTCACTGCAGGTCGGTACGATAACCAGGGCCAGCAACTGGTTCTAGCCACCGAAGGGGCTTTGAAATTGCTGGTATTGAAAGACGTTCCGGGCAATGAAAACCTGCCTGCTCTCGATGGACAGGCCAGAGAGGAAAGGTTTAAGTCCGGTAGAAGCATCCTGCAAGACAGATCCATCGAACTCCCTTTTTCGCAAATCACAAAAGTTGAATTTTCGCCGGACAGAAAATGCTTGTTGATTGCCGGCGGGGACCCTGGTCAGCGTGGTTGCATCCAGATTCTGAGTTGGCCGTCGGGTACATCTAGTAATATCATTGAAACGTACGTCGACGGTAAACAACTTAGCGATGTTGTCATGGACGTAAAGTGGTTTGAAGATGGATCGAAGTGGATCGAGACCCATTGGAACGCAGGTGCATGTGTTCGAAGTCGCGATGGCATGATTCTCGCTTGTTTCCAGGGTCATACAGGGCCAGTCACTGGTGGGATACCATGGAATTCCGAGCTTGCGATCACCTGTGGGATCGATCAAACGATCAAGCTTTGGAAGATCAGCAACGGAGAGTTAGTACGGAGTTTGGACAATCATACCAGCGCGGTATTAGGGGTTCTGCGCTGGAATACACCAACTGGCAAACCGCTACTGATTTCTCTCGGGCGCGATCGCACGTTGCGACTTTGGGATCCGGCAATTGGAAGACTCATTCGCTTTGTTAGGCTTCCGGCTCTTCCGCTAAAGATGGAATTCTCCGATAGCGGTGGTTTGGTGGTATTGCTCGAAAACCAAACGGTCTCTTTGGTGTCATTACCGGACTTAATAATCCAGAAGACGATCGCTTTAGAAATACCTTCGGTCACGACCTTGGTTCGCATCGATCATGGTCGTTGGTTGTATTGGTAGTGACAGTCTTGCTCGTCGACTACCAAGCCGGATCGGTCATCGAATTTTGTTCGAAGCCTCGGGAGCGGAGCAAGCACGAGTCGCAGCGTTTGCAAGGTTTCCCCGATGGATCTGGGTCATAGCACGAAAGCGTCTTGGAATAGTCGACCCCAAGTTGCAGACCTTTGCGGATGATCTCCGACTTGGTCCAAGTGACCAAAGGGGCATGGATGATCAGCCGCTTGCCTTCGACTCCCGACTTGGTTGCCAAGTTAGCCATGGTTTCATAGGCTCGAATGTATTCGGGGCGGCAATCGGGATATCCGCTGTAGTCAAGTGCATTGACACCGATGTAGATATCCAGCGCTCCGAGGACTTCGGCCCAGGCTAAAGCGTAGGAGAGAAAGACGGTGTTGCGAGCGGGAACATAAGTTAAAGGGATTTCAGATCCGAGCTCGTCTGCCGAGTCATGTTTAGGAACTGCTAAGTTTCGATCCGTCAGGGCGCTACCGCCAAAAGCACCCAGGTCCAAGTTGATGATCGCATGCTGGGCGACTTGGGCATCGAGAGCGATTTGTTTGGCCCGCTCGAGCTCGATCGCATGGCGTTGTCCGTAGCGGAAGCTGATGGCATAGGGCACAAACCCAGCTTCTTTGCAGATGGCAAGGCAAGTGGCCGAATCGAGTCCGCCACTCAGGAGCACTACCGCTTTTTTGGGATCATTCGTCGTTGTCATCAAGACCCTCGTTTATTTGGTTTGACATCGTATAATCGTCGACCATGTCCATTATTCAAATCGATCAACTGACCAAATCGTATCGGGTTTACCAGAAAAAGGAGGGGCTTGCAGAGTCAGTCCGGGGGCTTTTTCGTCGCGAGTACAAAACGGTCGAGGCGGTGCGCGGGATTTCGCTCAAGGTCGAACCGGGTGAGTTCGTCGCTTTTTTGGGCCCCAATGGTGCAGGCAAAACAACGACGCTCAAGTTGCTTTCGGGGGTGATCTATCCGACAAGTGGCACTGCGACGGTCATGGGCTTTGTTCCTTGGAAAAGGGACATGGAGTACCGGCGCCGCTTTGCACTGGTGATGGGTCAAAAGAATCAACTGTGGTGGGACCTGCCGGCTCAGGAGTCTTTTCGACTCCATCAACAGATTTATTCGATCGACCGTAGCAGCTTTGAAGCGAACCTCTCGGAACTGACCTCCTTGCTCGATGTTCAAAAACTGCTTGGTCGCCCGGTGCGAGAATTATCGCTCGGCGAGCGGATGAAGATGGAGTTGATCGCCGCTTTGTTGCATTCGCCCGATGTTCTTTTTTTGGATGAGCCTACGATCGGATTGGATGTCATCGCGCAGCGAAATATCCAGCAGTTTCTCAAGCACTATCAACAAGAGCGACAGATCACGATCTTGCTCACAAGCCACTACATGAAGGATGTTTCGGCGCTTTGTCAGCGGGTGGTGGTTATTGCCCAAGGCATCCTGCAGTATGACGGTTCGCTGAGCGGAATCGTCGATAGTTTTTCAGGATCGAAGGTGATCCAACTGCAGCTTGGACTCGAACAGTCCTCTCAGGGCCTCGATCGTTTTGGTGAAATCCTCAAGACCGATCTGCCACGTGTATCGATTCGAGTTCCTCGTCAAAACGTATCGCGTGTCTTGGCCGAGATTCTCAACAAGTATGCGATCGATGACGTTGCGGTCGAAGACCCACCGCTTGAGGACGTGATCGCTAGTTTGTTCCATTCGATTTCCGCTTCAAACGCAACTCCTGGTTGAGGTTTCCATGCAACGCGCCGCACAAGACGATTGGCTGCATCCATGGAAGACCCGGTGGATGATCATCAAAACAGCCCTGGCAGAGAAGCTTGCTTATCGCGGCGATTTTGCCTTGGGAACGCTCATGCGGTTTCTGCCGATCATCACCCAGATTTTCTTATGGTGGGCGGTGTTTCAATCGCTTTCCCCAGAGGATCCCAATGCAGGTCGTATCAGTGGATATTCGTTCCATGACATGGTGGCTTATTACTTGCTGACCATGGTCGGTCGAGCATTTTCGAGCATGCCGGGGCTCTCCTCGAGCATCGCAAAAACGATCCGCGACGGAGAGATCAAGCGTTATTTGGTGCAGCCGATCGATCTGCTTTCGTTTCTGTTTTGGTCGCGAGTGGCTCATAAACTCGCTTATTATGCGATCGCACTTGGGCCCTTTGTGCTGGTGTTCTTTCTATGCCGAGGGTATTTCACGTCGGGCTGGCCCGATGCAACCACCTTGGCCTGTTTCACTTGCTCGCTGGTGCTGAGTTTTACGCTCGGTTTCTATCTCGAAGCGTGTTTGGGACTGATTGGCTTTTGGATGCTTGAGGTCTCTTCGCTTTTGTTTGTCTACATGCTTTTACAGTTTTTTCTCTCTGGGCATATGTTCCCGTTGGATTTGCTGCCAGCTCCGTTCGACACGATCGTCAATTATCTGCCGATCAAGTACTTGGCATATTTTCCAGCCGCAGTTTTTTTGGGAAAGGTGCAGGGGACGGCACTTGCCATCGACATGGCGATGCTCGTGGGTTGGGTGGTCTTCTTTTTCGTTCTATCGCGAGTGATCTTTGCCAAGGGGCTGGTGCGTTACAGCGGATTTGGTGGCTGACGCGATCGCAGATGGGCTTGCCAATAATGGTTGGTTTTGGCAACAGAAGTGATCACATTTTTGATCTCTTTGTCGATCCGATACTTTGGGCCTGCGGGCAAATAAAGCTTATCGGACTCACGGCGTGCAGAGATGTTTTCGACCGTGATGGCTCGCATGAGCCAAGCGGCCATGGGCTCGCTGTTGCACTCGATGCAGACCCAGCCGAGATAGGGACTGTCGCAGGTTTTCAACCCGCTGGCCAATTCGATACCACGTCGGATCTCAGCGACGACTGTTGCATACTCCTGGGGCGATTGATGGATCTCTTCAGGCATCACGGGTTCGAGGAGTTTGCCTCGGTGGGGCGGCCCACCGGCTAGAGCAAGATCGCAAAAGGATGTCCATATTTTGTCCCACGGGACAAGGCCAGATTCATCTGGAACAATTTTGGCACTTCCCATCGATCGAGGAGAAACGTCATCGAGCCGCTCGGAGTACTCCGATGGTAAGTGCAATTGGAGTTCTTGGTGCAGCCGGCTCAAGGTTGGCCAGTCGGCATCGGACTGTTCGTTCCATGGAATCGGTCGTGAGCGCACGCTCCGCAGGTATCTTTGGATCATCCATGTCGCAAGCTCCTCGGCTTCGATATCCCGCGTCGATAGGCTCGTTAGTTCTTTGCAATTTGATTGCTCAGCAATCTCGAAGCAAACGACACAGCCAGGACAAATCCGATTCGCCCAGAATGCGATCAGGGCGAGCGTTTCGATTTGACGCTGGGTCAAAGGTTCGTTAGTGATAGGATCTCGCTTAAGCGTTAGAGCGCAAGTCTTTCGCTCATTTGCTTGATAGGCACCTGCGCGATTACCGATCCATTGGCCTACCTCTTTGGGTGTCCAGGGCTCGGCTAGAAAGATTTTGTTGGTGCTGGTCAAATGGCCAAACCACCAAGCGCTACGGATTTGATCAAGAGGGATCGATTCAAAGCCGCAAGGTAGAATCACAACGCGATCGTGTTGATCTGCAAGCGAAGTATCCAAATGCAGATTGTCTTGAAATGCAGTGGTGGCGATCGCATCGATTTCAAGTCGCAAGCGCAGGATCCCGCAGGCTTGATCGATAAGCTCCGGGTCGATACCCAGGGGGCCAGGGGTGCCAACCAGCAACACTAGATCCGTGCTAGATGAACTCGGTTGCATGAAGCTTATCGTCCCACAGCGGTGATTGCATAAACGGCGAAGGTACCCAGCCAGTGTTCGCCTTCGTAGTGCCCGCTAAAAACGTAAGCCAAACCCGCATCGCGGTGGGCTTTTGCCGCTTGAGCAAAGAGAGCCTTCCATTGTGCATTTTCGGGGAGAGCGTCAGCGACTGCAGCCAGGGTCCAGGCTCTCGATAGGTTCAGACCTGCAAGGTGCACGAGTTTGCCATCGGTGACGTCCGAAACGACCACCGGCGTAAGGAGTTTTGCATGAGACGAAGCTCGGGTTTGGACCAGGAAGCGATCGAGCCACTCGGTGAATTTTTGCGTCGGGAGAATTCTTCGCATCAAGTCGGCTTCGTTGAGCGATGCGGAGAAGAAGTCTTCTCCCGAGGGTTCGTACTCAGACGCATAATCTCGATCGCCCAGGTAATACTCTTGAGCTCGCCTCTCGATGGCTTGTCCAAGCTCTGAGTTTTTTACTGTGCGTGCATAGTCGAGGATTTGGCCGAGTGCGAACGCTGTATCGGGGTGGACACCGGTTCGGATAGGAGTGGTCAATCGGGGCAGGTAGCCCAGGACAAGGGAGACGATTTCGCTTTCAAGGGGCTTAAGAATCTCTCGCCACTGGCGAGCTTGTGGATCGTCCCAGGTGTGCAATTCGGTTTGGAGTCGCAGGAGCCATGCCCATCCGTACATCCTTTCGAAGGATCGATTTTCTTTCGATTGGAAGTAGGCGACTTCGGCATCGATATTCGGTTGGGTTAGGTTTTGAGCGAGTCGCTCTCGAGAGGATTGAGCAAGGGGGTGGTTTGGGTTGGTTTTCAGAAGACGCACGAGCATCCAGTGACCGTGGACGCTGCTGTGCCAATCGAAGCACCCGTAGAAGGCGGGGTGGAGTTGCTTGGGGCTAAGGACATCCTTTGGGCCGACTAGAACATTGGAGGGTTTGTTGGGATATTCGCGGTTGAGCCCGTCGATTGCAAGTTTTGCCAGGGCGGCAGCTTGGGCATCGTCGATTCGAGGTGATTTGTCTTGGCCCAATCCGACGCAGATCGTAGCTAGCGCAATAAAGCACAGAGCAAGCACTTGGGTGACACGTTTCAAGGGGGATAATCGGAACATCTTGCCTGATTGCAAAAGAGGTTGGATTCGTGAGCGTTCAGTTGCTGAGTATAACGGCTATCCTCAGCCGTTGGGGCCGATTGTTCAACGGCTGTCCTCAGCCGTTGGTCCGTGCTTGCTTATCCCACTGGCGGGTCTCGCAAGCTCGACAGCCGAACGATTGAGGACAATCGTTCAACGCTCATGTTCAACGGCTGTCCTCAGCCGTTTGTTGACAAGCGCAGCTTGGCGTATCGGCGGGGATTTCAGCGGCCGAACGATTGAGGACAATCGTTCAACGTTACAATCGTTCGACAATAGGACTTGAGCTGATTTCCCCATTATCTTTGGAAACTTCGGGCCGCTGCTGCAGAAAATGATAAGGGGTAGCGTTGGTATCGAAAATGCGAGCGAAAGATTTTTATTCAAGCTACAAGTTGGGTCAAAAAATCGGCGTTTGCGAAATCTTGTTGCAACATTGAGTGTCGTCAGGAACCCGCAATCGTTGGGCCTGGCAAAGTAGTTTTCACGCAGGTTCTTTCGTGCGTTTTCGTAGTACCCATGTCGGAGTGTAAGGATCATGTTGCTCAGAAGGCAGCAAAGGCAAATAGAAGACAGTTATCTCGGTCAGTTAGAGCAGATGCTTGTTGGTCGATTGCGTCGGAGAGACGAGGGAGCTCCGCTGCGATCGCGAACAAGCTTGCGGCGCAGTTCGGAGTTGTCTCG
>JBJSXX010000308.1:0-24960 GCA_046086605.1 Pirellula sp. | reverse complement strand
CAGCCAGTTCAGCCGTCTGCCGCGCGCAGAGGCAGATCGTTGGCAGGGCGGGAGCCATCCCATCGACCGCCAAGAGTTCCTGGGCAAGTACCCTGAGTATCGCCAGAGGCTCGAAGGCTTCCTTGAGACTGCCGATTGGATCGAGCAGATGGCTGGACCGACCCTTGGCGATCTGCCGCCCGAGGAGACCAGTAGCCCGAAGCTAGACGCCGAGCCACTCGAGGATCGACCCGTAGGTAGCCCCGATCCTGCCCTTGAGTACGACCCGAATGCAGCCACCATCGACTTGCCAAAAGCACGTGCTCGAGCAAGCGATGAGGTCGACTTCAGTCTTTCCGAAGTCGCCGGATCGAACAGCGATGTGGCCGAATTTCCTGCGCTTCATAACACCCAAGCTGCCTTGCCTTGTCGATTCGGCGACTACATCCTTCAACGCGTCTTAGGTCGTGGTGGAATGGGTGTGGTCTATCTGGCCACCCAGACCGCGTTGAATCGCCAAGTCGCAGTCAAGATGATCCGCTCAGGGGCTTTGGCAAGCAACGAAGAAGTCGAACGCTTTTACAGTGAAGCTCGAAGCGTCGCGAAACTCACCCATCCGAGTATCGTGACGATCTATCACTGCGGGGAGAGTAACGGGCACCATTACTTTTCGATGGACTACATCCCTGGAACCGACCTTTCACGTAAACTCGCCGATGGCCCTTTGGAGGCCAAGCAGGCCGTCAAGTACGTGATGGATGTTGCAAGGGCCATCGACTATGCCCACTCTCACGGCGTTGTGCATCGGGATCTTAAGCCCGCCAATGTATTGATCGATGAAACCGACCACGTCGTGATTACCGACTTTGGACTCGCCAAGCAAATGGGCGCCGAGCAGGGACTCACCGCAACGGGCGCTACCCTCGGAACTCCGAGTTACATGTCCCCTGAACAAGCCTCCGGCAAGAACGAGGCCCAGGGTGTAGCGACCGATGTTTATGCCATGGGTGCAATCCTCTATGCATTGCTAACGGGCAAACCACCCTTCCAAGCCGAGTCGGTCATGCAGACGATCATGCAGGTGATCTATCGACCCGCTCCTCTGATTCGTCAGCAGCAATCCAACCTCCATGTCGATCTTGAAACGATTGTCGGAAAGTGCTTAGAGAAGTCTCCGAGTCTTCGATACGCATCGGCGGGGCAATTGGCCGACGACCTCGAGCGATTCCTCAACGGACATCCCATCGAGGCGAGGCCTCCGTCATTGGCAAGAAGGTTTCGGTTTTGGTTTACCAATATACCGATCGTCGCGGCACTCACCGGGGTCAGACAAGTCGAACCGAGTCGATCGCAACGATGGGCGCAGAATATCTTTTTGACAGGGGCTGCGTGCATACTGGCTTTGGTCCTGCTTGGAAATGGCATCTGGGATACGTTTCGCGACAAGAGTCTTCCGAACCGAATCACCATCGCATCGGGCTCTCCGGGCGGAATGTACTACGATTTAGCCGGCAAGATCTCCGATCGGATGAAGACCGGTAGTGGTCGAGAACCGACGGTGACCTCCACGAGTGGATCGGTCGAGAATCTCAAGCAGCTCTTAGATAAGCATGCCGATATCGCGCTGATGCAAGAATCGACCGTTCGAGCCGATCAAGTCGCGGTGGTTGCACCCTTGTTTTTCGAACCCATCCACATCCTTATTCCAAAAGACTCCAAGATCCAATCGATCCTGGATCTCAAGGGTCAAGCCGTCGTGCTTGGAAGCAAAGATTCCGGAACTCGCCAAGCAGCACTGAAACTACTGAAGTACTTTGGCATGTCCGAAAAAGATATCGATGTGGTCGAAAGCGACTGGAACGCGCAAGGGATCCGAGCCAAAAAACTTCCGATGTTTGCGGTTATCAAGGCCGAGCAGCCTAGCCTCACCGAGTTGCTTACGTCAGGAGACTACCGGCTTTTGTCGATCGATGATGCACCGAAGATGACACTCGCAGAACCGATGTTTCGTCTCTATCAGTTCAGCCCCGGATCCTATCGCGGTAGTATTGCCGAGCCTGTCAGTTCACTTGCAACCGCAGCGTTGCTTGTTGTGCGTCGCGATGCTCCCTCGCGATTGGTCGAGGAATGCTTAACGGCCCTCTATCAATCCGACGCTCTTGCCGATGGATTGATCGCAAAAGAAATGGCCGCTGAGTGGCAAGGTTTACCTTACCATCCGGCGGCCCGTCGTTATTTTGAGAAATTGCAACGCGATTAGTTGCCAGCGATCAAACCATCGCAACGGGACGTTCGATATCGAGCTGGTCGCAAACCCGATCGATCAATTGGTCGATCGTAAATGGCTTTTGCATGAAGTCGTTTGCACCTGCAGACCGAAGATCCGAAATCTTATCGGCTTCGACCATTCCGGAGATGCATAGGATCTTGACGGTATCCATCGTGCGATCAGATCGAACTCTTTGGCACACTTCTCGTCCATTGATATCTGGGAGCATCACATCCAGGACGACCAAGTCGGGTCGGAACTCCTTGACCTGCATCCCTGCATCAAAGCCGTTGTTTGCGGTTCGGATTTCAAAGCGACCATCGCGCTCAAAGCCGTCTCGCATCAAATCAACCAGATCTTGATCGTCGTCAACGATCAAGAGTTTCTTTCTGCCGCTCTCTAAAGCATCCGTAGGAATACCGTTGTCCTTCATGAAGACAAACAGATGGTCCCTAGGAATCCGTCGAAAGCGACTCCCAGGCACTCGGAATCCTTTCAAGGTTCCGTTGTCAAAACAACGGATAATCGTCTGCTGGCTCACCTTGCAAATCTTGGCAGCCTCGCCTGTCGTAAAGACTGTTTTTGTATTGGACATGGAACTCAACCATCCTTGTTGAACACTCAACCTAAAGCCGCTTGGCAGGTCTATCCTATAACGCTCGCCAAGACTGCCGACTTTACCGAACTTGCCCTGGCACGGTCGGAGAATAGCGAACTTTTGGAAGACGGGTCAAGATGGATTCAAGGCCGTAACTCAAAGAGTTTCCGAAGGCTGGGCGGTTCCCGAAAATGGGAACCGTAGGTCAAATGCAAGGTTCAGCGGGCTTTAGAACCCCAGGGGGCTTTCGACTACTGCACAACCTGAACTTTTCCATGGTTATCACAGTGGCCATTGTGCTGGTGATGCAAATGCCCATCGACTAGGTAGTCGATGTGATCGCCATGGGGTACGGCCGGATGCCCACATCCAGGACCGTGCACGTGGTCTTGGCTATGCGCCTGGCAAACGTGACCTCCTGTGCAAGCATCAGGATTGTGGTTGGAAATCTCCAACACATGCTCCTCGACTTTGCCCTCGCTTGTCGGATGGTGCATGTGCCCGTCGTGCAGATAGTCGACGTGACCGTTATGTTCCAGGGCCGTATGTCCGCAATCTTTTCCATGGACATGATCATGGTTTTCGTGATGGTGAGACATTCTCAAGTTTCTCCAGTTTCTTGGTTTGAACAAACAGAATCGTCGGCTTCGCTCCCGTGAGCCAAACCGTTTTCAATAAGCAACGCGATGTGATTGTCTGCAAGTGAGTAAAAAATGTGCTTGCCCTCCCGCCGAGTCTGCACCAGCCGCTCGGCCCGCAAGAGCTTAAGCCGCTGAGAAATCGCAGGTAGATTGTCTTGCAAACGCTCCGTTAGCTCCGTGACGCACATTTCACGCTTTGCCAACAAGGCCAAGAGTTGAAGCCGACTGGGGTCTCCCAAGGCTCGGAAGATCGCAGAGGCATGCTGGCAGAGCTTCGCTTCGAGCAGGGGAATCCTGATCGACTCGGCCGAATGCGGCTCGTCCGAACAATCCGAATCGACCTGCCTAACCCCTTTTTGCTTGACCAATGGTTCTGCTCTCTATGGTTGGAAGGATTGGGTTGGAAGGATCCTCTTGAACCCCTCCTATCCAAACATTCAATCACTTAAACATTCAATCACTTGATTGACTGATCAGATTGTAGGACAGTTGATGGAACTGTCAAGTGTTTAGATGTTCTAAGACGACAATAAGACGACAAGGTGTCGAACTTTAGCAATCGATCAGCCGCAAGGAGCCGACTAGGTTTTCCTTGACATGAGGATTGCATTTCGTAGGATCTACTAAATGTCCATCCAGCCAGATTCTTTTCCGGAGAGACTCACAATGAGCCGCAGACGAACTTTCAGCCGTTACGGTTTTACCCTCGTAGAACTGTTAGTCGTGATCGCAATCATTGGAGTTTTGGTTGGATTGCTCCTGCCTGCAGTGCAAGCAGCACGGGAGGCGGCGCGACGTATGTCCTGCGGAAACAACATCCGCCAAATCGCCATGGGTAGCATCAACCACGAATCGGCTCGCAAACAGTATCCAGGCAGCGTTGGCCAATTCAACAATGTCAGAGATATCATGGTCGATCCACAACCTGCCTTCTCGGCGACTTCTGTTTCGCAGGTCTCCTGGATGACCAATCTGCTGCCCTACATCGAAGGAGACATCCTCTTTCGATCTTTTGATCCGCGTTTTGACGTGACTAACGACACCCGAAACACAGGCGGCTACATCTCTCCGACCCAAGGCTCGAACACTTGGATGGCAAAACAAACAGTCTCCTTATACCGATGCCCCAGTGATACAAGCCCAGCAATCATGGATGGCCGTGCACAGCGTTCCAGCAACGGTCAGTCCTACGCGGTGACTAGCTACAAAGGTGTCGCCGGATCGAACTGGACTTGGGGCGCTCCTGCCTACAGAACCGTTGGAGACAGCTTCTTTGGCTCCGATCCCTACTTCAAGAACAATGGTAATGGTCTTGGAAACGGCAATGGGATCCTCTTTGCTGGCTACCTTGGCCGAGGTCCTTCGCCTTTGGTCAATCAATTCGGTGTGCCTTGCAACACACAAGTCGCGGCGATCAAGGATGGTTTAAGCAATACCTTTATGGTCGGCGAATCCGTCGGTGCATGGACAACGCACAACTGGTGGTTCTGGTTCAATGGAAGTGTAGCGACGGTTGCTATTCCATTAAACGCTAGTTCTGTTTGCTCAGCCGGCCAAGGACTACCGATCCGAAAGGGACTCGAGCTTTGTGCAGCCGATTGGGAAAACAACTATGGATTCACTAGCGATCACGCCGTTGGTGGTAATTTCGCCGCTGCTGACGGTAGCGTTCGCTTCGTTTCCAACACGATCGACCTGGCAATCTACCGAGCGTTGGGTGGTATGGCCGAAGGCTACGTGGCCGGAATGCCAGACTAGTCCGATTGGCTACCTGGGAAAGTCATCGATGGTAAGTAGCGTAGCAAGCGGGTATCCGGCTTGCTCGATGGCCTCGCGGCCCCCTTCCAATCGATCGATCACGCCATAGATTCCAAGCACCTTCATCCCAAACTCGCTTGCCGACTGCGCTGCCTTCAGCGCACTGCCTCCGCTGGTGATGACATCCTCGACAATCACGCACGTCATCCCCTCTTGAACGGGCCCTTCGACGAGTTTCCCGGTTCCATGCGTTTTGGCCTCTTTGCGAACCATGAAACCCAAGAGCCCTAGCCCTCGCTGACCTGCGTGCACAACAACCGAAGCTGTGATCGGATCGGCCCCGATGGCCAATCCTCCAACTGCATCAGGAAGCTTTTGACCGGATTTCTCCGAGATCAAATCGAGCAATCCTGCTGCGATCCAGTTGGCACCCTGAGGATGCAAAGTAACCTTCCGGCAGTCGAGATAGAATGAGGCTTGTTTGCCACTTGCAAGGGTGAAGTTACCAAACTGCAAGGCGTGCTTTCGCACCAGAGCCTTGAGTTGCTCTTTATCGTATTGCATAGGGATCGCTGGGTGCTTTGTTGTTTTTGGGACTTTAGCGTCGGATGGAGACTTCGCATCCACGTCCGAGCATACCAAAAACATCTCCTGCATCCAGCGGAGATAGACTGATGCAACCGAGATTTGTCGATCCATCCTCAAGAGCCGACGATCCGTGGATGCAAAGTTCGTCTCCCAGATCGATCCAATATCCTCCGAAGGGATTTCGAGGATCCTTGGCAGGGATTTGCATGCCGTTGGCCGAGTAATAGTTTTTGTCTTTTTGTTTGTTTTGCACCTCGTAGACTCCGGGCCTTGGTGACGGTTCGCTACCAAAGCTCACCGGATAACGACCCGCGTAGAGATCACCCAAAAACAGGGTCATCTCGCTTGTCTCCATGACGATCTCGGCTCTGAATGGGCCTTGCAAAACCTTCAATTTGCGATCTGGGGCCAAGCTGGCTTGTTCGTCGAGCCCATTGATTTTCGCGAGGATCGAAACCGGGACTTGGCATGTCTTGGCCACTTGCTCCAAGGTCTCCCCTGGATTGACCACATAGGGAACTTCCAGCAAATGCCGCTGAGAAAAAATAACTTCGCGAGCCAGAGCGTCCAAAAGGTCGACCAGATCGCTGTGCTGCTCTTGGGTCAGATCCTGCGCTCCATAAAAGACCGACAAAGTGGCAAGCGCCTCTTTGAGGTTACCGGAGTTGGCTTGATCCATCGCCATGCGTTTGGCGTTAGCAAACGACTTGCCACTTGCCGACGTCGGCATGCGGGGTTGCGTTGCTTGCTCCATCGTCTTGGCCTGGCCATGGAGCGTCTGTAGATCCAAAACAGGCACATCATTTACGGGCGTAATGCCCGATGCCTTCGCAACGCTCGGATCGACTTGGGGAACATTCGATTTAGGCAAAAGACTACCAGCAGGTGGCGCGAGCGAAGTCGACTTAGGCAACTCGGGCGTTGGCAAGGCAGGTGGCTCGATCGCCGGAGGTTGAACTCTTGGAAGCTCCAAAGAGGGCACCTCGGGGAGCTCAGGCACATTGCCCGATCGAGCCGATGGGATCGATAGCGGCGGGTTGCTAGGGGGCGCAGGAGGAGAAAAACTCGGGTTGGGATTTTTCGCAAAAGCTTCAAAGGCATTGCTCGCCCCCGATGGAGTGTCGCTTTGCGAGTGGACCGTAGGCGCAGAGACCGGTTCGGGCAAAGCGATATCGGCACCAAACTCATCTAGCCCTACCAAACCCTGCAACTCGGGACTTAGTTCAGGCTCTCGGTGGTTTAGCGCGATGTAACCGCCATAGAGCACAAAAAGCAACAAAACGACAACGACTGCGGTTTTGATCGTTTGCACTGCGGTCCTCCTGACCGTGGGTGTAGTCGAAATCCATCAAGGCGAATCAATAGATTCATGGCAAAAATGCCAACGAACCTAGTCGGATGCTAGATTGGCTTAATCCCCCAAGTCAACCTCAATTTTTCCATCCTCTTCACGAACCCGATAGGTTCTGAGCATGGCTTGGCAGGTCGCTGCGTTGTTTCCCGTTTGCAAATCGTAAGTCCAACCGTGCCAGGGACATTGGATTTTGCCCTCGCAGAGTTTGCCCTTTGCCAGCGGGCCGCCTTGGTGCATACATAGCCCATCCAACGCGTAGAGAAGTCCCTGGTGGCGAAACACGGCGATAACATTTCCATCCCAAATCACTTCGATCCCTTGGCCCTCGACCAACGAATCGCTAGAAGCAACGCTACGAAATGCCATGGATCGTTAACCTTCTTTGGGGGTATTGAGCGAATTGAGTGCGTGAAAACTCTACTTTTTCGTACTCCGCTTTCTCTCCGCTCACACCAGGAAAATCTATACGATTCCCCAAGCGAACCATAGATTGGCTCGATGCAAATCCAGTTTCCTTAGTACAATTTTCGAACGTTCGCATTGTGAAGCTTCCATATCCATTTCTCGGAACCCGTCCCCATGAGGTTCTCACTTCAACCGAGCATTTCCGGAGTGCCACTGATGTTCTCTCGCTGTTTCGAGCTGGCAAGACCTATTGTGCTGCTAGCCCTAGGGTTCTGTATGAGTATTAACGCAATCGGATTTGCAGACGAAAAGATGCCTGAAAAAATTACCACCGTCGAAGGAATCACCGAGTACTCGCTGGACAATGGCCTAAAGATCTTGCTGTTCCAAGATCGCAGTCAGCCCAAGGTAACGGTCAATTGCACGATCTTCGTCGGTTCGCGCCACGAAGGATACGGCGAGGCCGGCATGGCTCACCTTCTTGAACACATGCTCTTCAAAGGCACCGAACTCAACCCGGACATTCCCAAGGCCCTCAAGGATCGCGGTGCGGATTTTAACGGAACCACATGGCTCGATCGCACCAATTACTACGAAACACTTCCTGCCAACGATGACAATCTTGAGTTTGCCATCCGCTTGGAAGCTGACCGATTGGTCAACAGCAAGATCCTCGGCGAAGACCTTCAAAAAGAGTTCTCCGTCGTTCGTAGCGAATTTGAGCAAGGAGAGAACAGCCCGGTGGGTGTTCTGCAACAACGCATGTACTCGACAGCCTACCAATGGCACAACTATGGCAAGTCCACCATAGGCAATCGCAGTGACATCGAACGTGTGCCTGTCGACAGCCTGAGAGGCTTCTACCGCAAGTACTACCGTCCCGATAATGCCATGCTCATCGTAGCGGGAAATTTCGACCAAGAAAAAGCTCTGGCTTGGATTCAGAAATACTTCGGCGTATTGGCTAGGCCCAAAACTCCACTTGCTCAGACCTACACCGTTGAGCCCGCTCAAGATGGCGATCGCATCACCACCGTTCGGCGAGTCGCAG
Organism: Pirellula sp.; assembly: GCA_046086605.1. Lineage (GTDB taxonomy): Bacteria > Planctomycetota > Planctomycetia > Pirellulales > Pirellulaceae > JBKCUI01. Next base: position 16,317 of record JBJSXX010000308.1, on the reverse strand, counting down.
ACACTCAGTACATCGGTGCGGTCTACCATATCCCAGCCGGCTCGGATCCCCTTTTCCCTGCCGTCGAGATTCTCGCAGCGGTCCTTACCGATATGCCGAGCGGTCGACTCTACAAAGCCATGGTCGAGACCAAACAAGCCACCTTCGTTGCCGCCGATGCACCCTCGTTGCACGACCCAGGTTTGCTGACCATTCTCGCACAGGTTCCAAAAGAGAATTCGATCGAAGAGGCCCGTAAAACGATGCTCGATACGCTCGAAAATCTCGTCGAGAATCCCATTAGCGATGCAGAGGTCGATCGGGTTCGAAGGCAACTGCTCAACCAACGGGAATTGCTCTCGGCCAAAACCCAATCCCTGGCGATCGCCCTGAGTGACTGGGCCGCTCAAGGGGACTGGCGCCTCTACTTCCTATTTCGCGATAATCTAGAAAAAACGACCGCCGCCGATGTGCAACAAGTCGCCCAACGTTTCCTAGTTCGAAATAATCGCACCGTCGGTATCTTCGAACCCGTCTCGGCATCCCAAAGAATCGAAGTCCCCGATCGACCTAACCTCCAGCCGATGCTCTCAGGCTACGTCGGACGCGAAGCCGCCAGCGAAGGCGAAGCTTTCGAGCCGACCCCGAGAAACATCGAGTCGAGGCTCATCAAAGGCAAACTCAAGTCCGGGGTTCCCTTCGCCATGCTCCCCAAAAAGACTCGAGGTAGCACCGTCAATGTCACACTCAATCTTCGATTTGGCGACGAAGACACCCTTAAAGGAAAATCGACGGCGATCGAACTACTAGGCCCAGTCTTGTCCCGTGGCACTGCGAAGATGCCTCTCCAAGAATTCAACGATAAACTCGATGAACTCAAAGCCAACCTGAGCGTCCAATCGGTTCGACAACTCTTGAACGTCAACATCGAAACCAAACGCGAAACACTTTTAGAAGTGCTCGATGTTGTCCGAGAAATGCTTCGTGAGCCCGGTTTCGATCCCAAAGAGTTTGAGCTACTGAAATCTCAAACCATCGCTGAACTCGAAAGTCAACTCCAAGAGCCACAACTGCTTGCGATGCGGACGGTCACCAGGGCTCTGAACCCTTACCAACGAGGCGACATTCGCTACGATGCGACCGTCGAAGAAGAACTCGAGGACATCAAAGCTCTCAAGCTCGATGACGTGAAATCGCTTCACGCTAGATTTCTCTCGGGAACCCAAGGCGAAGTTTCTGTGGTCGGTGATTTCGATCCAGTCGAAGTGGAAGAAAAACTCTCGAGTATCCTGGCAAACTGGAAGTCCAATATCCCCTACCAGCGGGCTGCGGTATCTCCTACCCTCGATCTGCAATTGCCTCTGAAATCGATTGAAACTCCCGACAAAGCCAACTCGGTCTACTTCGCAGCTCAGCAGTATGCCATGCGGGATGACGATCCAAACTATCCAGCCCTCGTCATGGGCAACTACATCCTCGGAGGCGGGACGCTTTCATCGCGCCTCGGGGATCGCGTTCGGCAACAAGAAGGGCTCTCCTACGGCGTTGCGAGCATGCTACGGGCTAACCCGATCGATGAGTTTGCTTCTCTAAGCGTCGTTGCCATCGCCAACCCCGCGAATCGAGATAAACTCGTCGCAACGATCGATGAGGAAATCAGAAAAATAGTCAAGAGTGGAGTCGAGGATAAAGAACTCTCCAGTGGCATCCAAGGCTTCTTGCAAAGCCAGCAACTCAATCGCGCTCGCGATGGCGCCTTGGCCAGCACGCTCGCAAGCAACCTGTTCGCAGGTCGCGATATGACTTACTACGAAAAACTCGAAGAGAAAATCGCCAATCTCGACATTGAAACCGTCAATGACGCGATTGCTGAGTACATCGACCCAGACAAATTCATCATCGCAACAGCCGGGGATTTCGCAAAACCCACACCTGCGAAACCCAACTCGGATGCCGGGGCTAAACCTTAACCGAAACATGGTATGCATCGAGTCCTTGAATCGATCCTCCGGGATTGGCCTATCGATCGTTGGAGCAATTCAACGATCGTGCTTGCCATAAGTGGAGGTCCCGATAGCGTTGCAATGCTTCGGGCCATCCACGGTATCATTGAGCAAGCGAATCCACCCCCGAACATTCGTCTTGTCGTTGCTCATCTGAACCATCGACTCCGGGGTGACCAAAGCGATCTCGACGAGGCCTTCGTCAAGCAACTAGCTTGTGAACTCAAACTCGATGCGATCTCAGATACGCTACCGCAGTCCGCCGAATCGAGAGGCGAGGCCCAGTGGCGCAAGGCTCGCATGAGTTTCTTGAGAGATGTTGCCAAGCAATACCAAGCCAATTGGATCGCTACCGGGGCAACGGCCGATGATAGCGTGGAAACCATGTTTCATCATCTGCTTCGAGGCTCCGGGCCTGCTGGTCTGTCGGGCATACGCCTTGAGAGAAAACTCTCCGAGCAACTTAGCCTCGTCCACCCATTGATCGGACTATGGAAGGCCGAATTGATCGAGTACCTAGACTCACTCGGCCAAGAGTATCGAACGGACAAATCCAATCTTAGTAACAATTTTACTCGCAATCGGATACGCAATGAGTGCCTACCCTATCTGGAAGCATTTACCGGATGCAATCAACTCAAAGAGCGACTTCGAGTTACCTGCGAACTGATTCGCCAAGAACATCAAGTCATCGAAGAATTGGCCCAGCAGTGGTTAGAAACATCGGCGATCGAGTGGGGGCAGGATCAAATCGAAGTTGAATTCAGCCAGTTTGCTCGCTTGCCTTGGCCAGTGCTTCAGTGCGGTTTTGTTGGCATCTGGCATCGGATGGGGTGGCCTTTGCAGCAGATCAGTTTTCGGCACTGGGATCGGGTTCGCAAGTGGATTGACTCTGCAAGGGACTCCAATCATCCAACGAGGATGCAACTCCCGGGTCCGATCGAATTGAAAATTGCCCGCCGCAAGCTTCAAATCCGAAAACGGAACTAGCAAATCCATATTTAGGAGTTTCGCATCGCAAGATGCTTGCGCCAATGCTCATTATCGAGCTTGGGGTAGTCGAGTCTTAGGTGCACGCCTCGCGATTCGCATCGAGACAACGCCGCTTGGGTCATCATCAATCCGACGGTCAACATGTTTTGGAGTTCCCAGCCTTCGATCCCATCGGGACGGTGCGCCAAAACGTACTTGCTATAACGAATCAGTTGTTCGAGTGCCTCTTCAAGACGTTCTTTTTTGCGATGCACTCCGACGTGCCTCCACATCAGCGAGCGTACTGAGTTGCGAATATCCGCTAAATCGATTTCCTGGGTATCGGTGCGTTTGGCATCGTAACGAATCGGAAGAGCGCTCAAGGTAATCGTCGAGTCCTCCATGGCTGCGTTGGATGCACCCCGACCGGCAACCGCACCGTAAACCAAGCCTTCGAGCAAACTGTTAGAGGCCAATCGATTCGCACCGTGGAGACCACTGGAACTGACCTCGCCTGCGGCCCACAAGCCCGGGAGGCTCGTTCGTGCGTGCTGATCAACAAGAGCCCCACCGATCATGTAATGAGCTCCCGGACGGACCGGGATCGGATCCTTGGTGATATCCAAACCAAAGCTGTGGCAGACCTTGGCAATCCCCGGAAACCTCTGCCGAACATGCTCGGGATTCAAGTGGGCTAATGTCAAATAAACGCAGGCCGATTGGGTTTTGTCCATCTGAGCCACGATCGACTTGCTGACCACATCGCGAGGAGCAAGCTCGAGCCGCGAATCGTAGTCCTTCATAAACCGATACCCCTGAGAATCGACCAGATAAGCTCCTTCGCCTCGCACTGCCTCGGTGATGAGCGTTCGAGAACTGCCGGCGATGTAAAGCACGGTGGGGTGAAACTGCATGAACTCCATGTCCCGCATCAGGGCACCTGCTCGAAACGCGATCGCATGCCCATCGCCGGTGGCAACCCGCGGATTGGTCGATTCGCGGAATACTTGGCCGCACCCACCCGTACACAGAATCGTCTGCTTGGACCAAATCAGTACCGCTGGTCTTTGTTGGATCGAAACCACCGCACCGCAACACTGACCATCATAGGTCAGCAGATCCATCGTGTAAGCTTCCTCGCATATTTCAACGTTAGGAAGGCCCCTAGTGTGCTGGATCATCGCGCGCATGATTTCTTTGCCCGTTGCATCTCCAAGGGCATGGATGATCCGTTGATGGGAATGACCACCTTCGCGTCCCAAGACCAAAGCTCCATCGATTTGATCGAAACGAGTACCCCATCGAATCAGCTCTGCGACCCGATCCGGAGCTTCTCTTACGACCATCTCGACAGTGCTCGGATCGCATAAATCACAGCCTGCAACGAGCGTGTCTTGGATGTGATTGTCAAAGCGATCCTCGGGATCCCAAACACTGGCAATCCCACCTTGTGCATAAGCACTGTTGGACTCCTCGACTTTGTCCTTCGTCAAAATCATCGTGCGCAGCGATGGATCGACCTCCTGCGCCGCTCGCATCCCAGCCAACCCACCACCGATGATCAGCACATCGGTGAAATAATGTCCCATGCGCTTCGGCTCAATAGGGACTAAATACCTTGGAACGAACTTGGTCCAATCGGCAGTGATTAACTCATTGTGAAGCATAGATTATTTCTTCGACCAATTGGGCCTACCGGTAATTGTCGTCTTGATCATCCATGTCCTCTTCGGAATCAGAATCCGGGCGAAGTGGATCGTCTGGATCAAAAAAGAAGTCGTCCAAACCCATCGGCAAACTGTTTCCGCCAAGAGCCTGTCGCTTCCGTTCGGCAAGGGCTGCCAAATCAAGAGCCTCGTCACCCAAACAGGCAACGACGGCTTCCTTCCAAGCTTGATCCTTCGAGAGCGGATGCCCTGAATCCTGAGCCGCCAGGCGCTTGATGGCATAACGCAACACGTTGATTCCATCGCGAGCCGAAAAATCGAGCTTCAGCGAGTGCGCCTGTTGGAGAAAATCGACTGTTAGCTCCAGGATATCCGCCTCACCAAAAGGCAAATGGTATTGAAGGATCGCGAGTTCATCTTTGCGATTGGGAAACCCGACCTGCAACGTAGGTTGCAGTCTGCTGAGGATATAGTCAGGTATCTCGTAGGTTGAATCGTCTTGATTCATCGTCACCGCAGCTCGGAAATCTTGGTGCGCCGAAATGGAGATCCCAGCGACAATCGATTCGACGTAGCGTCGTTGATCAAACAAAGGAGCCAACGAAGCCCACGACTTTTCGTTCATTCGATTCCCTTCGTCCAACACGCACACACCCCCTCGTATCATGGCCGTAACGAGGGCCGAAGCGTGGTAAGCAATCTTGCCGTTGCTAGACAAGACCGGCGTGACAAGCAAATCCTCCGGACGAGTGTCGGCAGTGCACTGAAAAATATAAAGTTCTTGTTGCCTCGCACTCGCGGCGGCCATCGCCAAAGCCGTCTTGCCAACTCCCGGTACACCGACAAGCCTTGGAGTCAGAGGCAAATCACTCGGTGCAACCGTCAGCCAACAGGCCGCAAGTTGTCGAAGCGGCTCGGCTTGGCCAATCCAACGTGACGGATTCTTTACCGGATTGGCGAGCGTCAGCGAGACTCCGTCGATCGTAACGGATTGACTCATCGATTTCTTTCTTAAATTGTGCGTATAAATCTTCTCGGGCGAAGCCACCAAGCCACCTCAAGGGCTTCGGCAAACATTATAGCAGGGGGTCTATCGAAGATCCCTAGCACCTTGTCGCAAAGTGTCGAAACGACACGCAAAAACCGAAGCGACAAAAAACCTTGCACCGATTTGTCGTTTGTCCTAGCACTTTTCAAAGCGCACCGTGCACCGACGGGCCCATCGGCATCAAACCTACGATCCTCAGGATCCGTCGGATGTGGTCGCTTCGGTGTCTGCACCCTAGCATTGATTCAGTCCCGATTTGCGTTCTTGGCTGAGTCATCGGGCGTGCTCGGCCTTGGACGAGGGACCAATCCCCGCTTGCTGGTTATCGGGCGTCTCCGGCAACGCGGGGTTTTTTATTGGACTGAGCTAGCGATTTCGATCCCTAGTCTTTTCATTTTTTTATACAGTGTCGTTCGGTTGATCCCCAAGCGGGAGGCCGTGGCCTGTCGATTCCATCCGTGGGCCTCAAGTGCCCCAAGGACTATCTCTCGTTCGGGGCGAAACAGAGCATCTTCAAGGTCCTTGTATTGTTCAGACCAACCAAACCTAGATTCGTTGGGTGCCAAGTGATTGCTCGAGAAGGCCATTTGTGGTCTCAGCAATCGCTCGATGTCTTGCGCATCGATCCTGTTACTGATCGACACCAGCACGGCTCGCTGAATGGTGTTTTCTAACTCCCGGATGTTCCCAGGCCATGAGTACTCGAGCATGGCTCGGTAGGCCCCTGGACTAAACCCGTCGACCTGGCGATCAAACTCCAGGCAGGCTCGCGTGAGGAAGCCGTCAGCAAGCTCCCGAAGGTCCTCGAGCCGTTCCCGAAGAGGTGGCAATTCGATCGGAACGACGTGGATTCGGTAGAACAAGTCCTCTCGAAATCGCCCCATCGCAACTGCTTGCCTGAGATCTTCGTTGGTCGCAAAGATCATTCGAGCATCGGTCGTTATGGTCTGGTTACTTCCAACAGCTTCAAATCGCCTTGATTGCAAAACCCTTAAGAGTCGTACTTGCATGGCCATCGAAGCCGTTGTGATTTCATCAAGGAACAGCGTTCCTCCTTGTGCATATTGGAATTTGCCAAGCTTGCTTTGAAGTGCACCTGTGAAGGCCCCAGCACAATGACCAAATAGTTCACTCTCCAAGAGAGGTTCGGGGATCGCCCCACAAGCCACTTCAACAAATGGGCCATGTTGTCTTACAGATCGTTGATGGATCGTTTTAGCGAGTTTGCTTTTACCCGTTCCAGGCTCACCGGTGATCAGAACGCTCGCTTGGGTATCAGCGATCCGATCGACCAAATCAAAAATCTCCCGCATCTTGGTCCCCATCCCAAACCAGGGGTCTTGGCAGCGCACCTGGTCTTTGGCTCGCTGGTCAAGTGCCTTGGATAGTCGTCGATCCTCTTTGGCCAACTGTTGCTCGCCAAGCACTCGTTGGATCGTCGCGGTCAAGTGTTCATCGTCGAGCGGCTTGCAAAGCACCTGCATGGCTCCGGCCCGGATCGCTTGCACTTCCAAATCGGTACTCAGATAGCCTGTCATTGCCAACCTGTAACACTCGGGCTGAAGCTCTTTGGCTGCGCGCAAGATTTCTAAACCGCAACCTTCGTCCAAACGTAGATCCGTCAAAAGCAGATCGACAGGAGAATTCGAAAGCTTGGTTCGAGCTTGCGTGAGATCACTGGCTGTGAAAATCTGGAAACCCAGATGTTCGAGCCACATTCGGGTCGCTTCGATTAACAAGCGGTCATCATCGACCAACAGAACCGTCCCCTTGGACGCCTGGAGCTTGGGTCTATATTCCCTTAGATTCGCGGTGTTCATGTGTAATCCGATGAAGAAACAGTCAGAATCTCGACTCGTCTTGGACGAATCTCCGAAACTTGCCCCAGAACCCTAGGTTGAAAAAAAGCAACAAGGTGCATCGCCGTGCGTTGAGAAACTGCAACAAACGAGTTTTCGTTAAGTTTTTCCCCTCAAAATCCCCCCAACTGTTTCAATCCGAAAGCCCCACTAGCACCTAGGGTTGCCCCGAGATTATCCTGGGCAATGATGAAACGACCGAAATCCTTCCTCCATCGATCGAGCGCAACGTGTTTCCGAATTTTTGGCCACCCTCAAGCGGACTCAGGACACCCGGTTCGGCATGGATAGCGAGTTTCCTTGCAATGGTCTTGGCATTGCTGGTTCCAGCCCTTTTATTGCTCGGTGGCTTTGCCATCGACTTGATGGGCTGGGAGCATCAAAGGGTCGAGCAATCGTACGAACAGGGTTCGCCGGTGCTTATCGATACCGCAAGCCAAACCACTTCCATTGGTCCTTTCCGTTTTCCGTATAGCAATCTTCCATTTTGGAATTTGCTCTCTTCGTTCAAAGCCCTGGGCCTCATCGGTCTACTGGGAATCGGGCTTGCTCTGATGAGCCTTTTGAATTGGTTACAACGCAGGGCGGGCGTTCAAAGTGCACTCGATACCGAAGAGCAAGTGCATCAACGACTATTCCATCACTCGGGTGCCCTAGCCATCGAACGTGGCTTGTCGGCCCAAGCCGGTCTGTTGCAATCTTTCCACGAACAGACTATCCCCGCGATGCGCATGGCGATCATCAACTGGCTGCAGGTCTACCCAAAACACTTTCTCCAGCTTGGCGTGCTTGTGCTCCTTGCTCTGCTGATACATCCCCTTCTGACAATCGCTGCGCTGATTGCAGCTTGGATCGTACGGAACGTTTACCTATGGCAACAAGCCGGGCAGATCAAGCAGCGTTGGGTCGAACAACAACGCTGGGCCGCTGCACATGAACAGCTAGGAGCGGTTGCTCAAACCGCACCCTTGATGGCAACGATCCACGATTCTCGTGAAACCCTCGATCACTATCGCTCGAACATGATGACCTACCGAAATGCTGCTAGCCAAGTACTAGGCTTTGATAAGGCCAAGTTGCCATTGGTGCCACTGAGTCTAGCAGCATTTGGAACCGGTTTGGTTTTTTTGCTCGCCCTGGGTATGCTCGATCCGCGTAAGCACCTCTCGATCGGAGCCGGCTTCGTTTGGACGGCAAGCATTTGCGCAGCGATCTATAGCGGCTATCGCATCGCATCGGCGAGGTTTTCGGTCTCCAAAGCAACTCCCAAACTAGCGCAGATTCACCAGTACCTCGGGATACAAGCCAAGCCTTCTTCACCGGCCACAAAAACGCTCGCGAAAAAACTAACACAAGGCGTATCGGCCGAACATGTGACGCTCCAAGCCGGAAATAACCAAAAACTGCTCGACGATGTCTCTGCGGCTTTCAAGCCTGGGCAACTCACGGCGATCATCTCTTCGGATCCCTTTCTCTCGAAAGCCTTAGTCGAAATGATCCTGGGATTTGGACAGCCCGTCAGCGGCAGGCTTATGTTCGACGAGGTTGACTCGAAGGATCTTTCGAGCGAATCGATCCGACAACACTGCCTCTGGATTGCACCCAATGGACCCTTGGTCACCGGAACCATCGAAGACAACCTGTGGCTTGGATTGCAGCGCGATGCGACAGTCGACTTAAGAGAAATCACGCAGCTTGCCCGAGTCAGCGAAGCGGTACTAGAACTGCCCGATGGTCTGCAGACACTCGTTAGTTTCAATGAGCAACGACTCTCGCCGGACCTCATGTTTCGTCTTGGAATCGCTCGAGCATTCCTCAAAAAGCCCAGCATCATTGTGGCCGAGGAACCTTTGGGTAGCCAAGCAGGCATCGAGGCTGAAACGACCCGGGCGCTTATCGAAGCCCGCAACCATTCCTGCATCGTTCTGGTCTTACCCAACCGACTATCGACGCTGCGGGCAGCAGACCAAGTCGTCGTGCTTCACAACCGCAAAGTCGCTGATGTAGGTACCCATAGTGAACTATTGGAAAGAAGCGAACTGTATCGCCACTGGAACTACGTTCACTTCGCTCCAGTGATGAAGTGATCTCGATTGCCTCTTATTCAAAGAGCCTACCACTACTCAGAGGTCACTCGAGCTGCATCGTTCTTTTTGATCACCAGCGGGCGACGATCCGAGCCGAACTCCATGTGGCAATCGAGCCAAACGCCGACCGTTGCGTCCTTGGGAATAGTGATCTTAGCCGTCACAGTATTGCCTGTTCGCTGAATCGAATCTGCCTCATAAGGCCCAATCTGTAACCAAGTCGGTGCTCCTTCGGGAATCGGGCGGCGGGCTTGAGTTGGCTCAAAATCGATGTGGATCTCATGCGACTTACCCTGAACAAGGTTTCCTGGGCGGACCGAAGTGATGATCTTCCCGTACTTATCGCCCGGCTGCGTGTTATCCTCGATGGGCCCGGTTCTCATCCGCCCTGCATTTCGACGAAATTCGCGATTGTTTGTCGGTTCGACCTCTCCGGCATAGCCACCCAAGATGTAGGGAAATCGGCTGGGTGTCACATGGTAGTGATAGCCTCGCGATGAATCGCTATGTCCATTGCAAGCATCCAGAGCTTGCTCTCCTGTAAGCTCCATCGCCATCTTATTGTCCGATTCATAAGGCCCATACAACGGATATCCATCGAACGCAAATCCGATGATCGGCGAATGCGACTTGCCGTCGTCGATGAAAGGGGACTTCACGCACGTTGGATACTTGTGGTAATGATACACCCCGGTTTGCTGAGGGTGGCCGCAACAAGAATCGAGCCAGACCTCGTCATAACCTGCAACCGCATTGCGGCCCTCCATCTCGAAGGGATTAAAGAAAACCACACCATTGAGCGACATCCCAACAGGTCCCATCGGCAATCGAGTGATCGTTTCACTCTTGCGAGGAATCAAGGGCAATCGAAATGTGAAATCCTGGACGCTGATCGTATTGGGATTGTCGCTGTTGGGAAAGATTGCTGTCGGATGATTCGGATAGCCTTGGCTTTTGATGATCAAATGGTTTTGATCATGGGAGATCTGAAGGTTTGGAATCCCGTCCTTGTTCGAGTCCTTGCAATGGTAAGAAAACAGATCGAGCCATCGCCCCGCATCGCGGTAGTAATAAGTCTTTGGCTCCCCCTTCGAGACATACCAAAATCCACCAATCGACTCGACTTGATCCTCTTGAATCGCAACCGATTGCGTGTTGAGCGAGATTTCTTGACCCACCGCCACGGCCTGACAAGTCCACAGTAATCCACCGATCCATATGCAAGCCAACTTGGCTCGAAGCATACGAGTAAAACCAATCCAAATCATACGATCACTCCAACTACTTACCAAAAGACTTGGGCGGTCAAACAGCGTATTATCCTAACCCAAGGAACACAAATAGGTTACGATATGGCTAAACAAAAACCGGGGTTTTATCGAGGGAGTATCGGATCGTGCTACGAACGAGCGTCAAAGCGTTTTGGGTAATCATTTTCAGCCTTGGATTACCGGCACTACCATCGCGCTGTATCGCGCAGGAGGAATCGACCAAGGATGTTCAAACCAAGGATGCGGTCGATCGACTCACTCGCAAAAACCTCCAAGCGATCCGCGACGCAATCGAAAAGTATGCTCAAGAGCGTCAGGCACTTAGCCCCAGCGGGCCGTATCGAACCGTGAGAGCCAATCTCCATGTCCACTCAGAACTGTCCCATGACTCGCGAGGCAAAATCGACGACATCGTCGCTGCAGCCAAACAAGCCGGTACCGAAGTGCTGTTGTTTACCGAACACCCTTCCAAAGAGAAAGACTTTTTCGAAGATGGCCATCGAGGCCTCCGCGACGGAGTCCTGCTAATCCCGGGCGCTGAAATGAAAGGCATGTTGGTTTATCCAACAATGAGCTTGCGTCCGTTTGAAAGCGCCGATTCTCAGCAGACCACCCAGATCGTACGCAACCGAGGGGGGCATGTCTTTCTCTCCCACTTGGAAGAACGCATGGACTGGCAAATCCAAGGACTTACGGGCGTTGAAATCTACAACACCCACGCAGACTTCAAAAAGCAAAAACGGATGATTGATTCGATGAAGAATCCTCTGTGGCTAATGAAGACCGCCGAGCTGATCGACAAATATCCACAGGAGTCTTTTTCGGCCCTGCAAACTTATCCCGACGATTACCTTGCACGTTGGGATCAACTCTGTTTGATCTCGCCTCACACAGGCGTGGCGGCCAACGATGCACACCAGAACGTCGGTGTGCGAATCCTCCTAGGTGAGGATGGAAAAGTGGTTGTATCGGATGCTCTGGGGGAGGAGTTGCTCAAGCTCGAGCGATTGCTGGTGGCTCCTTTGCTTAAGATCCCTGAAGACGCCAAGCCTGGAGACATGCTACTGAAACTGCAATTGGATCCTTATCGGTATAGTTTAAGGCATGCAGGTACGCACTTGCTTGTCAGCGAGCTAACCCAAGAGGCTGTATGGAATGCGTTGGATGAGGGTAGAAGTTTTGTAGCTTTCGACTGGCTCGCCGACTCGAAGGGTTTTGAAGTAGCTCTTGAGCATCAGCAAACGCGACATGAAATCGGTTCGCGTTTGGATTGGGAGTTCCTCAAAAACAAAGCGGATTTGATGTTGGTTGGCCAGTCCCCGCTAAAAGCAAAGTGGAAGGTCTATCGGACGTTAGCCCAGTCGCAGGGCGAACTTGTTTACGAAGCGGATCATCAGAACCTACGTTGGCAGATCCCAGGTCCAGGCAACTACCGAGTCGAACTGTGGCTTGAGTTATTGAACCAGCCTCATTGCTGGATCTTAACGAGCCCTTTCTACATTCAGCCGTAATGGTCGATAAACGAAGCGATTAACCAAGTGTTTTCTCGAAGAGAGCCAACATTCTTGCCCAAGCTCTCTCAGACTGATCCTTGTTGTACACCCGCGTGTCGGGTGGACACCATCCATGCCCTGCTGGGTAGACTTCAATCTCTGCCGATAACTTGGCCGACTCGAAAGACTCCTTCAATACTTGCTTAGAGTCTGGATCCCGCATGTCGTCGTTCTCTGCGATCGCGATCAAGAAAGCAGCCTTCATTTTCGGGATCAGCAGATGGGGACTCTCTGGATCCTTGGTCACCAAACCACCGCCATGGAACGAACAGCCAGCTCCAATGCGTTCGGGGACTGTTGCTGCTGTTCGCATTACGATCGGTCCGCCCATACAGTATCCAATCGTTCCAACCTTCTTGCTCTTGTCGACCTGGGGCTGAGTATCAAGCCAACCAACAAATGCTGCCGCGTCGGCCTGATGTGTCTTAGCACTCAGCGAACGGGCTAAGGGAACAACTTCCTGAATCGGTGTGCTGGCACCCTGCGGAGCCGTCGGAGCCTTCTGGGTACGATAAAAAGGATTCACAACCAAAACACTGTAACCGGACTCCGCAAGCCGCTTAGCCATCTGACGAAACGCCGGTCGTAAACCAAATATATCTGGCCAGACCAAGACTGCCGCATGGGCCCCAGTCTCAGGCGTTACAAAACAAGCGTCACATTCTCCATCAGGGGTCTTAATCGTGACGTCTTGCTCGCTTACTTTCAAGCCCTTGGAATCCTGAGGAAACAAAATCGCAGCGCTCACCCCTAGGGCCGCCAACGCCCCCAAATCCCTACGCGAGTACTTTTTAATGTCTTCGTCAAAATGATCTTGATCGCACATGCTTGTAAGCCTTGAGGGACTGGTTAGTGACGAGTGGTTAGTGGATAGGGTACAAATTATAGCACAGATGTTTTGCTGATGGATTCCAAGCCCAATTCAACCTGAGGACAACTTGGGTTATCCTAATCGTCTAGCCGCCTGTGTGCATTCAAAGTCCAAGCTGAAATAACCTATGAAAATCCAAGAGATACGTGTCTATCAAGTTGACCTGCCACTCCACGAGGTGACCTATAAATGGAGCGGTGGAAAATCAGTCACCGTTTTCGACTCGACCGTCGTTGCAATTGTTACTGATTCGGGTCTCGTAGGCTGGGGTGAGTCTTGCCCGCTTGGCCCAGCGTATCTCCCCTCCTACGCTTCGGGGGTACGGGCCGGATTGGCCGAACTCGCACCGCAACTTATCGGCCAAAATCCAACGCAGATCGACAAGCTCAATCGCTACATGGATGCGGCTCTCAAGGGACACCCCTACGTCAAATCGCCCATCGATGTCGCTTGCTGGGATCTGCTCGGCCAGCATGCTGGCCTCCCTGTGTGCACTCTCTTAGGCGGTCGCTACGGCGATGATTTCCATCTCTACCGCGCGATCTCCCAAGAGTCCCCTGAACAAATGGCCCTGAACGTCTCCGACTACCGAGCACAAGGCTACCGGCGATTCCAACTCAAAGTCGGCGGCGATCCCGATGTCGATATCGAACGGATTGTTGCGGTCCGCGCTGCGCTCAAGCCAACCGATCGACTCGTCGCCGATGCCAATACCGGTTGGACACAACACGAAGCCGTTCGAGTATGTCGAGCCGTTAAGAACCTCGATGTTTACATCGAACAACCTTGTGTCAGTTACGAAGAATGCCTTGCAGTCCGAAGACAGACAGACCACCCTTTTGTGCTCGACGAAAATATCGATGGACTTGAGTCTCTCCTTCGTGGCCGACGCGATTTGGCCATGGATGTTGTCAATCTAAAGATCAGTAAATTCGGGGGTTTGACAAAGATCCGACAAGCTCGCGACCTGTGCGTTTCCATGGGTATAGCCATGACGATCGAAGACACATGGGGAGGTGATATCGTTACGGCGGCCATTGCACATCTGGCCCATAGCACTCCAACTGAACTCCTGTTTACCAGCACCGACTTCAATAGCTATGTCACTGTGAGCATCGCCGACGGAGCACCCCAACGCACCAACGGACGGCTTGCTGCGAGCACCAAGCCTGGCCTAGGGATCGAGCCCAAAATCGATGTCTTAGGCAAGCCAACGGCAGTCTATCGCTAAGCTTTGGTTCGTGCGGGGTGATTCGTATAAAAAACAGTCAACTCCTAGGAGACGAAACTCATGCATCCGAGAAGTTCAACATCCCATCGCACCGATGTGATTGTCGTTGGGCTCGGAGGCGTCGGTTCAGCAGCGTGTTACGCACTTGCCAAACAAGGTTACCGCGTTGTAGGAATCGATCAATTCGATCCACCCCACTCGATGGGTAGTTCGCACGGCGACACTCGCATCATCCGAAAATCCTATTTTGAATACCCAAGCTACGTTCCGCTACTGATCCGAGCCTACGAACTTTGGAATACACTCGAATCCGAAGTCGCTAAACAACTCTACTTTCCTACAGGTCTCTTGGAGATAGGCCCCCCTAACGGAGCGGTTCTCTCTGGGGTTACTCGCAGTGCCGTCGAGCATGACCTACCGATCGAGACGATGAGTATGAAAAACGCCATCGCAAGGTATCCAGGTATTCATGGTTTGGATCATTGGCAAGCGATCCTCGAACAAGATGCAGGCTATCTGCTGGTCGAAGAGTGCGTCGCAGCGCATCTACAACAAGCGCGCATGCTCGGTGCACAGATTCGAGTCAACCAACAAATGCTTCGGTGGCACGCCTATAACCTAGGCGTCGAAGTTCAGACCGAGCGTGAGACATTGCATGCGGATAAACTGATTCTCTGCGCGGGACCTTGGGCCTCCCAAGTCCTATCGAAGTACCAGATCCCGTTGAAAGTTCTCCGAAAACATCTTTATTGGTATGACTGCAAGGATGCATGCTACTCGCAAAACCAAGCTTTTCCCTGCTTTTTCTTCGACACCCCCACGGGGTATTACTATGGATTTCCCGACCACAGCGGTCTCGGGTTAAAAGTTGCTAGACATTCTGGGGGCCAGATCCTTTTAGATCCGGTAGTTGGTCATCACAGGCCAGAACCCGAGGATCGTAAGCTCGTCGAAGACTTCCTTGCAAATTACCTTCCACAAGCCAGCCTGCAGCTTCGTCGCTGGAGTGGATGCTACTACACGATGACACCCGATGAAAACTTTATCGTCGATCGTTTGCCGAATGCTCCTAACGTCGTCGTTGTCGCAGGTCTATCTGGTCACGGATTCAAATTTACCTCGGTGCTCGGTCAAATCGCAAGCGAACTTGCGATCCAAGGCCATTCTCAACTCAATATAGACTTTTTGAGTATCCGCCGATTCCTTGACCATGTCGATGCTGTTTACTGAACATGGATACGTTTCGGCGAAGGATCAGGCTTACAGGTAGATTGCAAGGTGTCGGTTTACGACCCATGGTCTGGCGCATTGCCAACTCCATGGGACTTACCGGTTGGGTCCGCAACGATGCCGATGGAGTCAGGATCGAAGTCCAAGGGTCAGAGATGGATCTTCAACGATTCATTTCAAATTTGCGCGAGCAACTACCTGACTCGGCCCGCATCGATTCGGAGAAGATCGATCAGATCCCGATCGAAAAGCAATCCGAAGGAGACTTGCATGGCTTTACGATCCGCACGAGCCAAGGGCAAGGTGCCACTCTTTGCGATGCGCTGCCCGATGCTGCTCTCTGCGAGGACTGCACCCGCGAACTCTATGATCGAGCGAGTTCTCGGTATCTCTATCCGATGATCAGTTGCACACAGTGTGGTCCGCGTTACTCGATCCAGACCGACATACCGTTTGATCGCGGCAGCACTACCTTGAGCGCGTTCCCTCTGTGCGATAACTGCCAATGCGAATACACCGATCCAGAGAATCGTCGGTTCCATGCCC
>JBJSXX010000307.1:0-2922 GCA_046086605.1 Pirellula sp. | reverse complement strand
TCGGCTGCAATCGACTCGTCGATCGACTCCTTGGTCGATCGCGCTGCCTTGCTGGCCGTCAAACAACCACTCGGACTGGCCCCCTCGCCGATCATCGCTCCTGCGATCGACATCACCGGTGCGCTGCGAACGGATGATCCGAATGTGGTAGCTCCTCCGGGACTTGGTGAGTCGGTCTTCAAAGACCGAGGTGCTGCAGACCGATCCGACTTCACCGGTCCGGCTGTCTTGTCACTCTTCCCACGCGATAACGACACTCTTGGGGCCGATTCGAATTCGACCCCAGGTGTGATCGAACTTGTAAGCAACTCGCTGGCCTATTTTGATCTGCAAGTCCTCGACACTGCCGCTTTGGATTTCAATGCCCAGGGCACTGGAGTCGATAGCAAGACCGTTACTCGCAACTCGCTGATCATTTCGAAGAACGGCAAGGTCTTGATCGAAGGCCAAGACTACCGCTTTGGATTTGATTCGACAAGCAATATCATTCGCTTGACCCCACTCTCGGGACTATGGGAAAGCGGTGCCGCGTACACGATCCGCTTCGTGAATACCAATGAGAATCTAATCCAAGCGATCGAGCCTCGATCGCTGATCGATGGAACGACTTACACGATCATCGATGCGAATAGAATTCCTCACTATTTCGAAGTCGAAACCGGTATTAAACTCAGGGTTCCGTCCAGTGCAGATAACTTCTCAAACACTGCGATCGACGGAACAACCTTCCAAGTTGACGACGGGTTCCGACGCGTCACCTTCGAATTCGATAACAACCAGACATCCACGACCGGGAATATTCCGATCCAGTTCTTGGCCTCCGATCCTCCTGCGATCTTGGCGCAAAATGTGGTCAATGCCATCACCTCGGCGAACTTGAATCTAACAATCAAGTCGATCGGGAACGGTGAGATGCAGATCCTTGGCAGCAACTTGATTCAGTTCCTGCCTGTGACAAGCCAAATCACGGCCACCGGTAGAACCGGTACGACGCCTGTGTATGGATTGAAGATCCCGACAAACAACGGGGTACCCGAAGGCATCTTCGATGGTCAAACATTTGCGATCCAACGCGGTGACAGATCGGTTGTGTTTGAACTCGATGGAAACGGTTCGGTCGGACTCAACAACATCGCCGTTCCACTCAATACCGCTTCTGCCGATCAGCAAGCGGCTCTCATCGTCGTGGCCATCAACGCAGCAGGATTGGGTCTCAATGCGACCTTCTCCGCCGGTGGTATGATCGAGGTGGGAACCCAAAGCGATTTGCGAATCGTCGCCAGTGGTGGCTTGCAAGTCGTTGGCGTTCCGGGGCGTGAACTAACAACTCCAATCGTCTTCGATTTGAGTGTTGTCAAAGCACCTTCGCAGGTCGCTGCCATCATCGGCAACATCTTGACTCAGGCGAACATGGCCGGGGTGAACATCACCGTCCTTGGCGACCAGATTTTTGTCGAAGGTAGCCTTGGAGTTGGTGGATTGGGAACCCAAGTGGTCACTGGTATCCGTGACAAGGCTGGCAATCCGATGCGTGCTACCGAACTCAATGGTGACACGCTTGTGACGATCTTCCTTGGCGAAGGCTTCGACTACGGCGATGCTCCCGATCCGAATTACGCGAGTCTCCGAGATAACAACGGACCTCGCCACAAGGTTGTCGACGGATTCTCGCTCGGTCTGACCAATACCGCAGATCCCGACGCCAAGGTTCCCGATCAGGATCAAGACGACGGACTGATATTCAATGCGATCGTCTCTGGGTTCAGCGGATCGTTCCAATACACCGTCCAAGGCGTTACGCTTGCAAGACCTGCATTCATCGGAGCATGGATCGACTTCAACGGCAATGGAAGCTTCGACACTTCTGAGAAGGTCAATATTCCAGGTCGGGTTGTCAACGGACTGAACTCGCCAGTGACGTTTAACGTTCCAGCAGGTTCGGTGACAAGTCGTCCAGTAGCAGCTCGATTCCGACTCAGTAGCGACCAAGCCGCTGTAGGTTCGCCGCTCGGCGAAGCCATTGATGGTGAGGTTGAAGACTGGATGATCACTATCAGTTCCAACCCGTACACCAATCCGACCAACAACTTTGACGTCACTGGGGATGGATTCGTATCTCCAATCGACGTGTTGCAGATCGTCAACTACATCAATGCTGGGTTCCCGAGCCGACCACCATTGCCTCCGACTGCCGTTCCACCATTCTTGGATGTGAACGGAGACGGATTCATCAACGCGTTGGATGTTCTTGCAGTGATCGACGAGATCAACAAGAACCTCAGCGGTGGTCGTGGAGGAGAAGGCGAAGCGAGCGATTCGAGTGATCTATGGATTCCTGCGGTTGCTTTGGAAGCAAGAACAACCGAAACGATCGTATCGAGCAGTGCATCGAGTTCGGCTGTGCGTGGTTCGATCAAGTCTGCGAGTCGCACTAGCGACATGGTTATGGCAAGTTACTTTGGATCAAGCTTAGCGGCCGGTTCGCTGGCGGGTTCGGATGATTTGCTCGACTGGGCAGCTCGATCGGAAAGCGACAGCTATGGGAGCGATGATCGTTTGGATCTTGCACTGAGTCAGGAACTCGACGACATCCTCGGGCTATAGGCCTATCGATTTGAAATCACGATTCGTGGACATCCATTGTCCACGTCTGGTGCAGAGATCGACTAACCTCTTAAAAGCCACCCGATACCAGACTTCAAATGTCTGTATATTTGGCTCCACAAATTCCGACTTTGATCCGTTTTGCTCGCAACAATCGATCGATCTTTCCAGGCTCTTTGTCAAACTGGACGCCGGGGTCTGTCCCCGGTCAACAATGCGATAGGGGATTTTGTGGCGATCACAAGAGCATTAAATTCTATTTGTAAAACATCGTAAAGAACAACCATGCGACACCACAGAACGAAACGATTTGAGCAA
>JBJSXX010000306.1:0-9263 GCA_046086605.1 Pirellula sp. | reverse complement strand
GTTTACTACCGGAGGCTTTTAGCAAATGAGAAAGATCTTTATCAGGCGCTGGCGCAGGTTCGGTGGACATCGTAGATGCCTTCAATGAATTGCAAGGACGAAAAAACGAAGGGGATACGTTTGGCCACAGCGGGCCAGATTCGTTTTAGCTTGCGAATTTCGGCGGAGGTTCACAAACCTCGATGGCACCACGTTCGGCGTGCTCAGAAGAAGGTCGAGCGAAAGAGTCGACTGAAAAACTCGTCGAAGAATATCGAATGGGAGAATTGGCCACTTGGGTCACGATCGGTCGGTAAGTGGCTAGGGGCAAAAATGTAGGCTCGAACGTGGACTTGCTGCTACACGAGGGACCAACGCAAGGCCGCACAGGGCGTTCAAGGGTAAAGCTAAGTGAACCTCGCTCGTAACGGACATACATGGCCAAGGTCAGTTGGCCCCGAGCCGATGGCTCGCTTTCGATCGCTTGTGCATCAGAACCGTTCCAACTCGAACAACCGGCTTGGAGTTCGGAGCAAAAGACCACGAACCCTAGCCAACCCAAGAGCAGTACCAATAGACAACGAGCCGACGGCGAAGTGAAACTTCGCGACGCATGGTTGCTCTTTGGTAGGAGTGCGATGGAATGGATCATTCAGAGGAGTTACGGGAGGTCAGCACGTCAGGTTCGAACCGCACGCAAGCAAGTCGAATCGGTTTACGCGTAATTTTCGGGTCTGGCGACGGAAAATCCAATGTAAACCGTTGGGATTTCTAGCAAATTAACCGCCGAAGGTTCCAATCGAGTGAGAAATCCGCTGGAAATCGGAGCAAATCGATGGATTCCCAGGCCGCTCGTCGATTATTCGGCACTTTGGGACGAAGGTGTTTCGGGGGTCGGAGCCTGGGAAATCTTCGGCAGCGTCTTGGGCACCACGCCAGATCCCATATCGACCATATCGAATTCAGCTCGATCGACGTCTTTGCGAAGAACCAAGTAGATGGCCGTCGAAGCGGTCCAAAAGAAGCTGAATCCAAAGGCTGTGACCAACAAGGGGACGACCCCTTGGATGCAACCATCAAGCCACGACTCCGAGAGCCCAAGCCGCTGCGATGCGCCTAACGAGAAGCTTTGGGAGAGGAGGTTGTAACCGGTATTTAAAACGATCGATACGACCGAGCCACCAAAGTGCCCAAGCCACTCGGCAACGATGACCGCTAGGATCAAAGTCGCTGGTCGTTGGAAGACGTAGGCCGACGCTCTAGACATTCCATCGAATGCGTCGGCTTGTTTTTCCGTCACGATCGCAACGGTCGAGAGAGAGAAACCAAACAACGGGATAGCGGCAACCCAACCGAGCCCAAGGGCCATCAGGGCAACAGGCACCATCAAGACCATCGATACCGGTTGCCCGATCGATGGGATGCGCGAGAACAAGCCTAAGAGGAGAGGTAGTAGACACACCAGCGCAACGAGTGACAACGGCATAACGACCGACCAGATGATCGATCGCCATCGTGACACGACCCATCGAATCGTATCTCGCCAAGGGGAGGTGATATGCATACCGAGTTCTTGAACCGACCGCCGCGCAAGAATCCCTCCGACGAGCGACCAGAGGATGATTACAGAAAGAGTATTCCAGAGGAAATAAGCCGACTTGCGAAGCGTCATGCCATCGAGGGCATGGAACGGGTAAGACGTATAGCGGCGCCAGACATTGAGAAAAGAATCCGGCGAGTTTTTAAACCACTGCAATGGGGTGTTGCGAGATGAGTTCTGGCGTTCGGAATTTCGATTTTCAAGGCCATCGATCCACTCATTTGGGTCTAGCGACCAAGGGATCATTGCCGGGGCAGGGTTTTCGGGGACAAGCCACCGGGTCGATGACGAGTGCGTTTCGGGTTCGAAGAGGATTCCAGAGACGCCTACGAGAGCCTGGGTAACAAGCAGTGCTATGGCACAGAGAGCTAGATGGCTGGCTCGCCAGGAGATGGATAAGGAGTGCGAGAGCAGGCGCCACCAAGGTGTTGAGCGATACCAATCGACGGTAACCTTCGGGACTGCAACGCTCTTATCCGATTGATCATTCATGGATGCCATTCGATTCCGCTAATTGAGGGATGGGTGATTCTGCGATCAATCAAAGCGGTATTCTTTGGGTGAACTTGGGGCTTGAGGTTCCTCTTGATCCTCTGGATCATCGCTGGTGCAAACGGGCAGTCCGACTTCTTCGGAGAACCAGTGGTTTAGATCCACCATCTTGCATCGCATCGAGCAAAAAGGCATCGACGGGGCCTTGATATCGGCCGGGAAGAATTTGCGGCAAGTTGGGCACTGGATTTCGGGTAAAGCAGTCATGATCTAGCGGGATACTGATCTTCGGGATTCGATGTCCAAAAGGGGGGCTTAGGTTGTTACAAAAGCTCTCCCCTAGGATAACGAATTCCTACATTTCGCACAGCACACCCTGCCTGCGACAAGCTACAAACTGTTTCTCACCGCAGTACTCCTCTTTTGAGTGGTCGTGTAATCGGTGTTGGCAGCAGCAAAATCATTAGCAGTCGAGGCTGCGCCACCAATAAACCAGTCGATATCCTCTTGTCCAAACAGCTTATCGACGGCGCTGTCGTCACTTAGGGTGATACCACTGGTAAACTCGGATCCTCTTAAGTAGATCGTTCCATTCAAGCGACTAGGTGAGGGGCTAACATTCGAGAGGTTGTTAAAGCGTTCGTCTAGGGTCGATCCTGCTCC
The DNA here is from genome assembly GCA_046086605.1 of Pirellula sp. Classification (GTDB taxonomy): domain Bacteria; phylum Planctomycetota; class Planctomycetia; order Pirellulales; family Pirellulaceae; genus JBKCUI01. The sequence continues at coordinate 6,529 of JBJSXX010000306.1, read as the reverse complement.
GGTCCTTGCCCATTCGTTGAAGACAGCGTTCAGCGATGTAAGGTTTCCATCGAAAGTGGTTCGTCCGCCGATGAGAATGTCTTCGCCCAATCCCCCATAGAGTTCATCACTCCCCAATCCCCCGATGAGTACATCTCTAAACGGGCTACCATGGAGGATATCATTGCCACCATTGCCAAGTACGAGCATGCCTCGTGTATTGCTTGCTCGAAGAGTATCAGCGACCGAACCACCGATCAAAACCGAGAAGCGGTCTAGAACGCTACCGACCCGAGTCGCGGTTCCGACTTCGGTTCGCAAATCGACTTGCACACTTGTCGTCGATGCCGAGTAATCCAAAGTGTTTGCACCCAGACCCGCATCGATTCTTCCAGAGACGCTTGCAGCTTGTCGCATTAGGAATCGGTCAGCACCCTCTAAACCTGTTAGGTTTTCGATTTGGGAGAACGGTACGAGACCAGCAAAACTGCCGGCATCGGCACCAGAGAGATCCCAAGTACCACCGATGGACGAGCCGACGAGTGTGTCGAGCCCCCCACCGCCAAAGACACCCGAAGATCGACCGTTGACTCCGACAAAGAAGCGATCGACCAGTGAGCCACCATAAAGTGTCGAAAAGCCCGTGAAAGTGATGGTTCGAAGAACCCCTGAATCCGAGAAGTTCAAACTGCCCGATTGATTCCCTGTGATCGACCAATCGGTATTGGCGGCAGGGCCGTCAAATCGACCCGAAATAGAGACAAATGATTCAAAACCGAGTATCCCACCCGCTACCGAGGACGTTGTGAGTGTTGTCAGGTTAACAAAACCAGCACCGATGGTGTATCTCAGCTCATCCTGGTCTGCGATCCCCCGAGCATCGATAGACCCATTTAGGTATCCTCCGGAGATCGAGTAGATGTCTTGCCGATCGGTCCTACCTAGCAAACTTTCGCATTCAGAAAAAACGATGCTTGAACTGGTTTCCGAACCGACCCGCATACTACCTGAATTCGTGCCGTCAATCGTCCAGGTGTTGGCTAGCGTCCCTCCGATGGATTCAATCGTATCGGTTCCATTTCCCCCAATGAGTGTCACGACTGCTGGGTGATTGACATTAAATCGATCGTTTCCATCAAGTCCCGAGATCGAGCGACTTGAGGCGCTTGGCATTCGTACAGACCATGTCGTATTGATCGCGACGCTATCGGTATCGACGTGGAATTGATCTGCTGATGGAGTTCCGAGAATCGAGAGTTGATCGGCACTTCCATCGCTAAAGACACGGATCTGACCTGCTGCGTTGAAAGTAAAGGAGGCTGCGCCGTTGATGGTCGCTCGGAATTGGCCTGCAGTCGCTAGCCCTTCGATTCTCACTGTATCGATTGCGCTTCCGCCATCGGCCCCCGCCACTGCCACAAAGGATCCCTGGTTCTCAACCAAACCGATAGTGAAACTCCCAAGAGTCACACTTGTAGTGAGTCCCAGCGAATTGGTCACCGTAAAGACTGGAGCATATGTGCCCGTGTTTAAATACCGGTGGTTCACTGTCGTCGTGGCGCTAGCTCCATTGATCGATTCGATCGGGCTTCCGTCTTTCCAATCGATGCTGTAGTCAAATATTCCAGATGATCCTGGAGATGTAGCCAGGAGCGTAAAGTCACGGTTTTGACCCGCGACCCCCGAATAACCATCCGCCGGGCCATTGATGATGAGCGTCAGTGGCAATGTCACCTCGAAATCTCTAGTATCGACCGTCGATACCCCTCCATCGTCATCGTAGGCCGTCACCCTAGCAGTGTAAGTCCCGGTCTGAGTCGGACTGAAAACCAATGTCTTACTCGAGGAGTTGCCGCTTGCAACCACGCTGCCAGATCGCAGTACCTCGATCTTGTAGGTCAAAGGATCATTGGCACCCGCTGGATCGCTCCCGTTGACGCTAATCGTCACAGACTGATCGACCACAGCAGGTGTTGTGATCGACACGATGGACGCACTTGGATTGGCATTCGTCACCGTGACAATGGTTTGATAGGTCGAGTAGCCGTCATCTTTATCGAACACCCGTGCGTAGAGAACCCAAGGATTCTCAACATGGTCGCTATCTTCGTCGAAAGTGAATGCAGCGCTGGAATTTATCGTTGTCGAGCTATCGGTGCGAGAAGACGCAAGACCAGCGAGTGTGCGGGCAAATGAGTATCGGAAACCGGCGACGGTATCCACCAAGCTTGGGTCTGTCACGCTCGCGAGACTGACGTTGACCGGTGATCCCTCTGCGACAGGACCAGAATTTGAAATGCTCGCCGTTGGGGCAATATTTTCGATGACTAGCGAGGTTGTATAATCGGTGAACCCGCCATCCTTGTCCATCACCCGGACATACAATTGACGTGTCGTATTGTCGCTAAAAGTCTCTTGATACGTATTGCTAGTAGTGCCAGTTGCATAGTTAGCTGCATTTCGCAACGAAAGACTTGGACCGATGTAATACCGCAGACCAGCCAGGGTATCACCGATGGAATCGGCACCCGTCGCGGTCAGAGTCGCGGTCGATCCTTCTAGGGTATCTTGAGATGAAAAACTCGCTGTGGGTGCAGAGTTGGCGACCGTCACAGGAAACTGCCCACTGAGCGTATTACCATCTTCATTGGTAATGACAAATGACAACGTCAAGGATCCACTGTCGCTGTAGAGATAGGAGATCACCAGCCCAGTACTTTGCGTGAAACCGCTGAGCGTCTCGTCGACGATTCCATCATTGTTGTAGTCCATAGCGGCACTCCAAGATGTGCCGACTGGGTCGTTAAAGGGGATCGTCAAGCTCAAGGCAGATGTTTCACTCGCAGAGCCAGATGTTGGGATCGCACCTGCGGGGAAAGACATCGCATAACTCTCCTCTGAAGTCCCCAGCAAAACATCTGCACCTCCCCTGCCGACGAGCGTGTTTTTCGCATCGGTCGCATTCTCCCTTGCAAACCGATATATCAATAGCTCATAGTTGCCAACATCGGTGTCATTGATGATGTCATTGTATAACTTTAGCCCTAATCCAGATAACGTCGATGGATCAGGATCGCCTGATGATACACCTCGGGTAAAGGAATCGACAAGCACCGTATAGGTGTCATTGGAAGGAAGAATCACATCGATGAGTATCGAATCAGAGGACTCGAATTCATCATCATTGAATGCAACCGAATCGTAGTAGGTTACAAGCTTGCCATCGGATCCATACAGCCAGAGCCTAGAATCGATATAGCTCTCAGGAGTGAGCGTATCGGTTCCGCTGGCATTCGAGTATCGACGCAGAGCCCGAGAACCGACCTCAAGCGTTACAATGTCTCCACTGCGTCCAGTAAACGTATAACGATCATCCTCTGATTTGCCCGTCGCAGGCACCAGTTCTACCTTGCCCACAACACTGATGATCTCTGCATAGAGATTCGCATTGGAGTTCTGGCCCACGTTGATCGTATTTGGAACACTGATCGTCTGCCACGTCAGTTCCTGCGCTAAACCTGCAGCACGATCCGAAGGTGTCATGGTTTCCATGGTTCGCGTACTGGCAGGATCGCTCATCACATAAGCTATCTTGATCGCTTCACGCTCACCGAAAAACAAATTCCCGATGTCATTCTTACGGTCGCTTCCAACCGATGCCGGTGAGCTGATCAAGTGCGAGAATGTTTCAAAGGCATCCGATGTTCCAGTGAAGGCCGGGTTGAATGATCCCGCCCCAGGTGGTGTATGGACCCCCGAACCGATCGGTCCAAACGCATCGTAGTGACGCAGTCCGAGCAAATGTCCCAATTCGTGTGCCGCGATCTTAACCGACAGGGCCAAGAAGTTATCCACCGTGTTGTCCGGATTGCGTTGTCCGAACGTCAAATGGCCATCCGAAGGTGGACTCATAAAGTCCCCATTGAGCTGATTCTCGCTTACCGAAAGCTGCGGAGCCAAAACCGTACCGCCCAAAAGTCCATGGACTTGCACCCAAGCCTCTCCACCGAAGTTGATATTGCCATAGTCTATCTCGCTAGCCAATCCGCCAGGAGAACCTCCCGGAGGTGTGTTGTTGAATCGAACAACAACATGGTCGACTTTCACGATTCCTTCTTGATTTGGATCGTTCGGGATATCGTCGATATCGGCTGTGAATCGAACATTAAACCATCGGCCCGGATCGCTGTATTGGCGAATCGTTCCATCTGAATTGATTCCATAATACGCACGGCGCATCCCTTCGAGCACCTTGTCACGATCGGCAGCAGTATAGACATATTCACCGCCTTGCGTTTGGGTATCGAAATCGAGCAAAACCCACTGATCGCTTCGAGAACGAGCCAATGCACCCGTCGGTGGGCTCGATAGGTACCTAGCACCCGAGAGTGTATTTGGCCGGTCATTGCCATAGATCGTATCCCCAGCTTGCGATCCGCGAACATTCTCGATACCCATCACCGAAGAACTTGGGAATTGAACCCAAAACCCGTTGCCAAGCTGCTGCTTGGATGTGCTCGCAAGATCGATCGCAATAGACCCTGCAAGATAAGCACTGAAATCTAGAGAATCACGACTCGTATCGGTTATTCCGCTGTAGAGCTCTGTCAGTTCCACATAACCCTTAGGACTCCCGATGAACTCAAAGGAATCATCCCCTGTATTGCCGAGGAACTTTACCGTTGGATTGCTAGCCGATTCCGATTCGACGCTTCCTGAATAAACGACTTTGTCCGCTCCGATTCCAAGATCGACATCGATGCTCGAAGCACTCCCACGGAAAGTGAAACTGTCCTTGCCCGCACCTGCGATAAACTCGATCGAACCGCCGAGTGTGGTGTTGTAGACAAGCGAATCGGCATCCTCGCCACCTTGGAAGTACAAGGTGCTCAGGTTGATGCCTTGGGTTCTAAGCACATTTACGCCGTTGCCAGCGATGAAACGCAAACCTGTGTTCGACGACCCGGCCAATGCGCTGCGACCAATACCGCTTCCTGTATTAACCAGCGAATCGTCGCCGTCGTTACCAGTGAAAAGAATGTATTGGACTAAGTTGCCGCTGTTTAAGAGTGTGTCATTGCCATCTTGGCCGGTCATAACGATTTGCCCAACGCCCGATCCGTTATTTTGCAAAGCGTTATCGCCTTGACCAGCATTGAACTCTAAAAGGCCAACACCATCGGCGTTGTTTTGGAATCGGTCGTCTCCCGCGCCTGCGATCATTCGCAAATTCGTACCATTGGCACCCCAGTTGACTAAAACGTTTTTGCCATCGCCGGCATCAAAAGTAATCGTGGAGAATCCGACACCATTTTGGTACAACGAATCGTTTCCATCGGAGCCGTAGAACATCAAGTCGCTTGTATTTGCACCATCATTCTGCATCGCATCATCGCCTTGCGATCCATAAAACACGAAATTGGTCAAGGTTGTTCCGCCGGTGGTGTTCAATGCCGAATCGTTACCGGTGCCACCGAGGAACTGAGAATCGCTCAGACCGCCACCAGAGTTTTGAAAATAATCGTCGCCCGGTCCTGCATCGAACACCAAGCCTGTGACATTCGCAGCGCGGTTGAATACCCAGTCGGCACCGTCGTCAGCCGTCGCAGAGGGGATCGTCGGCAGTGCAACGAGACTCGACACGATCGAGGGCCAAGTAAACGAGCCTGGTGTACCAGGAGTCGGGATAACCCCTGATGCTTGAATGCTCATAGAACTGGCACTTGTCGCCATAGTGTCATTGAGAAATCGATCCGCACCAGCGTTGCCATAGAAGGTAATCCCAGTAACCGTAAGGCCGGAATTGATCAGGGTGTCGGTCTGCGAACCACCTTGGAATACGACGTTCCTTGCAAGGTCCCCTTGGTTAACCAATCGATTCGAACCGGATTGATCGACAAACCAAAGTCCATCGAGATTGCTGCCGTAATTAAACAACTGATCATCCCCAGCGTTTCCGAAGAAGATCAGATTGCTAACTCGCTTACCCCGGTTGACCATCGCGTCGTTCCCCGATCCGGCTAGGAAAACGACACCCGAAAGATCATCGGCATTGTTCTCAAAGAAATCGTCAGCATCGCCGGCATCAAAGACAATCGTTGCGATATCCGTAGCGTTGTTTTGAAAACGATCCGAGCCACTGCCGCCTTGGAATACGATTTCTTTCCAATCCGAAGTGTCGTTTCTGAAAACATCGTTTCCATCCCCGCCACTAAAAGCAATCGTGCTCGTCAAATTCCCCAGCAAATCAGTCCGGCCTCTTGCAGCGTTGAGAAAAACGTCATCTCCAGCGTCTCCCTGAAAGTTGATGCCATCGGCACTCCCTGTCGATGTGATCTCAAAAACGTCCGCATCGGCACCACCTTGAAAAGTAATATCGCCAATGACAGTGCCTCCGAGCTGGAACACATCGGCTCCAGTATCTCCTTCGAAATTAATGCCATCGGCTGCCCCTGTTGAGGTGATCACAAAAACGTCTGCATCGGCACCACCTCCAAAAATAATATCGCCAAGGACGGTTCCACCGAGTTGGAACACATCGGCACCGGTG
>JBJSXX010000305.1:0-7739 GCA_046086605.1 Pirellula sp. | reverse complement strand
CTTGATTCATCGCGTGGAATTCGAAGGCCCTTATTTCCAGCAGTGGCCACCCGAATCGCATCGGGAAATCTTTACCGAGCGGTCCGAGACCGAAGACGATAGGAATTATGCGAGCCGCATCATCGGGCGATTTGCGACCAGGGCGTTCCGCCGACCCTTGAGCGAGGGTGAGAAGCAAGAACTCATGGCGGTCTTCGATTCCGAGTTAGCTTCGGGCAATTCACTCTCCAAGAGCATCCGCGAAACCTTGCTCGTGGCTCTTACATCCCCTCAGTTTCTGTACATCACCGAAAAAAGCCTAGGCCCAGAACCAGAACCGCTCGATGAGTGGGAACTCGCATCGAAATTGTCTTACTTTCTATGGAATGCGCCACCCGATCATGAGCTACAGTCGCTTGCTCAGGGAAACAAATTGCGAGATAGCATCGATGTCCAATTCGATCGTTTGTTAAACGATCCGAATTCCGATGCGTTTGCTCAGCAGTTTGTCTCGGAGTGGATGAGTCTCGATAAGTTCGATGTGGTCGAGATCGATGCCAAGCGATTTCCGAACTTGACTCGCGACGCGCGAAAGCACCTGCGGCGCGAACCGGTCGAGTTTTTTAAGCATCTTCTCAAATCCAATGCTCCCGTGTCGGACATTATCTCTTCGGAGTATCTGTTAGCCAATGAGGTTGTCGCAAACTACTATGGCCTTTCCGACCAAACCGAATCCGGATTTGATTTTAAGCCGATACGGCATAGCGATCATTCGCTAGGAGGGATGTTGACCCAAGCGGCACCACTCAGCGGGCTGTCCGATGGCCGAGAAGCCAACCCGGTCAAAAGGGGTGCATGGTTTGCTCGCAAGATCATTGCTGAGCCGCCTGAAGATCCGCCGCCGAATGTCCCGAAACTTGAGGATCTTACGACACTGAGTCTAAGAGATAAACTCCAGCGGCACAGAGATGTACGAGGCTGTGCTCAGTGCCACTCGGGAATCGATCCTTGGGGGCTACCCTTTGAGCATTTCGACGCCTCGGGCAAGGCTCGGACCGATGGCAATGTCGACAGCGCAACGACCCTTTCGAATGGTATCAAACTTAAAGATTTCCATGCTTTTCGGGCTTATCTTGCTCAAAACCGGCAAGACCAGATCGCCTTGAGCCTTGCCAAACACTTGGCGACCTATGCATGCGGACGCCAACTGACGTACAATGAAACGCTTTGGCTGAAAGAAAACATCGGCCAACTCAAAGATTCCGGTTATCGAGTCGCCGATATTGTCCGATGGATCATCCATAGCGATCTTTTCGACAAGAAATAACGCTCGATCTTCAACTTCAAACCCGCAACAAAACCATGGTAACAACCCCGCGTCTAGATCGAAGGGCCGTCCTCCAAGGACTTGCCGGAACCGCATTGGCCCTTCCGGTGCTCGAAGCCATGGGAAGCGAAGTGGTCGAAAGTACCCCTCGAAGATTCTGTGCTCTCTACACCGCCAACGGGATGTCGTTACCAAAGCCTGAGCATGGCATCGATCAATGGAGTTGGTTTCCCACCAAAGAAGTCGACGGCAAATTCGAGTTTGGCAAGTCCACCGAACCCTTGTTGCCTTACGCAGACAACGTCAGTTTCTTCGGTGGATTGTATCATGAGAATGGAACCAAGGCGGATCCACACGTCTGCTCGGACATGTGGCTTACCGGTGCTCCGCTGCACAATCCAAAGCCAGGTACCTTCAATTCCGTCGGCCTCGATCAAGTCATCGCGCAGCATACTAAGCAGCACTGCCGACAACCATCGCTTGTGCTATCGATCGATGCCGGGGTGGGATTTCTATCTCGGACCGGAACGATCTCCTATGATGTTCAAGGTCGACCGGTACCAGCCGAAAGCCACCCTCGAAGAGTCTTCGACCGATTGTTCCGAGTCGATCGTTCCTCGCTGGAGACGCAACGTCAACGCTTGAAGTCAAAGATGAAACTTGTCGATGCCGTCCTTGAAAGCGCCAACTCGTTCAACCAGCAACTAGGTCGTTCCGATCGCGATCGGATGGATCAGTATCTGGCTTCCCTTAACGAAATCGAATCCCGACTGATCGCATCCGAGAAATGGATTGATATACCGCTGAAACAACAGGATTACAGCCACTTGAATCTTGACGCTTCGCCCGAAGGCGAGCCTGCAGAGTACTACCGGAACATGTTCGACTTGATCGCATTGGCTTTCGATGCCGACATCACCCGATCGGTAGCGTTCATGCTCAACCGGGAAGATGGGATGGGGATCAGTGACACATTTCCACTGAAGTTGGGGCTCTCGCGAACACACCATAATTTGTCGCATGCGGGGGACAAGGATGGGCAATTGATGTTTGCGAAGTACGATCGATTTTTAAGCGAACAGTTAGCTTACTTTTTTGGACGGCTCAATCAGTATCAAGACCGACAAGGGAGTGTGTTGGACAACACGATCGTCCTGTATGGGAGCGGAGCAAGCACCACGCACTGGCCCAAGAATCTTCCGACCCTCGTCGCTGGTGGTCGCAACATGGGTCTCAAGCACGGTACCTACTGGCGTCAGGGTGAGAATCGCATGAGCAACTTGTTCTTGAGTATCTTGCACTCGATGAAGATCGAACAAGGCAACTTTGCCGACAGTACTGGGACGCTTGCAAACAACGTCTTTACGGCGACCTAGTTGGTAGTTGAAATCCTAACGGACGATGGTCAGGTCGACTTCGGATTGAGCCCATTGGGTGCTGTCTCCGATGAGTTCAGCAAGGCGTTTGAGTTTGACGTTTGCGGTCGGTTCGTTGTTGGATTCATGTGTCGGTGCACTACCCCACATGATTCTTGGCCCACCTTTGGTAGTAATCTCTAGCTTCCAACGGGATTTGCCACCCGAAGTGTTTGGATAAACATACACGCTCGATAGTTTGGAGAGCCCCTGCGATCGCAGAGGACCAAGAAATCGACACAACAGGATCGCTTCGGAGATCTGTGGATCGGCCATGATCATACCAACGCGTGGGTAGTCCGAAGCTCGAATATCCTGAGCGTAGATGAGCATGTAATTTGGAATATCCTCCTGGGAGAAATCCTTCGTTGGCAAGAGAATGCCTTCGCTATCGACAGGCAGAAAACTTTCTTGCCCGATTCCGCCCGTGGCGCTATCCAAATCGGCATCGCAGTGGACCATCGCGACAGGTTGTCGAAATTCGGCACTGATCATGATCTGGCCACCTGCCATACGATGAACTCGATGCGTCTTCTTGATCCAGGGGTGTGCATCAAACTCTCTGGCAATCACGGTGGATGTCAGATCATCAAGCAGGCTCATGCGGCCAAGTTCTCTTTGCTCGAAAACTTCGGCTACGATGTCGCTTTTTAGCCACGGTGGCCGATCGCTGAAATGGATGTTTTCTTGTTTGAGCGCATAGTAAGTCGTATCAAGGGCCTTGGCTCCATAGAAACGCCAACCCAAGTAGCCGGCCAGCAGCAAGGCCATTGGCCCTACCATGCTCAAGATCGCTGCTTTGGGGATCGCTCGAAACATCGACTCCGAGGTTCTTTAAAAGACTAAAAAGGTTCTTTGGGTAAACGGGGTAACTAGCTGGGAGTTCCCCCAACCGCTTTGTGCCTAATGGCATTCAATGAAAACCGAAAGGCGCGAGCCGCCTAGGGCAAAACATCGCGAAAATGCGGCCTTCAATGCAGAAACTAACAAGTTTCCCTCGCTACGACTACACCAATCGGTGTTGATTTACGCAAGCTAGGAAGATTACACTTAGGGCAGTTGGTAGCCCATCGCCTAGGAACACAAGGAGCGAGGGGTTTATGGATACCTAACGGCAACGAAGGGAGTCTGAGCATGTCAGGAATTGCACTCGTCGAATTAGCGCAGCAGGTTCATGGGGAATTGGTTGGGATCGAGCCTTCCGATGGCACGATGGTTCTCTTTGGTGCACTCCCATTGTCCCAAGCTCGACCTGGCTGCATTACGCTCGTAGACGACGTCAAACATGCTGATAAATTAGCCGGTTCCCAAGCCGCCGCAGTCGTCACCCCCAAACCACTCCCTGGACTGCCTATTCCACAAATCGTCGTCAGCAATCCTCATGAGGCCTTTGCCTCAATCTGCAAAAGGTTCAAACCTACCGTGGTTGTCGACCGCCCCCATGGAGTCCATCCAAGTGCCACGATCCATCCGACGGCGAAAGTGGATCGCGAAACATTCATCGATGCTGGCGTCTCGATCGATGCCGATTGCTCCGTTGGATCCGGATGCCATCTCCATCGGGGGGTAACCATCATGCCCGGTTGCAAAATTGGTCGGGATTGCCAACTCTTTCCAGGAGTCGTTCTCTATCCAGGCACGATTCTCTCAGATCGCGTCACCTTGCATGCCAACACGGTCATCGGTGCTCATGGGTTTGGGTACAAACTGGTCCAAGGCAAACATATGCCCACAGCCCAACTCGGTTGGGTCGAAATCGAAGAGGATGTCGAGGTCGGTGCCAATAGTGCGATCGATCGTGGAACCTATGGCGTCACTCGCATCGGGATGGGTACCAAAATCGATAATCTTGTACAGATCGCTCATAACTGCACGATCGGCAAACACAACTTGATCTGCTCCCAAGTCGGAATTGCTGGAAGCAGTAGTACTGGGGATTACGTCGTCTTGGCAGGGCAAGTAGGAGTCAAGGATCACATCCATATCGGAGATCGGACGCAGATCGCCGCTCAATCAGGGGTCGCTGGCGATATCCAACCCGATCAGGTGCTGCTCGGTAGCCCCGCAGGCCCGATCTACCAACAAGCTCAGGTTTATGCGGCGATGAGCAAGCTACCTGAAATGCGAAAAGCGATCCGGAAGATCGAAAATCAACTCTCGAAAAGCAAACAGGCCGGCTCTGTAGAAGAAACATAATTTTCGAGATTTCCTTCGGCTCTTTTGAATCCTCCTGGATCGACTAGAATACGGCACAGAATTTATACGACGGTCTAGGCCGATACTCGATTTACCACTTTGAGGTTCCTCCCTTGCGTCCTGTGCTTGGTCAGACGGCGACAAAAGCCGGGCTCGCTTTCATTCTCATCACTGTTCTTTTAGATGTGCTCTCGCTGGGACTTGTTATCCCCATCACTGCAAAATTGATCAAGGAACTCGCGGGTGATGATTCCAGCAACGCGGCTAATTATGTCGGTTGGTTTGGAGCCGTTTGGGCATTCATGCAGTTCTTCTCCTCACCCTTAATGGGGGCCCTCTCGGATCGTTTTGGACGAAGACCTGTTTTGCTTCTTTCCGCTTTCGGATTGGGAATCGATTACATCATCCTGGCCCTTGCACCGAACTTGCTTTGGCTCTTCATCGGTCGCATCCTAACGGGCATTACTGCGGCGAGCTTTTCGACGGCCAGTGCCTACATCGCCGACGTCACCCCACCTGACAAACGCTCGGCGGCTTACGGCCTGTATGGGGCAGTTTTTGGAATTGGATTTGTCCTTGGACCAGCCATGGGCGGTTACCTTGGAGATATCAGTCTGCGATTGCCTTTTTGGGTATCGGCTGCTTTGACCTTCGCAAATGCATGTTACGGTTTCTTTGTTCTTCCCGAGTCGCTTCCCAAAGAGATACGCAAGCCATTTCGCTGGTCACGAGCAAACCCCATGGGTTCCTTGAACTTGCTACGATCCTCTCCTGGGCTTTTGCCCATGGCCATCAGTTTGTTCACCTATTATTTGGCCCACACCGTTTTTAGTAGTGTTTTCGTCTTGTACACCGATTGGCGGTTTAAGTGGACTCCTGGTCAGGTCGGTCAAACGCTTGCTATCGTTGGAATACTCAACGTGATCGTCCAAGGAGCATTGATTCGTCCCATGATGCGCATACTCGGCGAGCGAACGATGGTCTTCATAGGACTCATTGGCGGCATGCTGGGCTTTACTGCTTACGGACTTGCAAGCAGCGACACGATGTTCATGGCATCAACGATTATCTTCTGCACCTTGGGCTTTTTCAGCGCCGCCATTCAAGGACTGATGTCCAAAAAGATCGATCCATCCACCCAAGGTCAACTCTCGGGTGCAAATAGTTCTCTCAATGGGATCGCAGGCATGATAGGCCCGATTCTTTTCACGAGCGTCTTTAAAAGTACGATCGAGCCCAAGGGTGGCATGAATCTACAAGGAGCCCCCTTCTTTCTTGCTGCTCTGGTACTCGGACTCGGACTCCTGTGCGCTCTGATCGCGATCCCAAGGCAACAAATACCCCCCACCGACTCTCCATGACTCCTTCGATGAACTTAACCTCCAACCGCCGACAATTCCTCTCGACCAGTGTTGCCCTCGGTGCCGGCTATGCACTCGCCAGAGGCTCCACCATCGCTGCACAAGGTTCATCTAGCGATGGTGCGAGCGCAAGCGAAACCGTGCAGTTCTTTGCGATCGGTGACACGCACTATTTTGCCAACGAGAAGTCGACGAAAGAGTTGATGGACTCCTCGATTCTCAATTGCCATGGACTGATCGATACACTCAACGGTCTTGCCGGAACCCCCATCCCCGATGAGTCGGGAGGCGGTATGGTAGGGCCAATCCGGGGCGTCATCCATGCCGGTGATATCATCGATACAGGAGATAAGCGAGGCAAAACCCAAGAGGCCATGCAACGTCGTGAATGGGACGGCTATGTCGAGGACTTTGGACTCACTGGAACAGAAGGCCGACTGAAATACCCCGTTTATGAAGTCCATGGAAATCACGATAGCCCCGGCGGCGATGGACTTGCTATCGATGGTCTTATCGCACGCTCCAAGGCAAGAAAGGGCGTGTCACGGTCAGCCAACGGGTTGCACTACTCATGGGATTGGGGTTTCGTCCATTGCATCAATCTAGGGATCGTTGTCGGTCAAGATCGCTCGATCGATCAGAGAAGACGTTACAATCCCATGGACAGCCTCGATTTCCTTATCGGCGATCTACAACAACACGCTTCGGATTTGTCCAAGCCCGTGCTGATCACCCATCATGTGGATGTCGCAAGATATAGCAAAGCATGCGACGGAACCGATGCTGCGAATCTTGGCTTGGAGTGGAACCCTTGCGATGTGGCCGCATACTATGAAGCGATCCGCAAATACAATGTTCTGGCCATTATGTACGGACACACACACGTGCGAAACATTCAGCATTGGAATGGTACGCAGCAAAAAGTAGATCAAGGAATCCCGCTCTTGAATATCGATAACTCCAGCCACTTCAGCGGTGGCAACCAAGCTTTCTTCTATATCGAAATCGATTCCAAAGAACTTCGGGTCCGCGAAGTCGCGACCAAGGATTCTTGGCAAAGCCACTTTTGGACGCCAACTATCTGGCGATTCCCCACCCGATCTGTCTGATCTGTCTGATCCGTCTGATCCGTCTGATCCGTCTGATCCGTCCGATCCGTCTGATCCGTCCGATCCGTCGGATAAATCCGACCAGAAAAAGGATCCTAGCAAGCCACCAAGCAAGGAGGATCAAGCCCGCGAACGCGTCCAAAAAGCGCGCCAGCGCATGCAAAAAGCCGAAAAGAACTTGAAAGACAACAAACGCAAGGAGGCGATCGATGAGCAGCAGCAAGCCGAAGAGGAATTGCAGCAAGCGATCGCAGAACTCGAAAAGATCCTGATGCAACTTCGCGAAGAAGAAATCGAAAGAACCCGCGTGGATCTTGAGACCCGACTGAAACGGATGGCCGAATGGGAGAAG
>JBJSXX010000304.1:0-2530 GCA_046086605.1 Pirellula sp. | reverse complement strand
GGGCAGCTCGTCTAGATGTAGTTTTCTGAGCCAATAGCCTAGGGGGGTGATCCGGTTGTCGGCATCGCCGGCACACCATTGGATACCGTTCTTTTCGGCATCCGCACGCATGCTACGAAGCTTATACATCGTAAACTCTCGACCATCCTTGCCGCTACGTTGCTGAGCGTAGATGCCTGGACCTTTGCTTGTGAGTTTCACAATAACGCAAAGAATGCCAGTCATCACCAAAGCAGGCACCGCGAGAACCAAAGCGAGGGGAAATTCCCAAACACGTTTCCAATCGTGGTAGGGTGCTACCTCGAGGGTATTCAAGACACCAGGAGCTATCGTTTCACCTCGAAGTTCCTCAGGAATTTCGAATGGATTTTTGGGCATGGCAGACAGCTTTGGGTTTTCAAAGTTGCCCTGACTCCGCGAGTTGTCGAAAAAAGCTTCTGGAGAGTTCAAGGCCACGGGTTCTGACATGTTGATCGACTGAATTGGAGACAAGTGAGTATTTCCCGAAGGGCTTTCGTCTTAGTATGACGAGCAAAGGGGTACTTGGCAACATGTTGCCTTTCGAGTAAGCCATGATTTTTTGGTTAGCCCAGGCGGTTGAACCTGCGAAGTTTGAAACCGGCATCGACCTTCCGAATAACAAAATTACAGGGTTTTTTCGATTCGGCAAGTAAATAGGCGGGTAGTTTCATTCGAATGGATTACGCCTGTTTTGACAGTTAAGCGGGCAATGGCGTATAGGGCATCCTAATTGCGGTTCTAAAGTGAATGACGGTCGCTTAGGATGAAACCCTGAGCGGAATTGACCCGAAAAATAAAAGGATAAAATATGGGGCGAAAAATTTTGGAACGGCCCCGACTTTTTGCCCGGGTCTTTGGTAGGTTTAGGTTCGCTCAGAGAGCCAAAGGAGAATATGGGCAATCCGCCGCAGGATTCAAAAAATGGGATGGGGCTAGCTCATCTTCGATGGGGTTGCGCCAAGGTACGCCTGGAGTGTGCGTTTTTGGGCAAGTTGCATCGCGTTGAGTTCGAGGGTTCTTTTGCAAGGATTGGAAGCGATCCTCGATGCGAAATTTGCATCCCTGGCCTACCTGCCCCCGTGTGCGTCTACTTGCAGATAGGAACAAGTTACCTAGCGGCCATTGAACTTATCGAGAATGACCCTCCTTCGGCTTGTGAACCCGTGTTTGCCTTGCCCGGTGCAACAGTATGGATTCAGCCAAATGCAAGAATTACGGTAGAGTCGATTGAACCCTCGGGGGCGCAGGTCGACGAACCAGAGAGTTTCTCGTGGGAGAATTTCAACGTCGAAGACGTTCGAGTTTTTCCCAATACACTCGTCGCAAGATCCGGATTCTTTACCAATCAAGATAGGCCCCCCCATCTTCGATTGCTTTCGACGATTTCGGTTCTGGGAACTGCATCGAGTTGCCACCTTCGAGCCAATCACAAGCGCATCAGCAAGTATCAAGCGATTATCTTTCGGGGGGAGCAGCAAGGTGAATCGTGCCGAGTCATTGATTTGTTCGGCGAGCATCCAACCCTCGTCGGAAATGCAACCGCCGATGGTCAAGTTCTGGAAGTGGGTGGAAAACTACAGATAGCAAATCTAACTTTTGAGGCGGTAAGGTTTTTGTACAACGCTTCTCGACCGGGGCAGGTTGTTGAAGTGCGTAGTCAGTTTACGAGCCTTCCGTTACCGCAGCAGAGCAAAGAGCAAATCTCAGAGCCTCGCGCATCATCCGTGGCAAAAAGCATCGACTCGGTGAAAGATCGATTGGTTCGTGCCATAGGATTCGATTCAGGGAAGACTTCAAAATCAGGTGTCCATTTTCCCTTGGACGCCCCCAAGGAGGATTTACCAAGGGACACACCGGGCAAGACTCAGGCGGTCGAACCAGAGTTGATCGCTGGCTTGGAGCGCGTCGCGATTTCACAGGAACGCATCGCTGCAGAATTCGTGAAACTCACATCCCGACTGGAGATTGTCGAGAAGTCCCTGATTTCTATACCAGAGATTTTAGAACAAAACTCACAGCAACTCATCGAGACCGTCGACTCGCTCCGAGGGATTGTTGAGAAGAACGCCACGCGCGACATTGCACCCAATTCCTTTGGTCATGATGAGCCGAAGAAGGGTCCTTTACCAAAGCAGTCCTCTCAGACAATTAGCAAAACACCTCCAAAGAGCCCGAAGCCTGAAGATCCAAGAGACCGAAGCAACTTAAAGCCATCGAAGGGATTCCAAAAGCCGGACAAAAAGCAGGCAACCACCCCTGTTGCGAAAACTTTGCCCGTCGGTTCTCAAGAACAGAAAGACCGAAGCAGACAAGATTCGTGGTTCTCGCGAACGGGTGACACGTTATCTAGCTGGATACCTGGTAATGCGCGACGTCGTCGAGAGATCGCTGAGCGAGAGAATAATAGTGATCCGCTCAACCTTGGTAGCCAGTCAACGGCCTTAAGGAAACGTCTACAGCAACATGATGATGAGTCAGAACTACTTGCGGCGAGCGAGTCCGAGGATGA
>JBJSXX010000303.1:0-2162 GCA_046086605.1 Pirellula sp. | reverse complement strand
AACGACAACTTCTCTCGCGGCTGACTTGCGGCTACAAATCGACTAGCCAAGTCGGACCGAATCCTATCGGATCGCTTCATTTCAAGCAGCTTATCGATGTTCACTGGTACTGCAGGACCAAGCGTTTTTTGGAGTGAATCGAGAGCGACGGTAATCTTTTCCTGTTGGCTACGCAGGTTTTGTTGCTGGAATACAAATCCAATTCCTGCTCCAGCAAGAAGCGTCGCTAGCAACGCGGAACCCCAATTCCTCAAATGTACTCGGCCAGCCTTCTGCATCACCGCTTGTTCTGAAGCTACCCAACGCTTGGGTTCGGTCCACCGGCGTA
Source organism: Pirellula sp. (assembly GCA_046086605.1). GTDB lineage: Bacteria > Planctomycetota > Planctomycetia > Pirellulales > Pirellulaceae > JBKCUI01. The sequence continues at coordinate 1,834 of JBJSXX010000303.1, read as the reverse complement.
TCTGCATCCACTCCCAGAGTGTCGGCAGTTGCTTGTTCTCTTGATTGGCTCTCCATGTCGCCGCTCGTTCGGCAAGTTTCAGTTCCGCTCGGCCCTTCTTGGTCTCGCGTTGCTTTTGATTGAGCCATTCCCGAAGCGATGGGACGAGATAATCGTGCGTGAGCTGATAAGACCGCGATTCCTGCTGCGATTGCTGCGAATCATCCGCAGGTGTGATCAGGCGTAAATTCTTATCGAGCAAACCTACCAGTTCTGCAAATTCCCGCGGCCGATCCTCATAGCCGACCACTTTCTGCAATTCTGCCACTGAACGGCTATGGCCCTTGATGTTGGTCCCCACTGCCGGTAACAACGATCCAAGAAGCGATCGAACGCCCTCTTGATGCTGTCTAAATTGGATCGGGGCATGCTTGTCCCCAAATGTCTCTTCGAGAAACGTCACTCCCACTCCGGCAATACCACCAAGATCCGCAAGCGTCTTGGGTGCCCAAGTCTTGGATTTCATCATTTCGGCAAACAATGCCAACCGGACCGAGATGACTTTCTCTTCTTGACTCAGACCCTCGACGGCCTGTTGCAAAAACTCTTTCTGCTCCTGAGTCCAAGCGGTACGATCTTCCGGGAGTTTGTCGTAAGCCCTTCCAAAGAGTGCTAATATTTTTTTTGCGTGATCCAAGTCGAAAAGATCTACCAGCGCGCTGTTCTCACGCTCAACGATCGGTACATCGAGTTCGCGTAGGAAGCGGCTGACGGACAACCAAAAATCGTCACGCACCATAACGATCGCTTGGATCGTTACCCCATCGCACTGCCGCAAAGCGTTGGTTAATTCCGCATCGGCGTAGTTCTTGTGTGCATAGAGCCACTGCTCAAACTGATCGATCACCAGCAGTAGCTTCCCACCGCTTGGCACCAGTTTGCGTCTACGAATGATGCTTAGCGCTTCGGCCAGTGTGGCTCCAGAGGCTTCAGGGATTCGCTTTTGGATTTCACGAAGCAATTTACCGGTCGTGTCCTCGGGCGTGGCTTCGATATAAATGCTCTCGATCTTGGGCGATAACCTAGGGAGCAGTCCTGCCTTCATCAAACTCGATTTACCGCAACCCGACGGGCCATAGACTAGCCCAATGCGAAACGACTCATCGATGTCGGTCGCTTCGATACGGTTCTTCCAAAATCGCAAGCCTTCGGGCAGCCCCGACCGGTCGAACGGGCCGGGAAGCAACTCGAGGAAAAACTCCGAATCCTTTTCGTCGAACGAACGAAGTCCCTTGGGTATAACACGTACGGGTCCCGATCGGAGATCCGAGTCGAGCTGGCCTGCCGAAGGCAATTCGCTCGGGGTACGTCTTGGATCTGCTGCATCGGCACTTGCAAATCGATCGCTGTTTGACGCGGATAAATTGCTACTGGCAGACGAGCGCACGCTTCCTTTTGCGGGATCGATACCTAATTGGCTAGTAACCAAGTAACGGACTTCGTCTGCAAAGTCTTTGGCGATTGCAAAGCGATCCGAGGGGCGACGCGCGAGTGCCTTGAGGCACACTCGTTCGAGTTCCCGCGAGATTGTTGCATCGAAGGTTCTAGGGGTTCGGATCTCGGTGGTTTGCACCATCCGAATAAGCTCATGGGCAGTCTTGGCGCGAAACGGACGCCGGCCTGAGAGGAGTTCGTAGAGGACGACGCCTAAGCTGTAGATATCGCTTTGATTGGACATCAAGTGGCCTTCGCCACGTGCTTGCTCGGGGCTCATGTAGGCTGGGGTGCCTGCGATTTCACCGGCACCGGTTTGGTCGGTTTCTCGCAGGGCGATTCCAAAGTCAGCCAAATACGG
>JBJSXX010000302.1:0-5668 GCA_046086605.1 Pirellula sp. | reverse complement strand
CGCTGGCTGAAGGTGAAGATAGCAAGGTGGATTACTGGGTAGGGCTTTTCAAATCGACTTGCCATTTTTGCTGTCTGATCGGTTTGGACACAGGGTCGGCATGTGGAGCGCTGTCGATCGGATCGGCTTGAAGGGAGTTGGAAGATGAGCGGATTTGGAAAGATTTGCGGGATTCGGGGAGTTTGCCGGGGGTGTTCAATAATGCAACAAAGCCCCGGGGGCTTTGCGCCCAAGGGGGCCAAATCGGGGGCGAACGACTTGCTAAAACCCCTAAAACAAAGCACTTTTTGTTGAAAAAACCTTCTTTCTTCGGATTGGCATGGTGTTTGCTTGCAATGAGTGTTAGTGAAAACCTGCTCGTGCAAGTTCGCCTAGAAGGGTCGATTGATACCATCGGGTGATTCTTTCTCGGCTAGCCCTTTTTTAATGGCAACATCGAGGGGGCTTAAATACGATGAAACGAATTGTGTATCGTTAGGTTTTCGGTAAACCTCTTTTCCTACCAATCGAGTTGTTTGGAGCGAGTCGCTATGCGGATGCAACGTCCTATGTGGAGTAATCGGGCAAGGCTGCCGGAAGTGGCAGTCGGTTTTGCTTTAGCTTTTGGACTGCCGGTGGCCTCGAACTTGGCTCAAGCTTTTGACAGCCAGGGGGTTACGCAAGCCTTGAGCAAGGCGAGTCGATTGGCGACGTATCAGAGCGAGGGCAAGACGCTTTTTGCGTTGAGTCTTTTGTCTGGCCAAGCTGCCGAGTCGAAGGTCGCGCCAAAGGTGGCCGTCATCGTGGATACATCGGCATCTCAAAACGGTGTGTACCGACGCGAGTCGCTTGAAATAGCTCGATCGTTTATCGAGTCTTTGCCAGAAGGATCCCTTGTATCGCTGTTGGCCTGCGACGTGGAGTCGGAGGTTTATCTCGGTCGAGCCAAATCCGATTCGCCGGAGGTTGACTCGGCTTTTGCAAAACTTCAATCGCGGGTTCCATTGGGAACATCGGATATTGCCACTGCGGTTCGCTCGGCAATCAAGTCGCTTGGTGATCAAGGCGAAAAGACGGTTGTCTATATTGGAGATGGAGTTCATTCGACCAATTTGCTTAACACGGCCGAGTTTGATTCCTTGGTCGGCGAGTTGGTAGCCGCACGATGCTCGATCAACTCCTTGGCAATTGGGCCAAAGACCGATTGCGAATTCTTGGCGACCTTGGCCAACCATACGGGTGGTCGCGTTTTGGTTCGCAGCAACATTCAAGGTGTCACGTTGCAGCAAGTCGCAGGCGAGCTATCGAAGATCGCTTGCTTGCCAGTGTTTTGGCCTAAGGAAGCAAGCTGGCCCGCGGGCATTGTTACAAGATATCCCGAGCGAATTCCTCCGATCCGAGGCGATCGTGATTCGATTCTCATCGGAGTCATGTCTGCTAAGAGCCTCAACGGTACTTTGCGTATCGACGGAGAGATTGCAGGACAGCGCAAAACATTGCAGTGGGATCTGGTCTCCGAAGCATCCAATCCTGACCTAGGATTCTTAGGTGCGCTGATCAATAAAGCTAGCGGCAATGCAGGGGTTCTGCTTCCAACGGCAGGTTCCGAAGCGCTCAGGGATGTTGGTGAGTTGCTCAATGGCTCCTCGGACGTTTTGGTCAAGGATGCGAAATTCGCATTGCATGTTGGAGACCTCGCCGCTGCAAAGGTGATTGCCAAAGAAGCCTTGGATCGATCCCCGAATAACTTGGAAGCCAAGACGATTCTCGAGGCGGCTCAAATCGACGGATCCAAGAAGTCAATGCCCGTTTTGAAAGACGAAGCCAAGGGTGGTGGAGTCCAAGCACCGACCAAGGGTCCGGGCTCGAAGGTGGTCAAGTTCGTGACGGCTCAAATTCAGCCCCCATCGGATGATCCCTTTGGTGATCCGGCCCCAACCAATCCCGCACCGGGAGCAGGGCAAGATCCGTTCGGGGATACTCCGGCAGAACCTGCCAATCCATTGCCACCGAGCAATCCTGTACCTCCGAGCAATCCAGCAGGATCGCTTCCGACTCAAGATCCATTGATGCCCTTGGGTGGTGCCTCTGGTGCTCCGATCGGCTCGGATCCATACAGTGAACTTTCCAACGCAGGGGACTTGCTCAACCAAGACACCGAAATGCGTCGCGTTGCGGCACAAGCTCTCGAGCGTCAAGTCATGACCGAGCTGAGCCGTGCTCGTACTTCAGATAATCCTTCCGGATCCAAAGGCGACTTGAAGCTACTGCTCGATCAGATTCGTCGCTCGCCGGATTTGGATCCTGCTAGCCGAGTTCAACTCGAATCGAGACTTGGGGCAGGCATTCAAGCAACAGCCCGTGCTGAGGCTGATTTGCGAGAACGGATTGCAAGAACTGAAGCAGTTCAGTCGGCTGCTTCTGCATCTCGTCGATTGCTCGCAGATCGAGATCGTCGTGAAGCGACGATCCAACAACTCGTACAACGATTTGACTCGCTCATCGAGCAACAGCTTTATTCGGCTGCCAACAACGAGATCGCTCCACAGATCCACGAGTTAGCTCACAATTCGGTGATCGATAAGGTCGTGAATTACGAATCGAGTTCGTTGGCGAATTATCGCTTGATCATGGATGTAATCAATCAACGCAATCGTGCATTTGTCGATGCGTTGTATCTGGCAGAGCAATCGCTGATCCCGTTTGTGGACGAACCACCTGTTCGTTATCCGCCAGCCGATGTTTGGCAAGCACTCAGCGCACGCCGCATTGAAAGATACGGCACGATTGACCTCTCCGGTGGCAACGAAGCTGAACGAAGAATCTTCAGAGCCTTGCGCGAGCGTGATGAAGCCAACTTCAATAACACGCCACTAAGCTCAGTCATGCAAACCTTGGCGGATCGATACAACATTCCGATTGTGATCGACCAAAAGGCTCTTGAAGAAGAGTCGGTAACGGCCGAAGACCCAGTCTCGCTGAATGTTCCTGAGATTTCACTCCGATCGGCTCTCAAGCTGATTCTCGAGCCACTGAACCTCACTTACGTGATCCAAGACGAAGTCATGAAGATCACCAACAAGAAGAACTCCGCAAACGTCGTTCGCGTCTATCCCGTTGGCGACCTTGTCGTGCCCGTCATGAGTGGCATGATGGGCGGCGGCATGGGTGGTATGGGCGGCATGGGTGGTATGGGCGGCGGCATGGGTGGCATGGGCGGTATGGGCGGCGGCATGGGTGGTATGGGCGGCATGGGTGGCATGGGTGGTATGGGTGGCATGGGCGGAATGGGTGGCATGGGTGGTGGCATGATGGCCGTTACCGATGAACCGACCAAGTCCGCGAGCATCGATCCGACTGCTTGCGTCCAAAAACTCATCCAGACCGAAGGCAACGAACGTGCAGATGCCGAGGCCCAACTTGCCAAGTGGGTTAAAGACAAACTTGCACAGGGCTCTAAGTCAACTGACGCTAAGGACGATGCCCAAGCCAAGGCTGCTTTCCAAGAGGTTGTCGATCAGCTGAACGAAGTTTTCCGAGAAACGCTTCCAGCTCCATGGATGTACGAAGCTCTGAGCATTGCGATGCAAGGAAGTGGTCACTCGCCGAAAGACATACGACGAGTACTGCTTTCGAGTGTCGACTTTGGAGCAGATACCTCATCGGCCATGAAAATCGCTCAGTACCTTGAGAGCCAAGGCATGAAGCGAGAGGCTTTGGCTATCTACCGCGATGTCCATCGCGCTGCTCCCAGCGAAAAATTACCGTTGGATGCTGGCCTTAGGTTGAGCCTGGAACTTGAAGATCGTGACGCAATCGTATGGGCATCGACGGGTGTCCTGAGCCAAGCTTGGTCGGATGATCATCTTCCGCTGATCGAGCGAGCACTACTTGCTGCCAAGGCCGCTTACTTGAGGCTTGATAACGAAGGTCGCAAGATGGAAGCCTATGCTCTTGAACAAGCGATGAAGAAGGCGAGAACAAGAGATTTGGTGGTTCGGGTGACCTGGACAGGCAATGCTGATATCGACTTGGTGGTCGAAGAGCCAGCCGGAACTGTTTGCAGCTCGAGCAATCCTCGAACCATCGCTGGTGGAACACTCTTGGGTGACGGTTCATCGATGGATAAGCCAAGCAAAGATGGCTTCTCTGAAACCTATGCATGTGCTCAAGGCTACGCGGGCCAATACAAGATATCGGTACGCAAGGTCTGGGGCGAGATCGCTGGCGGCAAGGTGACCGTGAACTTGGTGACCGACTACGGGACTCCAGAGCAGAAGGTTGTCAGCCAACAGATTCCGTTGGACAAAGAAGCCATTTACACAGCTGAGGTCAAGACAGGCCACCGAGTTGAACCGATCGCACAAGTGCAGTTTGCGAAGGTTCAGGCTGAGAAGGCATTTGCAGGCCAAGCGGTTTTGGCGCAAGTCGCACCTGACGCTGGGAATGCGAATGATGCAGATGCAAACAACGCGAATGCAAACATCGACCAAAACTGGGCCTACTTGGCCATGCTCAACCGATATGCATCGGGATTGAGTGGTTCAGGAAATGGACTTGGAGGCTTTGGTGGTCCTGGAGGACTTGGGAACAACGGTACGGGTGGATTCAACGGTCGTTTACCTGGATTCGTTCGAGGTGGCGGAGTTGGATACATGCCGATCGTAGTACCGATTCCATCGGGAACTATGTTGATGGCCAATGCGGTTGTCTCGGGAGACCGTCGTTACGTCCGCGTCTTTAGCATGCCGATGTTCATGGGTGTTGACAGTTCTATTCCTAGCTTTGGTACCGGCATCGGTGGCGGTGGTGGTGGTTTTGGTGGTGGCGGTGGATTCGGCGGTGGTGGTGGTTTTGGTGGAGGCGGTGGCGGTGGTGGATTCGGTGGCGGAGGACCGTTCTAGCTAGCCCAACATCAGTCCGAACTACGAACTGAAAATAAACTGTAGAAGGCTTGGGGTTGCAGGTACCTCAAGCCTTCTTTTATTTCATAACCTTATCCGATGGGATGCACGAACAGCTTATCTGTACAAAACCGTGGCATACCAACCATCGCGACCTCGGGCGACACCGATTCCTACAGGTGTCCTCTGCCCCCAATAGCAGCAACGAGAGATTGCATGATCGGCTGAGACACTAGAAAACCCAACGCCCTCATAGCGACCCGTACCCATCGAGCCTCCCACGTGCCGACATTGCCCTTGGGATGCTTGCTGCTGGGCTTTTTGCTTGGCGATGCAATGATCGCAAGCCTCAGCGGTATTGCTGCAAGCTAGCCACAAACCAAAGAAACTCAAAATGAATGTCCATGCAAATTTTCGCATGATCAATCCTCCTTGTGAGTCGAGTAAACAAATCCATCCAAACAACTGCGGGCTATGTCGGAAAGCTTCCGGCGATATCCCACTTTCGTCAACCACCAAAAATTGTTCTCTTACCCCCCGTTGACAGACTTAAGTCCAATCACAGAACGGGAATAAATACTCAATAATTGCCGGTGTTTAATAATTCTAAAGCTTTTCCGGTGCCCTTTTGATTTGATTTATATTTGCATTTTAAACGTATTCCGCGAGTTCCAAAAAATCGCCGCGTTGATCAACGGCTAATTCCAAAACCGCCTTCCCTTGGGGCAAACGCCCTCGAAGGGTGATCTGCTATACTGAGAGCCAAGTTGCCCCAGGGTAACTTG
>JBJSXX010000301.1:0-8333 GCA_046086605.1 Pirellula sp. | reverse complement strand
CAGCGAAGATAGCGGACTGAGGCACCTGAGTTGGTTACCCCATCGGCAGGACAGGGACGATCCCCAGTGGCTAGCGACGCTTGCGTTAAACTCCAAGGATACCCATAAGACCGATTACGCGATGGCTGTCGGTGTCTATCCAGCGATGAGCGAATTTACCAATGAATCATCATTGCCAACAACGCTGCTTGAGGTTGCGATCGTAGGACCCAAAGGAGGTGTTATCGAGAAGTCTCAACGCGTCAGTGGACACCCCGAGTTGTTTTATCAGCGACTGGCCAAGACGGCGCTTGATTTACTAAGAAGGGAGTTGCGCGGTGAGTGACCAAACGGGGGAATTGGATTGGGTTCTTGTTTCCAAGACCAGCGAGATACCTAAGAACGAGGGGCGTGCATTTCCGGTTGGGGAACGCATGATCGCGGTCTTTGAGTCCGACGGGAGTTTCTACGCATTGGATGATTTCTGTCCGCATCAGGGAGCGTCCCTTTCGGCCGGTTGGGTACACGAAGGATGTGTCGCATGCCCCTGGCATGCTTGGCGTTTTGCGCTCGACGACGGGACTTGGATGGACAATCGGAAGATCAAAACCGATCATTTTCCCGTTCAAGTCCGCGAGGGTGATATCTATGTCGGGATCCCGAAACCTCGTGCTCAGTGAAACGGTACTCGTGATCGTAATCGAAAAGCATCTGTGGCTAACGTCTTTGGCCTAATCTCCCGCAGGTGATGCCGCCTTGCGAAGTCTCTGTGGCATCGTCGCTGGTATCTCAAGCAATTGATTCGGTTTGCCTATCTCTTTGGTAAGTTCAAATGCATCGTAAAGTTCGCCGTTTGCCGTTCTTGATTCGTACCTTAGTTTCGCACCATCGATGTGGATGACTTGATACAACTGAGTATCTTCAGCCACTCGAACCATGAACGGCTTGGGCTCGATGTTGTACATCTTAGGACCACTTACCGAAACGACGTAAACGGTTCCGGTATGCTCGTCGCGATGAGTTACCCCGGTAGGCACGTTGCCGACAGTTTCAACCGGCTCGCTCGGTGTGGTTATGCCTGTTCGTCCATACGTGTGATCGTGACCCTGGAGAACTAAATCGACGTTGTATTTGTCGAGGATCGGTTTCCATGTCTTGCGCAGTAGAGCGTTATCGCGATCGTTCGCCGTCGAAAAGATCGGGTGATGGAAACTGCAAACGACCCATGGCAACGTATTCTCGGTCAGAAGCTTATCGAGCCATTTGGCTTGTTCTTCGAGTTTTTGATTGCTGTTAAGAACAACGATACGGCAGTTCGAGTAAACGAAACTATAGCAGGTCTCTTCAAGTCCCTCTGGGCCATGTGTCGGTAGTGTGAATTGTGGACGCCAGTGATGAGTGACACGCCGAACCTCGTCGGAACCCTTGTGCATCTCGTGATTACCAACCACAGGAACATTCGGGATCATCGCGTTTAGCCAAGCACCCGCACCGAACCATTCATGCCACTCTCCGTCAGACTGTGCGTTATTGATGAGATCTCCTGCATGGAGCAAGAACCTCGCCTTGGGAGCATCCGAATAGGCTTCTCGAATCACGCGAGACCAATGGGTTCGCAAGTCGTTTTGCGCATCGCCGAAATAGACAAACGAAAAAGGCTCAGCCTGAGTACTTGCCGTTCGGAACTGAAACCATTCGCTCCAGTTGACTCCATCCCCGACGCGGTAAGCATACTTGGTGGCAGGTTGAAGCTCTTTGAACACCAAGCTATGGAAGTGGGCGGTGTTGAGATCGGTCTTCAAGGCCGTCGACTCTGCTTTGTACCTCTGAGCCGCTTTAGCAAATTCAGGGCCCGGAGTCGCAATCGCTATTTCCGCGAAGGCCTCTTCAACTTGGGTGCTTGTTCGCCATGTCACGCTTTGCGTGGTAGTAGGATCCGCAGACCAAGTCAGCACGATCCGATCGGGCATCATGGTCGGAGCTGCGATTTCCTTCGCAGCCACCTTGACCGGTTTATGCTCGTCCTCATGACCGTCATGGGTTCGCGCAATTCCAGGTGTGCAGATCAAAAAGCTGAATGCAAAGGCAAACGATTTTTTTTGTTCGGAATGATGCATGTTATTGATTGGTTATCGTTTGAAGTTCAGGGTTGATAAACTCTTACCCAGTCGACGAGCATCTGGGCCGGAAATTCCGTTTTGTCTTCAACAGGTCCAACAAACTCACCACCCACTGCCAAATTGAAGAGTAGGTGAAACGGTTGATCAAAGGGCTGAGGATGCTTGCCATTTTCCGTGCCCCATTCCCTTTGCACTTGCCAAACTTTGCCATCCAGCAGCATTGACCTCGATCTCCCATTTCGAGAAATCCAGCGACTTGCCATCGAACTCATCACTCCAGACGAGCCTCCAAGGTTCTGGAGTTTGTGCATACGCAAACGCGGACACGGAAAGCAAATATCCGACCAGTCCCAGCAAGGGTGTTTTCAGACTAAAAATCACTTGAGTAATTGCTTTCTTGAAAAGGTTCAAAGATCGAAAACACAGGGTCACAACGGACACAGAGAGAAAGAGCGAGGCCCTCAAGGCTCTGTTCTCTCTGACGCTGTTTTTCAAAAACATTTCATCGGGAATCTTTAATCGCATGGGTTCCATTCAACAGTTTACTCAGCCCCTGCTGTATTTTTTCTTCGGCACCTGGTGCAACCCATAGCCATGATTCATTGAATCCGTCATCGAAAGCTGCAGCCGTTGGGACGTAACCAGGCCAGCATTCGCCATACCCGACCGGTAGGACGGGTACCTCGCCGCTGAGTTTCTGAGCCAAGAGTTGATAGCCGACGAAAGCTTCTCCTGGAAAGAGAACGATTCTCACAACACCCAAGTCGATGCAAGGCATAGCAATCGGTTTCGAATTCTCAACGGAGCGATTCCAAGAGGCTAGTCCCATCGCCGCCAGTATTCTTTTTTCAACCGGCAAAGTCTCATCGTGCAACTCACTAAGCAGGACGTCTTTTTGGAGACTGGGGGCTTGGGTGTACTGGAGTTCAAGTCCCACCGACCGGAATCCCCAGTCCATTGTCAACTCGACCTTTTTGGAAGATCTACGGTTCGACAGCATGGCATCGTAGATTTTACTGGTCAGTTCCTCCCTCGCAGCCTGCGATCCATCGTTGTACTTACCTGCTGTGACATCCCCGCTACAGCCTGATGCGTAAACTGGATGGATGGATCGATCGAGCCGAGCTAATCTTTTTCGAGCGAGTCCTACGAAGTCGGAGGTGACCTCGCCTCGCCCATAGTAGCTCATCGGATGGGTCGCATAAGCATGGTATTCGACCAAGCATTGATCTTGGCTCCAAAACGAGATGGTCCTTAACATCGGGTCGATCAATCCTGCGTCAGTTTCACGAAAGAATGGATCGCGGCCACTACTGCTTCCCCTCGCGAAACTAACCTTGCCCATTGCATCGACCACTCGACGATTCGAAGCAACTTCGCGCACCTTGGATTCGGCGTAACCGATATGCGTCAACGGCTTGGCTTCCTCGATCGCCTGTCCCAACGCCACCTCGGCTCGGGCTATCACATCTTCGTGGAACGCAGGATCGAATAATTCGCCAGGTAAACCTACTTGGTCCAACAACTCTTGTGCTCCTGCATCGATGACAGGGGCATCATGCTGATGCAGTGAACTGAGAAGCACCCTTTCAGGAACGGTTTTGGCCACTTTTGCCAACCGTTCTTGCCATTGATCATAGGACTTATTGCGTATCTCGCACCAATCGACAGCCACAAAAACGATGGGTGGTTGATCTCCTAAGAGTACAAATCCATGCAATTCCAGAGCGTCAGCAATGGTTTTGGATTTCTGTGGTAAAACCCCCATGCATCGGTGATCAAGGGGGATCGTCGCATCGATCTGGAAATGACCGATTTTCGCTTGTTCTGCTCTGGAATCACCACAAATTCCGATGGCGAATAGGACGACGAACACCCCGGTTGAAAGGGCATGTTTGAGTCTTTGAATACGATGCATGCTATTGCTAACGCGTTGGCTGTAAGGATGGCGATTGTCCACCGACGTATCTCCAATTCTTCAGATAGCCTACCAAATCCGCCATCGCTTGGGCATCCAGTTGGGCTTCAATCCCTTCGGGCATCAACGACAATCCACTAGGCTTGATCGCTTCGATATCGGGTTTGCGAAGTACCAAAGCGCTCGTCTGCTGATTTTTGATCGTAACGTGCTCGGCGGATTCTTCGACAACGATTCCATCATGAAGAGTCCCATCATTCATTTGCACGGTAATCCGGAAATAATTGTTGTCGATCACACGGTTAGGATCGAGGATCGACACAAGCAGTTGTGCTGAGGTCTGCGTTCGAGAGTCGGAGATATCAGGACCGATCGCAACGCCGACATTGTCGACTCTATGACAAGCGGCACAATGCTGAGCGAACAGTTGCTTGCCTCTATCGATGTTGATCGGTAGATCTAAACAAGGCGAGTAACGCTCAATCACTTTCTGTCGATCGCTAGCGATTCGGCCTGAGAGCCATTTCGATATCCTTGGTTGCAGATCTCCAGTAACCTGAGCCAACGATTGAATTTGGCTCGCATCAAGCCCTTTCCCAGAGAGTTTGCCGGTCTCGATCGCATCGAGCCATCGGGCTAGACGCTCGGGACGGCTACGGAGGGCTTGGAACATCGTGCTTCGCATCGCGGGAGTCTCTGCATCAAAATGGCTCAGTATCCAATCGCCGCAGGATGGATCGGTGGTGGATTCCTCCGGGTGCTGGGCCCATGCGGTTAGCAATTGTCGCTTAATCACCGGATCTTGGTTTTTCTCCAAGGCGGTTCGCAAAGCTTCTGCACTCATGCGAGATTGCTCAGGCAATAGAGAAAAAGCGAGTAATTCCGCCACCTCGCCGAGGATCGCAGGAGTCCAACTCGGGTCAGTAACAGACTTAGACCAAGCTTGCCATAGAGGCAGTTGACTTGCGAGCCAATTGCGGTCGGCGGAATTGGCGATTCCGCGAGCGATCGCTAGCTGCAGTCGCAACTGCGGTTCGAGGATCACTCGGCGTTGTGTTTCGTCGTTGCCTGCGCCATTGGCAAGCAGAGCGTTAGCTCGATTGCCCCAAGCATCGCGAGCCGACACCCATGATGGACTATCTGGGTTGGCGACGCTTTGGATTAGACGCGTCCAAGCCACCGTCGAAAAGCTTCGGATCATTTTCTTTTGATCCAAATCCTTGGACGCTTGATCCATCCATTTAGTAACAAATCGATCGAGTTGCGACCTGTAGACTGCTGAAATGGCCATCAGCCAGTAAGGATCATCGGCTAGATCCACCGAACGTGCTACCGAAGCATTCAATAACTTTTCGTCAGCGATCCATTGGAGACGAAGTCCATCGGGGTCTCGATTTGCAGCTTCAGCCAAATACCACGCGCACTCGATAGCCTCTTCTCGGGAACCATGCTGGATTCCGTCACAGGAGGCTTGATAAAGCGATTCAGAAATAGCCTGTGATTGATGGGCTAACCGCCATAGCGATCCTCTAAGAGCAGGATCGAAATGGGAGTGATGACTTCGATCGGCTAGGCAACTCTCGATGATCTTGGTTGCTTGGCTCGAGCCTGTCGCACAGATCAAGTGCAGGACTCTGATCAAGCCGCTTTTGTTTGATGCCTGAGTCGACAAGGCACTTGCACAGACCAGGAGTTCTTTTTCGATCGAGGCTTTATCGCTTTGATTTGCATCGGCAAGCCGCTCATGCAAAAGGCGTGCGGCCGTCTGCTGGACCCAGGTTCGAGGATGGTTCACTAGTTCGATTAATTCGCTCGACGGCCTCTTGGACAAAGGCCTATCTCGTAGTTCTTTCCAAAGTGGATCGACGGTTGGCGCATCGTGGCTAAGGACGCGGTAGATGCGACCGCAGTGATCGCCCCAGCGCTCGTCGACCCGCTTCTTGAGTTCTTCTGGAACCCAGTCCGGATGCTCGATCACCGCGCGATGCATATCGACGATATAGATCGCTCCGTCGGGGCCTTCTTCGAGATTCACAGGGCGGAACCAAGCGTCCCGGCTCGCCAGCCACTCTCGGGGCCGAGGTGGTTCCTCGGACTGACTTCGACCGTTGACACGTCCGAGTCCGACTCGGTGAACTAGGCTCCCAGTTGGTTCGCAAGTCAGTGCATTTCCCAGCGATGCCGTTGGTAGGTGATCGCTGTGGCTGATGAGCACCCCACACGCTGCAGTGAATTGGCCACCATGAAGATTCGATGTCGTCCAGGCCGACACCAAAGGACGAACCGTCGATTGTTCACCTGAAGGCAAGGCAGGCGAGGTCATCGGAGCCAGTCCAGCCAAGGGGCTTAATGCCGATTGCCAAGGTTCGATCAGTACGGCGTCGCAAGGATTACGATTGCTGCAGAAGTAGCGATTTCCATAGCGATCCCAAGTCATACCGAATTGGGATGGCCCAGCCACAGACAAGCCGGTTTGGCGGACCCAATCCCAACGAAGGTCGCTGTTGGCAATCGACAAGGATCCCTCGGGAAGCTTGGTGCTTGTGATTTTGGAACTTCGAAGTCCATTGGCAAGATACAGTTTACCATCGGGTCCAAAGTCAGGATCGTTGACTCGCAGTTGTGGGTTCTCTTCCGCAAAACCGCTGAGCCACGGCTCGATCCGATCGGCGACCAGATCGCCGTCGACATCCTTGATGAATTGCAAGCGACCACCAACAGTCACCAGCACACCGTCGCGATGGAGTTGCAATCCTGTTGGAAACAAAAGGCCTCGGGCAAAAACGGTCGCTTTGTCATAGAGTCCATCGAGGTTCTCGTCTTTTAGAACTCGAATTCGCCCCATCCCCTCCGGTCCACTGTTTGTTGGATAGTCGCTCATTTCGACAACCCAAAGGTTCCCAGCGTCATCAAAGCGCATGGCCACTGGATCGATGACATTGGGCTCATGCGCGGCGAGTTCGATCCGTTGGTGTTCGAACAACTCGAAATGCTCCAGGGATGCCTCAGGGCTCACTGCCGAATCGGGACCCTCATGGATCACATTGGATTGACTACGATCTGGCGATGGACTCCTTGGCTTATCAGCCACTTGTGAAACCAAGCCCGAAAGAGTTTCTACGACACGGGCCTCGGTCGATTCTTCGAGGCAACTCGTCCGAGCACGCCAAGTCGTATATCCGCCTAGCGGGAACTGATCCGCTGGAGGGAGATACCCAAGTAGATCATTCGCAAGACCGATATTCATGGTGATTTGAAAAGGACTGTTGGCTCGAACAGCAAGTCCTGTGGCGTTGTAGGTCTCTGTCGGATAGCCGACGATTGCTAAGTTTCCAATCCGAAGGGCCTGCAGGGGGACTTGCCTAGTGTCTGGCATCTGCGAGAGCAACACCGTTTCGCGAGCGTAGTTCTCTTCGATGTTGCTGGGCAAGCGGTCGGCTAGCTTGGATTCAACATAAGCCTTGGCTTGTTGGAGTTCCTCTTGATCAGCCAACCGCACTTTGGCGGTAAGATACTCGAGTCGACTATCGAGCCCCATCGAGTTTGAGTACTTGACTTCGGGTAAAGCACTTAGGATACGCTGGGTTACATACGTGCCCACTTCATGGTAGTTGAAGGGTTTCGCAGGGCGAGCAAAGTCGATGCAGTTGGCATCTCCGCTGGTTCCGTTTGCCATGATCCCTACGAAGCTGCTCGGGTCTTCGGGCCGGAGTGCTTGGGCCAGCTCTTTAGCGACAACACCGAAGTAGTCTGACGAGAGGGCAGGGGCTCCAGCGTAATGCGTGCAGAACGAGGCGAGCAGGGCCAGAGGTTTACCATCGATCGTTTGCACCGAAAGGAACGGAATGGTGCGATCGACTTCGGCAGTTTGGCGAATTTTATAGGGCGAATCGTGACCGGGATTCATCGCCACGATATTGTTCTCGCGTCCACTGAACAATACGCCGCCGGCGTGCCCAGGTTCCATGAACCATCGACGACAGTAGATATAACGATCCGCATTGGACACACCGGCGCCGATTCGGGCCTCTGAACGCTTTCGATAGGCTTCAATGATCGATTCGGCGATCCAACGGGGCATTTGAGATGCATAGTCTTCTTGGGCGGGAGTTCCATGCGCACCCATGATGGCCGGAGCCGAATGGGAATGCGTAGCGCTTATGAGAATCTGGTGCGGTTTTAGAGGTGTTTCTTCTCCAACGAGTTGTTTAGCCTTCTCGACAATCCAGCCTGGGACACCCAAACTATCGACGACGCAAATCGCAACGAAGTCAGATCGCGGGTTATTCGAGTCCGCCGAGCCGATGGTGCTTTCA
>JBJSXX010000300.1:0-2033 GCA_046086605.1 Pirellula sp. | reverse complement strand
GGCGCTAGTCGATGGTTTCCGAGAAATCATCGACATTAACAGCCAAAGACGCGTCGCTAAAGCGACCGGAAAAACGGCTGAGGACAGCCGTTTAACCCGCAGCCAACGGCGAGGAATTGAAATAGGCCCGATGAAGATCGGCGCGATTAGCGGTTGCAGTCTTTGCAGCCGGGATTTGACGGGTTGCCGATCGTAACCCCAGACGGTGCAGGCGATCCTGCCATAGGGGGCATCGCAGTAGGTGCCATGGCCCCGGCAGGCGGAGCGACGGACGTTCCATAAGCCATCGGTGCGCCGTACGTTGGCTGAACCGACATCGGTGCATAAACTCCAGCTCGGTTCGGGGCGAAATGACACATTCCCCAATTGTCACACTTCCACTGCTCGATGCTCCGACACATGCCGCAGCCTCCAAGCATCGGAACTGCCAGTATCAATCCAATTCGTGCGATTCGCCTTGCCATCTGTGCACCTGAGCAACTAAACGCGGAAACCTGATTCATCTTCGAATATGGCTCACTTTTCAGAGGCTTGAGCAAATCCAAAAGATTTCTAGTAGAATTTACCCAAGGCGAAGCGATAACCTGTCCTTGCAAGCAGCACGACCCCCACAATCGCTCCCTCCTGCCCCCCAGCCCTCCTACCTACAGTCCGAATGAACTACCGATCCCTGTTCCATACGCTCTGCCCGTTGACAAACAAACTCGGTGTACTGATTCTGCTTGGTATCCTACTGGTTCCTTTGTTCGCACAAGCTCAGTCCACCCCCGAGACATTGAGCGACAATTTTCGCAAGCAAATCGCACCATGGATCGAGCAGAACTGCACCCGTTGCCACAACGAAGAGAATCGCGAATCGGGGATACGCGTCGATAACCTCGATGATTCGTTGCCCGATTCGAGCATTCGACTCTGGCAAGCGATCCTCGATCAGGTCAGCGAAGGCAAAATGCCCCCCGAAGACCAGCCGCAACCCACTCCGGAGCAGCGACAAGTCTTCACACAGTGGCTCACCGATGCACTCCATGCTGCTCAAACCCGGCCTACACCTCGAAACGGATCGATGCGTCGACTAACCGTCCCGCAATACGACCGAACCCTAAAAACCCTCTTGGGCATCGATCGCAATCTAACCGAAACACTTCCTCCGGATGCACTTTCCCGAGACGGTTTTACCAATCAAGCGAACACGCTTGCGATCAACCCATTGCAACTCGAAACCTATTTCAAAATCGCCGACGAAGCCTTGGATGCGGCACTCGTTGACCCAAACGTTCCTCCATCCATCGAGTTCTTTCGTATGGATCTTGGGAAATCGATCCATACGAATCCATCGAGCGAGCAGCTAATCCTCGGTGCAAACAATCATCTGCTTGCAAACTCGGACTTCATCGTCACCGAACCGGACCTGATCAAACCTTTCCCATTCGAACGGTTTCGTCTCCAGCGAAAATTTCGTTTTATCGAAGGCTATCAAGGCAACGACACCGTCCGAGGTTGGCGTGATTTTGAAGGGATCCATCATGCAGTCTTCGCGTGCATGCGAGGCAATGAAGGCTACCCGAAAGGGAAAGCTTATGAACTGCTACCCAATGGGCTTGCTCTCCGATCGGCCATCCCTAGCCCTGAGATATTCGGAGAATCAAGCACCTATGGGCCTCAAGCGAACTTTAAATTATCGCTCCGCGAATTACCCGAACGGGGGAGATTCCAAGTTCGCGTCACGGCTTCGAAAGCCAACGATCTGCTCCTGATCGAGCCCAATGCAAACGGTTGGATCCCCAACATGAGGCCTTCGGCAAGCTTGACTTGGAATTCAAAAGATGGCGAATCAGGGCGCATGAAAGAGGTGGTGGTTCCTCAAGACGGCGTCTACCAAATCGTTGTCCATCCTCAGCGACCCCAAAGTACTCCCGCAGATGCCGACTCATCCAAGCTCGACCATGGCTTGCTAGGTCATTGGACGATGAATCCAGATCAGATTCCTCCACCTAACCAGCAGTCATTGCAACTCGCCGGTAAAGCCAGTTGGG
>JBJSXX010000299.1:0-31522 GCA_046086605.1 Pirellula sp. | reverse complement strand
AATATCAAGAAGTCAAAAGAATAAACGAACTATTATCTCGGACCGCGAACGCTTTGAGCATCGATTTTTCAAAAACGCGCCGTCCGATCGAATTTTTCAAAATCACAACAATGTCGGGCGCGTCTTAGCAAGATCCACTACAGTCGGATCAGAGCAAGACCGAGGACCGCCAACAATTTTTATGCCACAGCGATGGCAGCATTTCGCTGTGGTTCGAACACGATCAAACATACAGCTATCAGAGAGGGGCTGGGTGTTAGAGGTTCATCCCAGAAAAAGAAAATCCTCCGACCGTTTGCGGCACGACACGGAGCCGCTGCGAGACTGGCGCGAATCAAGCGTGCTACTGCACTCGCCGGAACGATTCGGGCCAACGCATAATTATGGTCCCTCAGCCGGAAAAACGATCGGAGGCATACGTGCGAGTCTTTCCAACTCGCACAAAGGCAACTATAGAGCAACAAGCGACCAGAGGAAAGCTTAAAAAACCGACGTTCGGGAGGAATTTATTTCAGCCAAAAATTTCTGATTGGTAAAGAATCCAGAGCCGGATGGCTAAGCCGCTCCTCGGTCATTCTGTTGGCGTCTCAGACGCTTCCGCTCAGCTTTGCTCAGGTTGCGATAATCGCTGTAGTCCTCGTCGGACTCCTCTTCATCATAGTCGTTCTTCGATGATGGGTTCTTAGGAGAGTTCCCTGCGTTTTCATTTCCACTTGTCGGATTGCTCGTCGGAGCGTTCGAGACAGGGCTCGAGGTGCTTGATGTTGCTTTTGTAGGAGCCTTCGAAGAGTCCGATTCCTGTGCTGCTTTATCGCTCGGTGGCTTGAGCTTCAAACCTTCAAACCATCCAAAGAGTTTCTTTTTGAGTTTTCCAGGCTTGGAAGTTTCCTCATCAATGATCTCGAAGGATTCGACGGTTTCAGGTTCCTTTGCCTTTGGTGGCTCAGAGACACGTGTTTTTTCTGGTTTGGTTGCTGGCTTTGGACTCGTGTCGGTATCGAGTTCATTTTTTGTTTTCGATTTACCAAATGCAAACCAACTCTTTTTCGTCGCAGGCTCGTTAGCAGTTGTTTCCTGTGCTATCGTTTCTGAATTCTGCTTGTCCGCACGAGAACTAAACCAGGATCGCTTGGTTTTCTCAGCAGGTGGATTCTCTGACTTGGTGGTATCAACTTTGCTTGCTTGAGGTGACTCTTTGGACTTGGGCTTTACGTCTTGGGTCTGACCACTTGGCGAGAACCAACTGGATTTTTTGGTCAGCCCTTGATCGACGGGAACTTGTTCATCGACTCTCAAGGGTTCGACACCACCGAGTTGTTCATTGCGTTCGGAGCGATGTGGGAACAGTCCAAAGAGACGCATGGGGCGTTTGGTTTTCTGTTCTTTTTCTTTTTCTAATTTCTGCTTGCTGTTTTCTTCTTGCGAATCTTCGCTGGGATCTTGGTCATTGACTTTACGTTTCCAAGGCAACCAAGATTTCTTGGGTAGCTCTTGATTCTCATCTTTGGATTCTACGTCTGACTCAGATTCCAACTCTTGGTCTTCCCAAGCGACTTTGGGTTTGGAAAGAATCGTTCTCTGCAAGAAACGATGCTGGGCTTGGATATAGCATCGTCGCAGCACCAATCCGACAGATTGGAAGACCGCCAAAACGCCACCTAGCCAACAACCACCCACGATCAGATCGATCGTCCCAGGAGCCCATTGGAGCTTGAGCAACCCAGTACCCAGAAGTGCTGCGCAACCCCAGGCAAACAACCCACCAAACCATAGCCCAACGGCAGCGCGAGACACTCTCATCTCACTGGACAAGCGTAGACCTACCAAGGCGACAATGGACGCATAGGCTGCCAACAGCAATGGCCATCCACCATAACCGATTTCTCGTCGAGTCCACGGATCGATCGACTGGCCCAGCAGATAGGTCGCTGAGGTAGCCGTATCAAAGCACGAGAAGAGCGAAATGCCGATCATAACAAACCAGACGCGATAGGTGGCAGAGAAGTCGTCTAGGCGATGCTGTCGGATGCTATAGACCAGCCAGGATGCAAATGCCGTTAGGAGCCAGAGTTGGCAAGTCATCCAATTGGCGATGCTATGGGGACTTCGCAAATCCAGTAACTGGAACACTGCGACGGGAGAACGCCCCAGCGAATTCGCACTGGTATGCAGCAGATAATGTGCTGCCAGCAAAAGCGACCAGATCACCCACGAAGATGCAATAAATGTCGAGAGCGAACTGGTGCGAACAGGGATCCACTGCACGATCCGCTGCTGACAGGTCTTTCGAACATCTTGGCTGTAATTAGGATTCTCTTCCCCAGACAAAAAGGAGTCGTGGTCGCTCGATAGATTCCTGCGACTCTTCTTCTGCAAGCGCGCGTAATCTGCAGCCAATGCAGCGTCGTTTGCTGCAGACTCGCGTACAATCCGCCTTCGCCGATCCAACCTTTGGGAACGAGAAAAAACCATCGTGGAGAAATCGCATTTTTGACCCCCTAGGTCAATATCGATCGCTATGATAGCAAATCGATTTACGCATGGTTTTTAAGGTTTCTCAGGAATTTTTTCTGACGAAATGGCTAGCCGTACGATCACTCGTCGAATCCATCGAGAGCTCGACCCAACCGCAAGCAACCAAGCAGCGCCTCGGCACACTCTTGGCCCTTGTTGCCTTTATTGCCGCCGCTGCGATGAAGTGCTTGCTCGAGCGTATTGACGGTGAGCAATCCAAAGGCGATCGGCTTGTTATGATCGAGCGACAACTGCATCAGAGCCGAACTGACCGCCCGATTGATGTGCTGATCGTGGGTGGTTTCCCCCTTGATGACAGCTCCCAAGGCGATCACGCCTGCGATGCTTCGGGCCGATACGAATCGTTGGGTTGCAAATGGAAGCTCCCAAGCACCGGGGACTCGCGCGATCATGATTCTCTCGCGGGCGATACCACCATGGACTAGGGTTTCGATAGCAGCTTGGCACAACTTGCTCGTGATTTGTTCGTTGTATTGCGAAACAACAATCCCGACGCTACTGGAATTGGCACTTTCGATTTGCTCTTTGCTGGGCTGAATTTCCTTATGCATAAATCTTTCTTCGATGATGACATGTGGGATGGTTTACGATTCCATGCGTTGCTTCTTGTGGGTTGAAGCTTTGCCAGATTCCACATAAAACCGCTGCCCTATTGTGCAACACCTCCATGAGCGTGTCGACTACCCTAGGACGTGTTAGACCAGGATATCGTCGATGACGCGTCCATGATCGATATCCAACCTTTTGCGGCCCGGAATTTCAAGCTTCCTAGACTCAAGCCCTAAAAGGTGCAAAACGGTGGCATGCAGATCCGTTACATAGTGACCTTCCCCTAAGGCGTGGTAGCCAAGTTCATCGGTCTGGCCATGCACAAACCCCTGCTTTATGCCTGCTCCTGCCATCCAAATCGTGAAGCCATTGGGATGATGGTCTCGTCCATCGACCCCGCCGCTTCGGCGTTCTAATCCAGGCGTACGTCCAAATTCCGTACAAAAAACAACGACCGTCGATTCCAGTAGCCCGCGTTGCTTCAAATCAGTTACCAGACCAGCGATCGGCAAATCGACACTTGCACATAGCTTCGTATGATTCTCTTTGAGTTTCTGATGGGAATCCCAGACCCCGTAGGCTGACGGGAAAACTTGAACAAACCGCACTCCCCGTTCGACCAATCTTCTTGCTGCCAAAAATCTCTCCCCTGCGACCTTCGTATTTTCCTGGTCCAAGCCATAGAGCTTTCGAGTTTGCTCTGTCTCACTGGCCATATCGATTGCCTCGGGAACCGAAGCCTGCATACGAAATGCTAACTCATACGCTTTGATCCGAGCTCGCAGTTCATCATCCTCGGGGTACTCGACACCCAACAATCCATTGAGTTTACCGATCAGCTCATACTCCCTGGCTTGTTCCTGGGCGGTCTGCTTGTCGAACCGCTGACCGAATGGAAGAGGATTTTTCGGATCGAGCGTCAGAGGTACCCCCGCATGCTGCGGCCCGAGATAGTAAGAGTCGATCGATTGCCTCGTGTCGGACCTTGTAGGACCACCGAGCACAACGAACTTCGGCAAGTTTTCATTGAAACTACCTAAGCCATAGTTTGCCCAAGCTCCGATGCTCGGTTGAGGTTCATCGAGCCGATGTCGCCCGGTATGGATCTGGTTTTCGGCTGCATGGTCGTTGTCGGTCGTCCACATATTGCGAACGAAACACAACTGATCGACTTGCTGGCTTAGATGGGGCCACCAATCGGTCACTTCAATACCGCTTTGGCCGCACTTTTTCCAACCAACTTGCATCGGATAAATGGTCGGATACACATCGCGCACGTTGATCTCTTCGGCAGGCACCGAACGAAACCGTTTTCTGTGCAGCGGCGAATCGACTGGATTGGCAAACGGTGTTTGATCGAATGTCTTGCCCGCATGCTCGTTGAGAGCCGGTTTGGGGTCAAACGTCTCGACATGGCTATAACCGCCCGAGAGAAAAACCCAAATCACACTCTTGGCCTTTGGCTCAAGCGACTTGACACTCTCACCCCGAACGATCTTGTCTTGGGCAAGCATTGAACCCAGGGCCAGTCCGGTAAACCCCATCCCATAGTCAGCCAGGAACATCCTACGATTTCTAGGAACCATCACTTGCCTCGAGCCTCTCAACGGATCGTGATAAAGTCGCTGTGGTTGAGCAAGACTCGAACCAGACTTGCACGAAGCGACTGCGTTTGGGTTGTATCACTAAGGTAGTCTCGGCATAACTCCGATTCCTGGCTACTCGGAGATCGACCAAGGATTGTCCGGTAAGCCGCATCGACGAAGCGATCGGAGTCTGCACGAGTCTCAAGGGCTAGTCGCGATTCGATTTGCTGGGCGATCAAGGGGCTCAGTTCGTGTACCAGCGGGCTATTGGTCAGAGCCAAAGACTGCTGAGGGATCACGGTTCGAGTACGTCGATAGCAGTCGCTCGCATCGGGCCCATCAAAGAGCATCCCCAATGAACTCTTGCCATCCTCCTCGGGTTGGCAACAGTAGTAAAGACTTCGTCGCCACGTCGTGAAGATGTCTTTGTTCTCTAACTCTTGGCCACCCATCGTCGGATCGAGTTTGCCAGCAATTTGCAGGATGGAATCTCTGAGGACTTCGACCTCCATTCGTCCTGCGTTCATCCGCCAATACCACCGATTCTCGGGATCCTTTTGATGCGATGGATTCCCGCTTGCTGATGAGAGACTCTGATAAGCATCCGAGGTGACGATGAGTCGATGGAGATGTTTGAGACTCCAGCCCGATTCCATGAACTCCACGGCCAGCCAGTCAAGCAACTCCGGGTGGCTGGGACTGGCTCCATTGCGTCCGAAATCAAACACGGTCTTGACCAGCGGTTGATGAAAGTGCCTCATCCACAGATGGTTCACACCGACACGCGCCGTCAGTGGATTCTTCGTCGAAGTGATCCATGCAGCCAAGGCTTTTCGTCGACCGCTACTGATTTTTGGATACTGTGTCGAGAGTGCCTTATAACTCGCCTTGGATGGCTCTGCTCCTTGGGCTTGATCCTTGAGTTGCGCGGCGGCATCCAACTCCGCTTGTGCCTTTGCCAAATTCAAGCTGGCACTTTCGATCTGTTTAGCCCGGTTGGCATCCTCAGGAGCCAATGCCTCGGCCTGTGCTAATTGCTCCTGGCCGATGTTCCACTCATAGGATTTCTTATGCCACTGGCTTAAACTCTCCTGGATGCTTGCTTGCTGCGAGAGTCGTTGGACATCCTCCGCAGTGGCTTGCAACTCAGGGATGTATTTCGCTCGCTCGGCCTGAATGATCGAGTTCATTTCACTGCAAGTGGATTGCTTCCAAAGGACTTTTGCCTCTGCGCCATGCAGCTTCATCCCGATGCGATCTAGAGCACGTTTGGCAGCTTCCAATTCTTTGTGGAGTTTGCTCAATGCCACGGAAGGCAATTTGCGAACAATCGTCGAACTGGCCGGAGCGATCGAATAGTCGTTGGCCGAAACCCAATCGAGACTACCTACCAGATCGCTTTTTTCAGCGTGCTTGTCGGCTTCGAATGAAAAATCGATGATGGGAACGATCTCTGAGTTCTGATCCGACCGGGCCCTGGAGTACCGCCAATCGTCTAGGACTGCGACAGAACCGGGCCTAGCATCGAACAAGATCCCTTTGGTGGGATCGCCGACAGGATTCCAGCCGTTCAAAGCGATCGTCGCACCCTCGACCAGCGGTCTTTGATCAGGAACTGAGACGACTCTCAAGGTGCACTGATCTGTATCGGGATGCAATGTCATTTGGACTCGGATCGCGTGATCCCGATTCGGGTCGAACTTGCCGACTTCAAACTCATCAAACGATCCTGGTTTGTAGGATTTGATCGCGCCTTTTTCAAAGCCTACATAGGTTGCGGTCGCTCCGGTTGAACTGTTTCGTGTGAGCTGAAAATTGAAATGAGTGTCGGCCAAGATGCGAACCAAAAAATCCACTTGATCCCCCTGCAAAACCGAAGGAATCTCGGGCATCGATCGGTAGATCATACGCCTTCCACTAGCCGCATCCATCAAGAGCGATTGCTCACCTGAAAGGGCCAAGCTCTTGGATTCTCCCTCCTGCTTTTCGAGTTCATCAATTTGATTTTGAAGTTGCTCAACACGCTCTCGATGCTTTTGCTGATCCAACTTGGTCGATTCCGTAGCCATCAACTCCTCGTAGGACTTCTGGAGCTGGTCTTTTTCCTTGACTGCCTCTGCGAGCTCGTGGTCAGCCTGCTGGATGATCGTCTCTGTGATCTTCGGATCAAGCCCCGGGTACCAGGCATGAGGTGGCAAGCGGATCGTCTGGATCGACTGCTCATCAGCTGCTTTAAGAAATTCCGGAACATCGGGCCGAATCGATTCTCGGTCGCTTTGGCGGTTCCGCTCGTCCCCACCGGTGTAGAACCAAGTCGGTGACTCGGGAGACTTGTCATAGATGCTAACGCGACCTAGTCGCTGAACCTTGCGAAGTGTGCTGTACTCATACTCTTGAAAGGGTCCTGGATCTGCTTGTCCTGCCGATCGATCTTGGCGAACTGCAATCGGTTCAAAGAAAGCCCGGAACTGAAAATAGTTCTCCTGAGAGATCGGATCGTACTTATGATCGTGGCAGTGAGCACAGTGAAAGGTCAAACCGAGGAATGCTTTGCTCGTATGCTCGACATTGCTGCGCATCCAATCGTTCGGGTTCAGCGCATACCAGTTACGGATCAAGTAACCGGTCGCGACGTTTGACTTTGGATCCCCCGGCTTGATCTCATCGGCCGCGAGCATCTGCCCAATCATCTGGTCGTACCCGAGATCCTCGTTGAGCGAATCGACGATCCAATCTCGCCAACGCCATATCTGAGGCGCACTGTTCCACACATCGGGTACATACCGACGGCCAAACCAATCCGCATATCTCCAGATATCCATCCAATGCCTTGCCCATCGCTCTCCATATTGCGGAGAAGCCAAAAGATCATCGACGATTTTTTCATAGGCGATCTTGGAAGGATCCGCTAAGAATTTCTCGAGGGTTTCTGGGCTCGGAGGTAGTCCGACCAAGTCCAAGTACAAACGCCTGAGTCGCGTCGCCGCATCTGCTTGTCCCTGTGGCAAGACTCCCTGATCCTTCCACTTGGCCTGGATCAATGCGTCGATCGGATGGGCGGTAGTTCCCTGAGCCCCATCGACGATTGGAACCACTGGCCGCGTCGGTAGCTTGAAGGCCCAGTGTTCGTTGGGATCTGGCTCTGGTTGGTCATTTGTGGGAATCGCTGCCCCCTGATCGATCCAATCTGCGATGGCTTGGATCTGGGACTCCTCCAGAGCATGGCCTTCGGGTGGCATCCGCAGGGCTGGATCCTGTGAGGTGATTCGTTTCAAAAGAAGGCTTTTGGTTGATTCTTTAGGTTCGACCACTGGGCCTGAATCGCTCCCTTTACGAATCGAAGCCGCCGTGTCTAGTCGCAAACCCGCCTCCTGCTTCAAAGCTCCGTGGCATGCGAAACAACGTTGCTCGAAGAGCCCTCGAAGATCCTTGCGGAAATCCACTTGCCGAGTCTCGTCGGCCTGAAATTCGATCGCATAGAGATCCGCATCCTGAAGTTCAAATCGGGCTCGAATCGGTTGTCCTTTGAGCTTTCGCATGTCTGGATTGGACTTCCATTGGATCGTTGCTCCAATCGCATCGCCGACAAACGGTTGACACTCGTCCATGCGAAAGCCATCTAACGCTTCGCCCTTGGAGTCGACGAGTTCAACACGGATGGATCCTGCGGCACTTGTCGACGCATTGATCACCAGCCGATCGCCTGCCATGGTAAAGACCTTGGTCGTCATCCTGCCCACGTCAGCATCGGCGTGAAGAGAAGCAAAGCCATCGAGTCGAAGCGTGAATCTTCGAAAGGGTGTCGTGTAGAGCGACATTTCTTCTGGACCGGTTTGGACGACATGCCAAGCTGCATAGTTCGCGCGGTTCTCCCATCGCTCGGCATCCAATCCGGGCCTGAGCCACGCTTGACGAAACGTACGATCAAAAGCGCTTTGGCCCCGGGCGGTCATAAATAGGATATCGGTGCGGTTGTTTGCGTTTGGAAAGAAACGAGTGGGAGTTGCAATGTAGATATGCGGGGCTCGAAAATAAGGATGCGTCAACGATGTGTAGAGATGCTCGCTGGGCAAATTCGGACGCATCGGGATCGGATCGGTCCACTGAATAAAGTCCTTTGAGGTCGTTCGGCAGATCGAACGGAGTTTGCCATCGAGGAAATGCCTGAAGTAGCAAACATACATACCCTCATGGCTGGACCAGAACGCAACGTTCTGCGAGTCGAAAGCGTATTCTTGGGTGTACTGGATCACGGGCTCATTGCGGATCTTCGACCAGCGAATTCCATCGGCCGACTCGAATGCAACCAAACCTGATTTGATCGTTCCGGCCAACGCTTTGAAACGACTCTCTTTCGGCGAGTTTGGATTCTCATCAAGAAAAGGAGCAAAGTTGTGGCAAAATGGGGCTTCTTTGAGAATGACGTTGTTTTGTTTCGATCCGTCGAGTTCGACCAGTCCGAGTTCGGGTTTCGTCCAATGGACTCCGTCATGACTCTCGCAGTATCGAGTTACCTCCGTATCATCGCCATCGAACTTCGCGCCTCGACCTTCGCGCGTGTACATTCGGTACAAAGCACCATCGTGGATGATCGTGCCATACTCCATATCATTGGCCGGTTGATCCATCGCGGCAGTCGGTCTGGGCTCGTGCAACTTTAGGCTCAAACCCTCGATGCTTTCGATGAGAAAACGATCGACAAAGAGTTCTCTTCGATTGGCAAGCTCGATCGGGGCTTGCGAAAGACCGATACCCGAAACCGCGATCCAAGCGATAAGCCCTAGGGTCCAACGAATCACGCCTAAGGGGCGATGGGTATTCAAGGGGCGAGGCATGGCGGGTGGTAGAGGTCGGGAGGGAAGACTAAAATCGACCTCCGGATTGTACCACAAACAAAACTGCTTTTCCAAAACCACGTAAACATCCCTCAAACTATGCGAACCCAAGCTACCAAGTTCATCCTCAAGATTGCAACCATCTGGATCTGGTTAAACCCATCGATGGCTATTGCGCAGCAAGCTTCGCAAAAATCATCACCAAGCTCGGCCTTAGCTTCGAAACCCAATTTCATTGTCATTCTGGCCGATGATTTAGGATATGGAGACGTTGGTTGCAACGGTGCCAAGACCATTGAGACCCCCAACATCGATCGACTTGCAGAGCAAGGCATCCGATTCACCAGTGGCTATTGTTCGGCCTCGACCTGCACTCCAACCCGTTACTCATTGCTGACGGGCAAGTATGCATTTCGGCAAAAGGGAACTGGTGTGGCACCACCCAACAGCCCTTCGATCATTCCGGCAGGAACTACGACGATTGCAAGCCTGCTCAAGGGGGCAGGTTACAAGACGGCAGCAATTGGCAAATGGCACTTGGGACTCGGTGGTCCCTCGGGACCTGATTGGAACGGAACACTCCGCCCAGGGCCACTGGATTTCGGTTTCGACGAATGCTTTTTACTTCCGACAACCAATGACCGTGTTCCCCAAGTCTTCGTCAAGAACGATCGCGTCTTAGGCCTCGAAGCTTCGGATCCACTATGGGTTGGCGATACCAAACCCAGCGATAGCCATCCAACGGGTTTGACGCATCGCGATAAGCTCAAGATGAACTGGTCTCACGGTCATAACGCGACGATCCACAATGGTGTCAGCCGCATTGGATTCTACACAGGTGGAACCAAAGCAAGGTTTCGTGACGAGGATCTCTCGGACCATTGGGTTCGCCAAGCAGACACGTGGATTCGAGCCCATCAGTCGGAGCCCTTCTTTTTGTATTTCTGCTCGCATGCGATCCACGTTCCTCGGATCGTTCACGAACGATTCGCTCAATCGACCAAGCATGGTCCACGAGGTGATGCGATCGTCGAATTCGATTGGTCTGTCGGCCAGATCATCAAGACGCTCCAAGAATGCAATCTCGATCAAAACACGTTGGTCTTGGTTTGCAGCGATAATGGACCGGTCCTGGACGACGGGTACCAAGACCGAGCTATCGAGGACCTAGGCGATCACGATCCAAACGGCCCTTTTCGTGGCGGAAAATACAATGTCTACGAAGGTGGAGTACGTACACCGATGATCGCTTGGTGGCCAGGAAAAATTTCCCCCAGGGTCAGCGATCAAGTCATTTGCACGATCGATTACCCACGAACTCTCGCTTCGCTTGCTCAAGTGCAAGTGGCTAAAGCCGATTGCCCAGACAGTGTCGATCTGAGTGAGTTACTTTTGAATCCAAACGGCAAAGGACGAGATAGCCTGGTCGTTCAAGACAACGGTCAATCGGGAAACTTTGGATATCGCCAGGGCCGATGGAAACTCGTGCGAAGCGATTCTCAGCGAGCCAATAACGTCGAACTGCGACTTACCCCTACCAAAGTTCCAAAGTACCAATTGTTCGATCTAGAGAGTGACCCTAGCGAGAGTTTGGATCTTTTCGATAAAAATCCCGAGCAAGCTCGAGGCATGATCGAAGGATTGCAAAAGACAATCGATGGTTAAAGAGCCTTGTGAACAAAGCCTTGGACCGAAGTGATCAATCGAGACTCTTAACAATCTCGCCACCTTGGCGGGTGCACAGAGCTTGGTAGATATCCAAGTCGATTGTATCGGAGATAAGTCTTGTCGAGCCATCGCCGTAAACGATGTGGATCCCAGGACCATGCTGGCTGGAGAAGTCTTCGAAGTGACCGACCTTGCTGTTAGGTGCGTGGTCTGAAACTCCTAAGAATCTTGCACCGGGTTCTGCAGCCTCGGCGATCCAACCATGCCAGACCGAACCGCCCAAGCGACTGGATCGCTCGCCGACGATCATCGTGTTGCTGAGTCCATCCGGGATATCTTTAAAGCGAATGGTGGAGTTGCCATAGAAGGTGCCATTGGAGTTGTAGGGAACCTCTTCGATTTCCATGGTTCCAAACACCGCGGGATAATTGAACTTGGCTACCCGAAACAGCTTTTCGCCCTCGTCAACATTGTGGCCTTCGTGCTCTTCCTCTTCCTCTTCATGGGTATCCATGCCGATTTCAAACGTGTTTCCATTGATATCCGATGGGCAGATGAAGGTCGGGACGACTTGCACAAGACTCTGCTGGTTGATCGGAGCATCAATGCTAAAGCGATGATCGGTCCCGTTGTAGATCGCTTGGGCTTCCATAAATGGCAAAATTGCATGAGCCCAGCTCCAACCCGGAGCTTTGGTCTGACGCCAATCGACCCAGCCGCTTGGCAACCTGCGGTGAGCACTTTCGTAGTTCATCAAGGCAAGTCCGATTTGGCGCTGATTGCTCATGCACTGAGCTCTCCGAGCCGCTTCTCGGGCCGCTTGTACCGCCGGCAACAGTAGCCCGACTAGGATACCGATAATCGCCAGAACGACTAAAAGCTCTACGAGGGTGAATCCAGAACGTCTCTTGAGTAAATCGGAGGAGGCCATCATTTGATTTCGGGAGAAAGTCGAGGAAGCTGATCCTAAGTCCACCATGGATAACGAATGTTAGCAATTTTTGCAGATAGTTCAATTTTATTAACGCAAAAAGATTGCAAAAAGGTCTTTTTTACAAAAAGCCCCGCGACCGAACCGGTCGCGGGGCTTGACTGTTTTCATCGACTGAGCAATCCCGAGCTTATTCAGGCTCGTCGATCTTTTCTCGCTCGGCAGCGTTGCGGAGTTTGGCCAAAGCCCTGAGCTCCAACTGACGGATCCGCTCTTTGGTGACCCCGAGTTCTTCACCGACCTCTTTGAGCGTCCGGGGTTCGGAACCTTGCCCAAGTCCAAAACGCAAAACGATGATCTGTTGCTCGCGTTCATCGAGCGTATGAAGGATCTTGCCGATTTGGTCGGCTCGGGATTGCTGATCGATTTCGACGGCCAAGTGATCCGCACGGGCATCCTCTCGGCTTTGGAAGATCTCTTCGGAACTGGTTCGGAAGCGTTCCCGATGTTTGAATTCATCTGGAATTGACCGAGCAAAGTTCTTGCGGATCGCCCAGTGTGCATAGGTACTGAACTTGAAACCTCGCGTGTAATCGAACTTATCGGCAGCTCGCATGAGCGATACGTTTCCGTCGCTGATGAGACCAAATAGATCCCCCGAGGCTCCGACATGCCGCTTGGCAATCGAGACGACGAGTCTCAAATTCGACTGGACGATCTTGTTCTTCACAGCCAAGGCGTCTTCGTAAAGCTTCTCGATCTGATCCATTAGGACAATCGATGGTGCCTTCGGATCGAGCTTGTCCAACAGCTTGCTTGCCTTGTACTTCAAGAAGTTCATCTTGCGGAACAAGTGCACTTCTTGCTGTGGCTCTAGAAGCGGAACTTCGTAGAGCGAGGCAAGATAGGCTGGCAGTCCTGCGGGTGCTCGCATCTTACGCGATGGCGAAATGGCATTGGGTGTTTCGGCCAAGATCTCGTGGACATTCGAATCGTCATCGAATTCGGGACTTGGAACATAATCGAGTGCCAACTCCTTGATCCTCAGAGCCCGTTGCTCGCTTAGAATCCGAATGATGCTGCTACGGGTTCGCTTGTAGCGTTTCGCTAGCAAAATCGTGGAAACACCTCGCAAGTACTGTTGATACAGAGCTCGCTTATCCTCTTCGGAAAGGGTCTCGCGTTGTTCGGGGAATACGGCCATGGCTGGGTACTTCCTGTCGAAATTCTTGATCGTGTAACGAATCGTTTCAACACTTCGATGAACTTCACGGGAAACTTGACGAATGACTTCGGTCAGGTTCTCGCCTTGGTTCGAAAGTCGCCGTGCTCGATCGATGATGTCATCTCTTTCTAGATCCGACATTTGACTGAATCGTTCACCGCGCTCGATACGAACTTTGTTCTGATTGACGAATCGTTCGACGCTCGAGTGCAGGAACCCTACGCGCTTGCGTCCCTCGGAGATGAATCGACGAGAAACGAGCCCTTGATCTCTCCAGCGCGAAATCGTTTTGGTCGAGACATTGAACCGCTTGCTCAAATCTTCAACCGTGTGAACTGGTTCGGAGGCTTCTTCGAGTCGCAAATTCATCGAGTCGGTGATGTCTTCGACGAAAAGTCTAAGATCATGCAAGGCATCCTGACCCTTGATCAATCGCATCGAGTGCGCATCGGGGCGGACTTCTGTGACCCGGTAAAACAAGAAATCAAAAGGGTAATCCTTGCCCGGATCCAATTCGGTCAAGAGCTTTTCGGCTCGGTCGGCTTGCTCGCTCCGCTTGTTGCGGGGCGCAAAACGAACCTGCTGATCTCGCAACTCCCTAATCAATGCAATCTTGTAATCGCTATTCATCCTCTTCTCGCCTCCTGCCATGCAAACAGCACCGTATCGCTATTAGAGTCGATCCTGCGCCGCTGGCTTAACGGGACAAGCTCCATGCGTTGGAACCAAACGATCTCCCTCTATTCGTTCGACGCCATGGGAACCAATTTGGTTCGCCAATTCGACCGTTTAGGAGATGAAAAGAAGTAGATGCAAGTGCTGGGCCAAACGTGAAAAGTTTTGCCGAATGGCTGTTTTTTCAGCGGTTTGCTAAATCAAACCCAAATGGTTTGGGTTTTTTAATGGATCCGTTGTAAAAAACGCCATCGCGACGTAAAGAACATCTAGAACCTGCAATATTCTAGCATTCCATAACTGCCCATTTTTCCAATTTTTCTCGCCCACTGTCTCGATTCGAGACAAATTCTGACAATTTGATTTTCAATGCCCCCAAGACAGCTTGTCGATTGTTCGATTGGTCGATCGAAGCGGTTCGCGGTAATTTGCCGACTGATGGGCTGAATTGCTATACTAGCCCGCTTCGTGTACCAGTAGCGTTTACTCCTGGCCACAATGCATAAATCCTGAAGAGCTGTTTTTCGGAGACACACCTAGATGAATCAACGACCCATCGTCGGGATCATCGATTACCAAATGGGAAACCTCAGAAGCGTCTCGAAGGGGATCGAGCGTGCCGGGGGCACCCCTGTGGTCAGCGAGTCGTTTTCCGATCTGAAGTCGGCCAGCCACTTGATCCTCCCAGGCGTCGGGGCTTTTCGCGATGCCATCGGCCAAATCCGGCAAAGAGACTGGGTGGGATTCATCGAAGACTGGATCGCTGCTGACAAACCAATCCTCGGAATCTGTCTTGGTCTGCAAATGCTCTTGGATGTGAGCTTCGAGGGAGGCGAGCATCCAGGACTCGGCATCATCAAAGGCAAAGTGATCAAGTTCCATTTCGAGGATGCAACGCTTAAGGTTCCTCACATGGGCTGGAACCAAGTACGTTCAGTACCACCGGCCATCGATCCAATGCTGCAAGGACTAGGTCTGTCCCCCTACTTCTATTTTGTCCATAGCTACCACGCAGTGCTCGATAACCCCAGCGACAACTGGCTTACAAGCCACTATGGCTACGAGTTCTGTGCCGCAGTCAGACGGGGAAACACGCTTGCAACTCAATTCCACCCCGAGAAAAGCCAATCCAACGGGATCGGATTGCTCGGAAACTTCCTCTCGATCGGTGTGCCTCAACTCGGCACTCCCAATCGTACTGCGGTAGGTGCCTAGCCCAGTTCCACTTGGTCTGATGCCAACGATGAATGATGAAGGACTTTCAACAACCATGAACAACTCAAAAATCCATCGCCGTCACTTCGGCGGTTTGCTCTCGTCTGTCGCAGGTGTCGCGTTAGCCAACGCACCCTCAATGCTCTTGGCTAACCCAACGGAGACTGCCGGTGGTGCTCGAACCACCCTCCCGATCGGCATTTCGACCTACTCGCTTTGGCGGTTTAAGAATGACGAGTTCAAGGACGTAGGCAAATGCATTGAAATCGCCGGTGAGTATGGGTTCGACGGCGTCGAAATCCTCCTGTATCAGATCTCTCAAACCGAACTCCTTAGCCGCGCCGCTTTGCAGGACATCAAACGCAAAGCCTTGCTCTCTGGCCTTGCTCTCTACGGAATGTCGACCCACCAAGGCTTCGTATCGCCCGATCCGGAGATCCGACGCAACAACATCGAACTTACCATCGGTCAAATCGAACTGTGCTATGCCTTGGGGATCCCGACGATGCGGGTCAATACCGGACGATGGGGTACGAGCAAGAACTTCGATGAACTCATGGCCAATCGAGGAATCGAACCTCCACTTCCTGGATACACCGAAGAGGATGGCTTCCCCTGGGTCATCGATGCCCTTGAACGTTGCTTGCCCACCGCCCAAAAATGCGGCGTGGTCCTGGGACTCGAAAACCACTGGGGCCTTGGACTTACCCCCGAGGGAGTTCTGCGAATCGTCGATGCCATCAACTCACCATGGTTGCAAGTCACTCTCGATACGGGCAACTTCCTTGAAAGCCCCTATGAGAAACTCGAAAAGCTAGCCCCCAAAACCGTCCTCTTACAAGCCAAGACTTACTATGGCGGAGGGGAATGGTACACCTTGGATCTCGACTATGCTCGCATCGGAGAACTGATGCGCAAGGCCAAGTACCGGGGCTGGGTTTCTCTGGAGTTCGAAGGTAAAGAGGACTACAAAACCGCAATCCCAAAGAGCCTCGAACTACTTCGAAAGTCCTTCGCTCGAACAAGCTAGTTTCGCAAAGCTCACAACGATAAGCATTAGCTCGTGATCATCGCAGGCTCAAGGTGCTCATGCTCGTTAAATGTCTCTAGCGACCAGTTTCCCTGACGGTAGTGCAGTGTGGTACAAGCCGTATTGATGACCGGATCGAGTTTGTCTTCGATCTGCGGATCCCCCAAGAGGGCTTCGAGCATACGGAATTTAAAGTCTGCGTGAATCACAAGCATCACACGGGATTCGCTCGGCCAGGAGTGCCCCGAGAGCCAACCGGCAACCCCAAGGGCTCGTCGCTTGGCTTGATCCAAGCTTTCGTATTTCGTGAGTTTGTTCCAACCTGATTCCTCGATCGCCGGATCGATGTGCCAAGTCGGATGCAATTTTTGAATTTCAGATCGCCCCATTCCCGGTTGGGGTGTGCGATCGTCGATTCGGTAACCTCGATAACATCCCCCTTGCTCGTACAGATCAGCCCTTACAAACGGGGTTATTCCAAGCGAACTCACCAACGGTGCCGTTGTCTGGAGCGTCCGCAAAAAAGGACTGCTAAAAATGTGACTGGGTGCAAGATTAGCGACGAAACTCGCTAGAGCTTGGGCCTGCTGGAGTCCCATGCTCGTCAAGGGCGGATCGGGAATCCTCTGCGACTCAGGCTTGGCATTGTTTGCCGATTGAGCATGCCTTATCAAAAACAGCGTAAAGCGGGCAGAGTTCATAGGATATTACTGGATGTTTCAGGGGCATCTCGTTGTATTCGCATCGAGCCTACGCCACAATGGGCGAACGTCGTCCGCATATCTTACATAAAAGGAACGCTTAGATGTCCCACTCGATGGTCATTTTCGGTGCCTCAGGTGACCTAACCAGTCGCAAACTGATTCCAGCCCTGTACCGCCAGTTCCAGCGCGGTCGATTGCCCAAAAACTCTCGCATCGTCGGAGTAGCCCGTAGCAACTTCACCTCCGAGCAGTGGCGTGCCTCTCTGACCGATTCAACCGCCCAATTCTCCAAAGGTGACTTCGATGCAGCCTCTTGGGAGAGCTTCGCTCAAAACATCTATTACCACCCTGCCGATATCGCCGCGACCGAAGACTTCCACAAACTCGCAGCATTCCTTAACCAAATCGAAGAGTCTCAGCCCACAGACCGCACTTACTACCTCTCGACAATGCCCCAACTCTATGCGACAGCCATCGAACAATTGGGTAAGGCCGGGATGCATGACGACTCGGTCGGGCATCGTCGCGTGGTTATCGAGAAACCCTTTGGAACCGACCTTGCCACGGCCCAGAGCTTAAACGAATCGATCCATCGCACATTCCGCGAAGACCAAATCTACCGGATCGATCATTACCTGGGCAAGGAGACCGTGCAAAACATCTTGGTACTGCGCTTTGGCAACACCATCTTCGAGCCTATCTGGAACCGAAACTACGTCGATCACGTTCAGATCACCGTGGCCGAAGAGGTCAAAGTCGGACGACGAGGGGGCTACTACGACAAATCGAGCGTTCTGCGGGATATGTTTCAGAACCATCTATTCCAACTGATGATGGTCACGGCCATGGAAGCCCCTGTTCGCTACACAGGAGAATTCGTCCGAGACGAAAAGGTCAAGGTGCTCCAAGCCGTACGACCTTACCACGGTAGCGATTTCTCGGAATTCGGCATGAGAGGTCAATACCAAGGATACCTCGACGAAGAAGGAGTGCCCAAGGACAGCCAAACCGAAACATTCGCCGCACTGAAGTTCTACATCGACAACTGGCGATGGAGAGGGGTGCCTTTCTACCTGCGAAGCGGGAAAGCCATGAGCTGCCGTACCACGCAGATCGTTATCCAATTCCGCGAACCACCCCACCTGCTCTTCGGAGATCACAAATCCTACCGACCCGAAGCCAACCGGCTGGTGATCCAAATCCAACCCGCCGAAGGTTTGCAAATGCATTTCCAATCCAAAGTACCCGACTCGGACATGCGCTTGCGACTGAGCGAATTGGATTTCCGATTTGACTCCAGCGGCAAAGAACTTCCCGATGCCTATCAACGACTACTGCTCGATGCAATGCTCGGCGACCCTGGACTCTTTGCCAGAAGCGACGAAGTCGAACAAGCTTGGAGGATCATGGATCCAATCATCGCTGCCTGGAGAAGTCCTGCAGCTCCTCAGTTGTTTACCTACGAAACTGGAATGTGGGGCCCCAGCGAATCCACCGATTGGATGGAGCGTCAAGGAAGATCTTGGTTCGATATCTGCCCAATCATCCACTAAATTGAATCGTTGCAAATCGATCCTCTTGATCCTCGGAAATACTCAATGCAAATAAGGCATTCTCTCACAAGCATGCTCGCCGCATGCGCTGGTGCTCTCGTTTTGCTGAGCTCATTGCTGCAGAGCAAAAGTCTCGGACAAGGCGATTCTGATTTCCCACCTTTGCCGGAGTTGGATCGAGAGTTTCGAGGGGTTTGGGTCGCCACCGTTGCCAACATCGATTGGCCTAACAAACCCGGTTTGAGCACCGAGGAACAAAAGTCGCAAGCCATCAACATCATGGATCGTTGCCAGGAGTTAGGGCTCAATGTCATCGTCCTCCAAGTTCGCACCTCCTGCGATGCTCTCTACCGAAGTGACTTAGAACCCTGGAGCTACTACCTGACTGGAGAGCAGGGCCAAGCTCCAGAGCCGATGTACGATCCACTCGAATTTTGGATCGAACAAACCCATCTTCGAGGCATGGAACTCCACGCCTGGTTCAACCCTTACCGGGCTCGAAACTCGGGCCAGAAATACAGCGAGTCTCCAAGCCACATCAGCAAAACCCACCCCGAATTGGTCAAACGTTATGGCAACGACAAAACCTCTTACCTGTGGCTCGATCCAGGTGAACCTCTATCCCGTCAACATACATTGAACGTCTTTCTTGACGTCGTTAAACGTTACAACATCGACGGCATCCATATCGATGATTACTTCTATCCCTATCCGATCGACGATATCCCGTTCCCCGACGATCCGGCTTGGGAAAAGTACACTCAGGCCGGCGGTAAACTCAGTCGCGATGATTGGCGACGTGATCAAATGAACCAATTCATTCGCAGCCTCTACCAACAGATCAAAGAGACCAAGCCCCACGTCAAATTCGGGATCAGCCCCTTTGGAATCTGGAAGCCCGGGTACCCCGCGAGCGTCCAAGGCTTCAACCAATACGAAAAACTTTATGCCGATGCTAAGTTATGGCTCAACGAAGGCTGGTGCGATTACTACTCACCCCAACTCTATTGGCCTATTCATGCCAAGCAACAGAGTTTCCCCGCCCTCTTGCAGTGGTGGGTCGGCCAGAACACCAAGTCTCGTACCATCGCACCTGGTATTTTTACCAGCCGCATCGGAGACAAAAGCCGACCATTGAGCGTCGAACAAATCGAAGACCAAGTCTTTCTTGCAAGAACCCTTCAAGGCAGCTCCGGTACGATCCATTTCAGCATGAAGGCGATCATGGAAAACCGCGAAGGCCTATCGGATCGCTTGAAAGCCAACACCTATCTGTCCCCAGCCCTCTCCCCTGAAACTCCCTGGCTTGCCGTCGAAAAAGTCCCCGCCGCGAAAATCTCACTTGTCAAAGGAGCCAACGATTCACAACCTACCAAGGTCACCTGGGAAGTCCCCAATCCAGAGGCCCTGCGACGATGGTGCGTTTATCAACTGGTCGCCGACAAGTGGCAAGTCTCCATCGTTGGAGCCCAGACACGAAGTCTCGAATTGGATCCTCCAAGCGACCCTGCCAAAAGAGTCCGAGCCATTGCAGTCGCTGGAGTCGACGGTTCGGGAACCCTCTCAAGAGCAAGTATCCTTGCGATCGAATAACCCCTGACTTCATTTTTCAACTTCATTTTTCATCCTTACCAACTCCTGAGTCACTTATCGTGAGTTCATTATCCCGTAGCGGTGTTTTTTCGGGCGATATGGATCAAGCCCTAGCTCGATTCAGCGAAAGCATCTCGTTCGATCATAGGCTCTACAAACAAGACGTTCGAGGCTCGATCGCTCATGCTCGGATGCTTGCCAAACAAGGCATCCTTACCGACAAAGAGTTTCTTGAAATCGAAAGCGAGCTCTTGAAGATCCAGGGTAAGATCGAGCGGGGCGAGATCCCCTTTCGAATCGAACTCGAAGACATCCACATGCATATCGAGCAAACTCTGATCGATGCGCTAGGCGATGTAGGTCGCAAGCTCCATACGGCTCGTTCCAGAAACGATCAGATCGCTACGGATCTGCGGCTTTGGGTTCGCGATGGGCTAGATACTGTCGATAAACTCCTGACCGATTTGCAGCGAGCGTTTCTTTCTCGATGCGAACAAGATGCCGGTGTGATCCTACCTGCTTACACCCACATGCAACGAGCCCAGCCGGTCCTGGCCCCCCACTACTGGTTGGCTTACATTGAAAAGCTGGCTAGAGACCGCTCGCGAGTGGCCGATTGTCGGCGACGAGTCAACATTTGTCCTTTAGGTGGGGCTGCAGTCGCCGGAACCTCGATGCCGATCGATCGCCAGATGACCGCAGAGCTTTTGGGATTCGAAGCGGTCGCAGCCAACAGCATCGACATTAGCAGCGATCGGGACTTTGCCGTCGAATCGGTCTTTGTCCTGAGTTTGATTGCGACGCACCTAAGCGGCTGGGCAGAGGAGTGGATCCTGTGGTCGACGACCGAGTTTGGATTCATCAAACTACCCCAGGCCTTCTGCACGGGCAGTTCGATCATGCCTCAGAAGGTCAACCCCGACACGCTCGAGCTAACCAGGGGCAAGTCGGCTCGTGTGATCGGAAACCTACAAACCCTCTTGACGCTCCTTAAAGGGCTTCCACTGGCCTACAATCGGGATCTTCAAGAGGACAAGCCTCCGCTTTTTGATGCGTTCGATACAGTGATCGCATGCTTGGAGTTAGCCGTGCCGATAGTCCAAGGCGCTGTGCTATTGACCGAGTCGATTGCCAAGCGGCTGGACCAAGGGTATCTCGATGCGACGGCCTTGATGGAAGCGATGATGCTCGGAGGTTTACCGCAGCGAACTGCGCACCACAAAGTTGGTGCGTTGGTCGCGCTGGCCAAAGAGCAAAACAAAAGCTTAGTCGAGTTGAGCAATGAGGACTTTCACCAAGTCGATCCGAGTTTTGACGGAGATGTTTTGCGTAAGAGTTTGGGTGTTGAAGGTGCTGTAGGTTCGTATCGATCCTATGGCTCCAGTGGCCCGGCGCATGTGGCCGAGCAGATCTCAGCATGGAAGAAAAGACTCTAAATAGACTCCAAATAGAAAACCAGCCAAAGGAACCTAGACCAATGACCAACACGAGATATTTTGAATCTGCCCGTAGAAAGCCTGTGGCTTGCGCCTTGTCTTTGCAAGCTTTTTTCATCATGGGAGCCTCTGCGAATCTTTTGGCGCAGAATCCTCAAGCCAATTCACCAACGTCACTTGCAACCGCAAAAACAATGAACCAAGACAATCCGTTCTTCGAAGCTAGTAAACTACCTTTTCAGGCCCCCGATTTCGGGTCGATCAAGCCCGAGCATTTTGCCGCTGCCTTTGAGGCTGGTTTCAAGCAGCAACTTGAACAGATCCGCCTGATCGCCGATCAAAAGGATCCGCCCTCTTTCGAAAACACCTTAGTCGCCATGGAAAAGTCCGGCGAGATTCTCACTCGAGTCTCGGCGGTTTTTTTCAATTTAGCCGGTGCTCACACCAACGAATCGATCCAAGAGATCGAACAAGCAGTCGCTCCGAAACTCGCGCGTCACTCGGACGATATCTATCTGAACAAAAAGCTCTTTGGCCGCGTGGAGAAGCTTTGGCAAGAGCGCAAGGAATTGCCACTCAGCGAAGAACAACAACGACTTTTGAAGAAGACCTATGAAGATTTCGTCCGCGCCGGAGCAAAACTCACCGACAGCCAGCAAGCCGAGGTTCGCTCGATCAACGAGAGAATGTCGACGCTCACCACACAGTTCCAAAACAACCTGCTAGCTGTCACCAAAGAACGAGCGGTTCTGGTCGACGATATCAAGCAGCTCGAAGGGATGAGCGATGGCGAAATCGCCGCAGCCAAACAAGCAGCCTCGGCACGTGGGAACGACGGTAAATATCTCCTTGCAATCACCAACACGACGCGACAGCCTGTACTGACTTCGCTCAAGAATCGCGAGCTGCGGCGCAAAGTGTGGCTCGCAAGCTCCAATCGCGCTTTGGGAGAAAACGGGGGGATCGACAACCAGCCTCTTGTTTTAGAACTTGCGAAACTTCGTTCGCAGCGAGCCAAGCTCTTGGGATATGAAAACCACGCTTCGTACACCTTAGAGAACCAAATGGCGGGCAATCCCCGAGCCGCCATGAAGATGCTTGAGGATTTGGTTCCCGGGGTTGCCCAGAAGGTCAAATCCGAATCGAGTCTCATCGCAGAGGCGATGAAAGAGGATGGACTCACAGGCCCCGTCGAACCGTGGGACTGGGAGTACTATGCCGAAAAGGTTAGGGCCAAGAAATACCAAGTCGATGAGAGTGCGATCAAGCCTTACTTTGAGCTCGAAAGTGTACTTCAAAATGGTGTGTTCTTTACCTACAAGAAACTCTACGGCGTGGAGTTCAAGGAGCGTAAAGACTTGCCCGTGTGGCATCCGAGTGTTCGAGTTTTCGATGTGCTTGGCCAAGAGGGCAAACCGATCGGACTGTTCTACGCCGACTATTTTCAACGCGACTCCAAACGCGGTGGCGCCTGGATGGACTCCTTGGTCTCACAAGCCCGATTGCTACATCAATTGCCCGTGGTCATCAACGTGATGAATATACCGACGCCAGCCGAAGGCCAACCGGCTCTGATGAGCCTCGATCATGTTCAGACGATGTTTCATGAACTCGGGCACGGCGTACACGGACTCTTCTCGTCCGTCGAGTATCCGAGCTTGTCGGGCACTAGCGTGCCGAGGGACTACGTTGAGTTTCCGTCGACGTTCCATGAGGACTGGGCGATCGAACCAGATATCCTAGCCAATTACGCTCGGCACTATCAAACCGGAGATGTCCTGCCCAAGTCTTTGCTAGACAAAGCCATCGCAGCCAACAA
The DNA here is from genome assembly GCA_046086605.1 of Pirellula sp. Lineage (GTDB taxonomy): Bacteria > Planctomycetota > Planctomycetia > Pirellulales > Pirellulaceae > JBKCUI01. The sequence goes on along the minus strand of JBJSXX010000299.1, from coordinate 8,168 downwards.
GTTCAACAAGGGGTTTGATTCGCTTGAGTATCTTTCGGCTGCACTGCTGGATTTGGCTTGGCACTCTCTACCTCCTGATCGAATCCCGAGCGATGTTGCGAGATTCGAGAAGGATGTTCTTTTAGCCTTCGGGATTGATTTGCCCGCGGTGCCTCCGAGGTACCGAAGCAGTTATTTTGCCCACGTGTGGTCAGGTGGCTACTCCGCTGGGTATTACGCTTACTTATGGAGCGAGGTATTGGCAGCCGATGCTTACGCTTTCATGAAGCAATCGGGAGGTTTGACTGGTGCCAATGGAGCCTCATTTCGGGAGAAAATCCTTTCCAAGGGTGGATCGCGGGAAGTCATGCAGCAGTACATCGATTTTCGAGGTCAGGAGCCGGGAGTCGAGGCTTTGCTCATTCGCAGGGGCCTGAAAGACTAGGCTTTGTCCATTGCGGCTTGACAGAAATTGGGTTGAGAGTTATTTTTCCTGGCCCGTCGATCCCTTATTCGCCGGGTTTCAAAGACTTTTTCGCATCCGTCGAGCGTCTTTTTTGACGTGAATCATGGCAGTACCAAAACGAAGACATTCCAACTCTCGATCTGGCAAAAGACGAGCCCACCATCACAAGAAGCCCAAGCAACTTCAAGTATGTAGCAAGTGCAGCACGGTCGTCCCGACGCACTGCGTATGCCCAAAGTGTGGGTTTTACATGGGTCGCGTCGTAGTTGAGATGGCTCAGCCCAAAGAGTAGTTTAGAGCGTTCACAGGAGGGACCGTGGCTAAAGTTGCCCTGCTATTCCCTGGGCAAGGAGCCCAAACGGTCGGGATGGCCGCTGCTCTGGTTTCGCGCAGCGAGCGTGCCAAGTCTTTTTTTTCCAAAGCTTCGGACATTCTTGGATTCGATCTAATTGCACTTTGCAGTGCAGGGCCAGAGTCGGAACTCAATCGAACAAGCAACTGCCAGCCTGCATTGTTCGTACATTCTGCAGCGGCCCTTGCCGAGTTCTACTCTGAGCGGCCTGAGGTTGCCGAGCAAGTCGTCGCCGTGGCAGGGCTAAGCCTAGGCGAGTACTCCGCTTTATATGCCGCCGATGCAATCTCCTTCGAAGAGGGAGTGATGCTCGTGGCTGCCCGCGGACGAGCCATGCAGGATGCAGCTTCGGCTGTTTCAAGTGGGATGGCGAGTCTGATCGGTCTAGAGTACGACCAAGTTCGAGAATACTGCGACCGAGCCCGTGTGCCGGGCCAGATCTTGCAACCAGCCAACTTATTGTGCCCTGGAAATATCGCCATATCGGGCCACGCCGAATCGATCGAAGCTTGTGGCAAGTTAGTCTCCGACGATGGTTTCAAATTCATACGTTTGTCTGTGGCTGGAGCTTTTCATACGGCAATCATGCAACCAGCGGTCGCCGAGCTGCAAAAGGCGTTAGCCAAAGTGAGACTTAGCGATTCGAAGATCCCGTTGGTGGCCAATGTGGATGCCCAGGAGCATACGCTTGCAAGCGAGTTCGAAGGATTGCTACCAAGGCAGATCGTCTCTCCGGTTTTGTGGGAGGCGTCGCTCCGAAGACTCTTGGCCATGGGTGTCGAGCAGTTCTACGAAATAGGTACAGGAAGGGTGCTTACTGGCACCCTCAAGAGAACCGACCGCAAGGCTCCTTGTGAGGCGTTCGGGGATTAGGCTGATCTGATAATTCTATGAAACAGGAGTTTTGCACATGACCTCTCCATTGGGACTTTCGGCGAATCTGCAGGGCCAAGTAGCGATGGTCACCGGAGCCTCTCAGGGGCTTGGGCAAGCCGTTGCGATAAGGCTTGGAGAGAATGGTGCAAAAGTGCTGTGCGTCGCGAGGAACGCTTCCAAGCTCGAAGAGACAGTCGCGGCGATCAAGGCCGCTGGTGGTGATGCTCTGGCCATGTCATGCGACGTGACGGATCGCAGTTCGGTCGAGAAGATGTTCGAGACCGTCGAGATAGAGTACAAGCGACTCGATATCCTCGTGAACAACGCTGGAATCACGCGCGACACACTGCTCCCCCGGATGACCGACGCACAGTGGGACGAGATCATCGCAGCGAACTTAACGAGTTGTTTCCTTTGCTGCCGCGCTGCAACCCGAATCATGATGGGACAGCGATACGGTCGAATCATCAATATGTCGAGCGTATCGGGGCTGATCGGTAATGCCGGACAGACCAACTACTCGGCGACCAAAGCTGGCATGATTGGCTTTACACGATCCTTGTCTCGAGAATTGGCCAAACGCAAGATCACGGTCAATGCCGTAGCACCGGGTTTCATCGAGAGCGACATGACGAAGGCTTTAGGGGATGCTGTGGTCGACGAGGTCAAGAAACGCGTCCCTGCAAACCGACTTGGTCAGCCCGACGACGTGGCTGCATGCGTGCTATTCTTGGCTAGCCCGGCGGCGAGTTACGTTACAGGCCAAGTCCTCACGGTCGACGGCGGGATGACAGGCTAAAGACTCATCGTCGACCCGGCTTGAGGAACCTTTTTGCGTCCTCTTGTAAATTTGCCTTGAGGAAATCCACTAACTGAACGTATTTGGCGTGGCCGAGGTCTGATTTCAAGACAGTACTCCCTCGATTCGTCCAGATCGTTAGCTGCCTGCGACCGTAGTAAAATTCTTCCTCAACATATCGAATGTCATTGATTGATATTCGATGTGTATCGGTTCTGTTTCCATCAGGAAAAAGCGAGCCTAGGCATCGAATGAAAACCAATTCTCTTTGATTCGTATCGACAATGACTGCAGAGGGAATATTGCCAAAAAACCCGATCCAAGAACGGATCGAGAAGACTCCCTCGGGAAGTTCAGAGTCCGCTGGAATTCCTGTGAGCTCTGTGTCAGGCTTGGCTTTCGTTGGCCTTGTCAGTGCGTACAAGACCAATAATGGCCCAAACGAACCCACGACTAACGCCACGAGAAACATCTCGACATCTTTGGGTAATAGCCAAAAACTACCGATGAAAACAAAAACCAACGGTAGGGCGAATAACACCAAAAGTATCCGATTAGTCGTATTGATGAGCTTGCCCATTAAGGCTTGACTCGCACAAGTTTCATGATTCGGCCCGAGACGTTCCAGTCTTGGACATAGAGACTCCCCTCATTGTCCCAGTACGATCCATGGGTGCCACTAAAGACACCTTCGACCCACTGTTCTTGAGGGATGCCGTAGTTGCCACCCTTGGCCGGATCCGGATTATGACCAAGCACGGCCATGATCGTATTGGTCTTGTCCAAGATGACAACGCGACCATGAAGATCGGGAACCGATACATAATCCCCTTGAATTGAAACCGAGGTGGGCATCCCGAGTCCTGTGATGACCTCTTCGATGAACTCACCTTCAAGGCTGTAGTGAACCAAACGTCCCTTAGGCTGGTGATTGCGATCGCAGATCAAAAGCCTTGCTGGCGTATAGCGGGTATCGAGCGTCATTCCGTGCGCGGTATTGAACTCCTTGAGCCCATTGCCTTGGGTTCCAAAGTGACTCAGGTACTTACCGGTTTTGTCGTATCGGAAGATATGGTTGCTGGCGTACCCGTTAGAAAGATAGATATCGCCGTTGGCCGCAACGGTGATGGCCGTTGGATTGAATTGCTTGAGGTTCAGCCCCGACTCCTCAGGGTATTTGAGCCGTAACACGACCTCGCCGCTTGCGGCATTGAATTTGATACCCTCGGCATTCGCATTTCGAGCACCATAGATGAACTCGCCGTTGCCCTCGTCGCGGATCTCCATGTCATGGAGCCTTGTGTAGTCCCCGCCCAGGTAGCTCTGAATGACCTTTCCATCTGGTGAGAAGACGTAAACACCTTGATCGGCACTGGTGTAGATATTCCCTGCTTTGTCGATCACCACAGCCCCGTGGGTAGGACCGATGGCCGACTTGCCGTCGGGACGCAGTCCCCAACCCGGGACGGTGTCAAAGGTCATAGCTCCGGTTCCCATTCGCACCGGCTTGACGGCGGTCTTGGTCGCTTCCTGGCCATAAGCGAGGGTGTCTATGCCACCAACAAAAAGCGTCAGGGCAAAACAAAGCAGAGAGGTTTTCATGTCAAATCTCATCGAGTTTGGTAAGTGAAACAAACGAACAGCGGGGCGATATTGTACATCAAACCGGGCCAGGGTTCTTCGGGTAATTTTGATTGATCGAGCCCACCAACGGCCTAAAGCCCAGTGGTGGCCTCAGAGACGGGCCAATGCGCTCCCCCTAAGACCAAAGAAAGCTTGTAGTCCTGCGGTTCTAGGCTTAGGATGCTCTGACAAAACCCACCCCTAACCTGGAGCCTAATTCGCACTGTGTCCAAAGACGCACTGATCCTCAAAAACCTCGCCGCTCAGATCGGTATCGAACCCCTCGATGATTCTCTCTGGAACGAACTGGCCAACTACTGCTCCTTGGCATGGGATTGGAACTCAAAAATCAATCTCACTCGGCACACGACGCCTGAACTCTTCGTCCAACGTGACCTGCTCGATAGCTACCAACTCTCGAAACTCTTGCAACCTAACGAAGAAATCCTCGACCTAGGCACCGGTGGCGGTGTCCCAGGGATCCTCTTGGCGATCCTAAGACCCGATCTGGATGTCTCGCTTTGCGATAGCGTTGCCAAGAAAGCAAAAGTCGCCGAAGACATCGTCAAGAAACTCAAACTCAATGTCCGGGTCCATCCAACGAGTGTCAAAACCGTGCTGGAAGAGGAACGTTACGATTCGATCGTCGCAAGAGGTGTCGGGCCACTGGTGAAACTTTGCGGCTGGCTCAAGGACGAATGGCACAAGATCGGACGACTCTTGGCCATCAAAGGCCCCAAATGGATCGAGGAACGCGGCGAAGCTCGCCACCGTGGAATGCTACAGGCGGTTCAATTGCGACGCTTGGTGTCCTACCCCATGCCCGGTACAGAATCCGAAAGCGTCATCCTGCAAATCGCCAGAACATCTAGCCCGTTTGCTAAGCCTCATCTGGATTCCGCCGAAGAAGAAGCCTAGCGACGGTTCTTGCTCATCCATCCCCGGACCAATGCGATCCCTATCGCTACCGCAATGAATGGTCCGGTAATGTAAATCGTTTTCGGGCGATAGACAAAAAGCCCGACGACCAAAGTGCAAGCGATCATCAACAACGCGCCACCGGGCGCCTTGCGGATCGCTTCGACCGCTGGCCAAGCGAGCCACATGCATACAAGCACCAAACCAACCTTGCTGAAGGTGTCCGATGCAAGCCATCGCTGGCCATCCCAAATCGCCGGTGCAAACCGCATCGACAACCCCACGCTCAGCAAGGCTATCCCGAAAATCAAAGCCATCCACCTCGGTAGCGAATTTTGAGACTGGCTCATCAGTAAGCTTCCAGCAATCGAAGCCATCGTTGGACGGGAGCTAGCAAAGGGGCCTCGACGAGTTTCGACGAATCCAACTCTCCGCTTTGCATCTGTAGGCTATAGCCGTTTTGTCGAATTCGCTCCGCGAACACGTCGATGCTCCGATCGGTCCCGTTGATGAAAAAATTTGCTGCCTTGAAAGGTTCGCTAGGATTGATCCGAATGCTTCGCGGTAGTTTGGGGTTGCTTAACCACACACCGCGATACAACTCCGGAAACTGGGCGGCGGTGATATAGGCCAAGACCGATCCACTGGCGAATCCACCGACGGCGATTCGCCTTCGGTCGATCGAGTAACTTCGAGCGATCCAAGTCTGCATCCGAGCCCCGATTTCGACCTCTTCAAAACTCCATCCTCGCTCCTCAGCGGATTGAGCAACCGCGATGATCCAGCGATGTTCCCTCGCAAAAGGCTCCCACGCCTCAGTCCATTGCTTTTGATTGATCTCTCCGGCATCTGCAAAGATCACGAGCAATCCATGCGGGACTCGCTCGTCGTAGTTCGAAGGAACGATCGCAAACGCTTTGTTTCTGACATCACTCAGGGGTAACTGAATCGTCCCAAGAGCCTGCTTCGGATCGGCCCCTTGAGCAGGCGGCTCCTTGGGTGCTTCGGCCAACTCCGGTGCTTTATAATCCCACATCAAATCCGCTTCAGGTCGAGTCGTCAGTTCGATCTTTTTCATCGCAGATTGACCACTCGGATCGCGAATTCCAAGTTCGATTGCCAAACGGTAGTTCAGATTTGCAATGCGAACGTCCAAAGGATTTTTTTCGTCGAGTGTTTTACCATCGACCGAATCGATGATTGAATTCGGTACAAGTCCCGCCTTGGCCGCAGGTGAGTCAGGAATCACAAACTGAACCTTCGGAGCTTTCGGATCCGAAGCCGGATCGATCAAGAGCCCTAAATAGGCTTCTCGATAGGTCGGGAGCTCCTTGACCAGTGTGCACGAAAACTCTTGACTCTTTCCCTGACGCTCGACGACCAATGCCAGTTGGCCACCTGCATCCAAAGGCCCCATCGCATGCTTGAACTCGGAATGATTGCTCACAGGCTTGAGCCTATCTGGACTGGGCCCAGCGCTGAGGATCTTATCGCCGACTTCCAGGCCCGCTTCGCTCGCCGGTGAGCCGGGAGTCACGCCATCGATCAAAACCGGCATGTTGTACTCGTCGCCCCCACGCCAACGAATCCCTACTTTTCCTGGATAGAGGTCTTCTCCCTTTTGCATCCTTGGCAATCGCTCGAGGATATCCTCAATCGGAATCGCAAAGCCAATCCCAGAGTCGTACCACTGCTCGACTTCACCTTCGGTAACGATCCCCGGATTGATCGGGGTCAAAATTCCCATAACGCTACCCTGCAAATCGATCAGCGGCCCACCATAGTTCTGAGGCGATATCTTCGTGTCGGTTTGAATCGCCTTGTTCCAAATACGTCCCTGAGCGCTGAGAATCCCCGCAGAACAACTTCCAATCGAAGGATCGAAGGTCTTTCCAATCGCAAGTGTCCATTGCCCGATCTGCCACTGAGATCGATCGCTCGGTAAGACCGGTTTTAATGGCGTCTCGACGTCGATTTTCAAAAGCGCCAACTCGCGACTCGAATCCCGCGCGATGAGTTTCGCCTGCTTGCGCTCTTTGTTTACAAGAACGACGGTGATCGATGCCGGTTGATTCCTAAGCGGAAACAAGCTGGTGATGATCCACCCGTCGGAAGAAAGGATTGTACCGGTCGACAGAGCGTTGTTCGTTAATTGCTGGTTAACGATCTGGGCTCCGCCAAAAGTCTCGATCTGCACGACCGAGTCTTGGACAAATATTCTGGCGTCTTCGAAGGCTTTTTGCTCTAGCTCTTCGAGCACAGGTGGCGTCTGACCTTTGCTAACCTGCGAGTTCGCACCCATTAGGGCTAGGATGCAAAAGCAAATCACCAGAAGTTGGCGACAAAATAGGGACGGGCAAATGACACGTTTTCTCATCGGCAATCGTTTTCGCTAGGGACGGATTTGCACTCGCACCAGTTCCGTGCCGCGCTGAATGAGCATTTGAATCGAGTCACCTCGCTCGATCATCAACAAGATTTGTTCAAGTGTTTTTTGGGAATCGATACGCTGATCGTTAACGATCAAAATCAAATCGTTCGGCAAAACACCAGATTTATCGGCCAAAGAATCCTTGCGGACGCGATCGATAAAGGCGGGAGTTTTCGGGATCACATCAGGAATAAAGACCAACCCTAAATCGGAAGCCTTGTGCGGATTCTTCGCTGGCGTCGTCGCAGCGGCTTGTCGGGTCTTTCCTGAATTGATCCGCTCGACCGAAGCGGCCACCACATCGATCGGCAGACTGTAATTGATCCAAATGCCACTTTGCTCGTCCCGCAGTTCCTTGCCGATAATCCCGACGAGTCGCCCCCCCAAGTCGATCAGTGCCCCACCGGTGGCTCCCGGGTTGTTGGTCATCACATCCACAACAATCGCCTTGCCCCGATAAACCGATCGCAGACCGGAAAACTTTGATTGCAAATTCGCAACGGCCATCACGACTCCCTTTTGATACGAACAAGCTTCATTGCCTGCCGCGATGCCAAAAAGATTGGTGATCGAGAAAACACGCTGGCCAATACGCACCTGGAGTTTTGGATCGAGCATAAATCCAGGCAACTTGGAATCTTCGACCCGAAGCAAAGCCAGTTCACACTCGGGATCAACTCCGATGATTTCAGCATCGAGTCGACGCCCGTCGTAGGTCACGACG
>JBJSXX010000298.1:0-9058 GCA_046086605.1 Pirellula sp. | reverse complement strand
ATTTGGTTGGATGGGTATCTACCCGAGCCCAACATGCGCAGCAAAACCAAGATCGTCGACAAGGCTCCAACGAGCGTTGCGGATCTACCTATGTGGGGCTTTGACGGAAGCTCGACACAACAGGCCGAAGGTCGTAGTTCGGACTGTTTGCTCAAACCCGTAGCGCTCTATCCCGATAGCACTCGCAAGAACGGTTTTTTGGTTCTTTGCGAAGTTCTGCTTCCCAACGGTGAGCCTCACCCATCAAACTTCCGAGCCCAGTGCGAGGACATGTCCGACCTTTGGATCGGCTTTGAACAAGAATACTTCTTCTACGAAAACGGTCGCCCACTGGGCTTCCCAGAAGAAGGTTACCCAGCCCCTCAAGGACCTTACTACACCGGTGTAGGTTACAAGAATGTCGGCGATATCGCTCGCGCGATCGTCGAAGAGCACATTGATGTTACCCTCGATGCTGGGATCAATCTCGAAGGGATCAATGCCGAAGTCGCCAAGGGTCAGTGGGAATTCCAAATCTTCTCCAAAGGCTCAAAGAAAGCTGGCGACGACATGTGGGTCGCTCGCTATCTAATGGTTCGCCTCGCTGAGAAGTATGGTTTGGACATCGAGTTCTACTGCAAGCCGATCAAGGGTGACTGGAACGGTTCTGGCATGCATACGAACTTCTCGTTCGATAAGCTGCGAGATCAAGGTGGTAAGGAGTTCTTTGATAAACTCATGGGAGCCTTTGAGAAGTATCGCGACGAACACATTGCAGCCTATGGCCCAGATAACCATCTCCGCCTAACAGGTTTGCACGAGACCCAATCGATCGACAAGTTCAGCTACGGCGTAGCTGACCGTGGAGCTTCGATTCGAATTCCTCACAGCTTCGTCAACAGCGGTTACAAGGGATACCTCGAAGATCGCCGCCCGAACTCGCAAGCCGATCCATACAAGATTTTGGCTCGGATCGTCAAGACGATTAAAACCGTTCTGTAGTCAACTTAGGTTGTTCGATAGAACCACTGATAACTCAAAAGACACCGGAATGTACCGGTGTCTTTTTTCATTGGCTACTCGTACTCGATTCGTCTAGAGTCCGGATTTAGTGAGGATCGCATCGATTTTTGCAGCCAGTATAAAGTCGTTGTCGCTCAGGCCACCGATGGCATGCGTCGTGAGCTCTATTTTTAGATTTCGATAGCCGGTCAGATGCAGATCCGGGTGATGGCCTTCGGCCTCAGACAACTCTGCAATTTGATTGACAGCTTCGATCATTTTCACGAAGTTCTTAAACCGGACGGATCTCTCGATCCACTTTCCGTCGGGCCGAAGTTCCCAGTTTGGGACGGCACTTCGCTGGGATTTGGCTTGTTCGAGCGAGCAAGCTTCGACGCCCCCTTCGCACGGCAGACATTTCTTTTGAAGCAATTCTTCGTTTGTGGAACTCATAGGTTACAATTCCTAGGTAACAAAAAGGGTTCAAACAGATTCGTTTTCCAGGGTGATTATTGCGCAATGGCTAGGGCCTTACGTGATTCTACAGTTTGCTTGGTGTTGCTAGGCGTCGCTCTGAGCCTGGGTCTTCCGCACGCACTTGCCACGGATTGGAACCAACGCAACGAGCAGTATTCGAGCAAGATTCAGCCGATCCTCACTAAGTACTGTTTGGGTTGTCACTCGGGTGCTCAGGCCGAAAGCGGCTTGGCTCTCAACAATTTCGCCGATGCCAAAAGTGTTTTTCGCGAAAGAAGGATATGGGAGAAAGTCGCCCAAAGGCTTGATATCGCCGACATGCCCCCCGCCGACTCGCCCCAGCCGCCAGAGGCGGAGCGCAAGGTTGTTTCAGAGTGGATCAAAAGCACCCTCAATGACATCGATTGCGGGAAGACTCCCAACCCCGGTGCTGTGACTCTGCGGCGTATCAATCGCTTTGAATATCGAAACTCGATCCGAGATCTTTTCAAAATCGATTACGAGCCAGCGATAGGGTTCCCCGGCGATGATGTCGGATATGGATTCGACAACATCGGGGATGTTTTGACGCTGCCACCGTTACTGATGGAAAAATACCTGCGAGCCGCCGAGGAAATCAGCCAGAAAGTCATCGTCGCACCAAGTACCGGTCCAATGTATGATTCGCCCCGCAAGATCAGTCAACTGACGTCGGACTCGGGTGGTAAGTTCGAGGGCAACCGATTCGTCTTTTTCTCAAATGGCAAAACCGAGTTTGAGGAACAAGCACCATGGACCGGTCGGTATGTCTTGGAACTGGGCATGGCCGGCTCGGCTGCCGAAGGAAAATATCCAAAGGTTGTGATCTCTGTTGATGGAAAGAAGGTCGAAGAGGTTACGGTCAAGACGGAAAGCCCAAACAATGCGGAGTCATTCAAGATCCCGCTTCGGCTGCGCACCGGCAAGCGGATCTTGGAGATCGCTTTTGTCAACGATCATTACATCCCAGCCAAAGACGGCCAGCCAGCACAAGACACCAATCTCTTTATCTATGACCTGCGACTCACGGGGCAAAAACCGATCGAGAAAGTTCCCGAAACAGCCTTGCCCGAGACCCATCGCGAGCTGGTTAGGGATTCGATCCCTTCGACAACTCGTTCGGTTAGCGAGGCGGCTAAGGATGTGATGCGCCGCATAGCCAGCCGCGCGTATCGACGCCCCGCTAGCGATGAAGAACTCAATCGCCTTGCAGCAATCGTCGACCAAACGGTGCAAGCTGGCGATAGTTACGAGGTAGGACTGCAAACAGCACTGACTGCGATACTTGTAAGCCCCAATTTTCTGTTCAAAATCGAGGAGCCTGGTGTTAAGCTTGGAGCGCAGTACCCACTACTGAGCGAATTTGAACTAGCAACAAGATTGAGTTACTTTCTTTGGAGCTCAACACCCGACCGCGAACTCTTGACCCTCGCCTCCAAGAATCAATTGCGTCAACCGGGAGTGCTTGCCACACAACTCGATCGGATGATCCGGGATGATCGAGCAAGAGACTTTGTGCGAAACTTCGCAGGACAATGGCTTACGCTTCGCAAGCTCGATAACTTTGTACCCAACGAAGGAATGTTTCCAGATTGGAACCAGCAAATTCGCGATTATGCCAGAACGGAGACTTATTATCTGTTTCTCTATGTTCTGCGGGAGAATATGAGCGTCCTGCGATTGCTCGATGCCGATTTTTCGTTCATGAATGAAAAGCTCGCGCGGTTCTATGGTGTTCCCGGGATCGACGGGGACAAGTTCCAGAAGGTCTCGCTCAAAGGTCAAAAACGACTCGGGATCTTGACCCATGCTTCGGTACTAGCCGTCACCAGCAACCCGACACGAACCAGCCCGGTCAAAAGAGGCAAGTGGATCTTGGACAATATCCTGGGGACCCCACCACCACCGGCTCCTGCTGGTGTTCCAGAGTTGGAAAAGGGAGAGTTGGTGGGCACTCTGAGGCAACAGCTCGAACAACATCGGGCCAATCCTGCCTGCGCTGCATGCCACAAGCAAATGGATCCGCTGGGCTTAGCTCTTGAAAATTACGATGCGATCGGTCGCTGGAGAACGACCGATCGGGGTGCCCCGATCGATGCGTCGGGTGAGCTACCCTCGGGTGAGAAAGTCAACAACCCTGGCGATCTGATTCGTTTGCTTCGCGACCAAAAATCGGAACAGTTCGTCCGCACGCTTACGGAAAAGATGATGACGTATGGAATCGGACGCGGATTAGAGTACTACGACCGATGTGCGATTGACCAGATCCTATCGAACGCCTCAAAGAACGATTATCGCTTCGGCGATCTCTTGCTCGGAATAATCAACAGCGATCCTTTTCAACGAAAAGGTACTAGGGACGAGGACTTGCCATGAAACAACTCGATCGGCGAACCGTACTGCGTGGGGTCGGCACGGCAATTACCCTGCCATGGCTTGAAGCGATGACGCCCAATTCGAGGGCTGCGACGGCGCTTGAAGAAAAGCCCACCAGGATGCTTTTTATGATGGTTCCCAATGGGATCCACATGTCGGATTGGACACCAAGCACCGAGGGGACGAACTTCGAACTGCCGACAACGCTCCAAGTTCTGGCCAAACATCGCAAGTCGTTGAACGTCTTTACGGGACTGACGCTCGATGGGGCTCGAGACCATGGCGACGGCCCTGGGGATCATGCTCGTAGCGGTGCGTCGTTCTTAACCGGCGCTCATCCAAAAAAGACCGACGGGGCGGATATCAAGAATGGTATATCGATCGACCAAGTTGCAGCACAAGGGATTGGGCATAAAACGCGTTTTGCCTCCCTCGAATTAGGAATGGAAGGCTCGTCGCAATCAGGGAATTGTGACAGCGGTTACTCATGCGCCTACTCAAGCAACCTGGCTTGGCGAAATGAATCGAGTCCACTTGCCAAAGAGATGGATCCATCGAGTGTCTTCGAACGTCTTTTTGGGACGCCAGACAAAGTCACCGAGGGTACTCCGGCGACTCCTCGTGCCGCCCGGCGCAAAAGCGTATTGGACTTTGCATTAGAAGATGCCAACAGCCTCAAACGCAAATTAGGAGCAGCCGACTCGCGTAAACTCGATGAATACCTCTATGCGGTTCGCGATGTCGAGAATCGCATCGGTCGCAGCGACAAACTGCAGTTAGGCGAGAACGGATTGCCCAACTACACACGTCCTGCCGGTGTCCCTAGGGTCTGGGAAGAGCATTGCAAGTTGATGATGGACATGATCGGGCTTGCCATCCGCACCGATGCAACCCGCGTATTGACCTTCATGATGGCCAACGAAGGGAGCAACCGCGGATACCCTGAGATCGGAGCCCCTGAAAGTCACCACGATCTTTCGCACCACGGCAAGAGTCAGGAGAAGCAAGCCAAGCTTCAAAAGATCAACGTCTTTCATCTACAACAATTAGCCTATCTAGCCGATCAACTCTCGGCGGTTGAAGAATCCGGAGAGTCGCTCCTAGATCGAACAATGATCATCTATGGAAGCGGAATCTCTGATGGAGACCGTCACAACCACGACGATCTGCCGATCCTCATGCTCGGTAGGGCCGGCGGTCGACTGAGCAAGTCTGGGCATTGGCGTTATCCCAACAACACTCCCCTTTGCAATCTCTATCTTTGGATGTTGCACCAAGTCGGCATCAAGGCCGATCGCTTCGGGGACAGTTCGGATTTGCTTCGAATAGGTTAAGGGTAAGAACTGGCCTTTGGCGGCACCGCCAATAACCTTGCGATTGGCAATTTCGACTCTTATGGACCGGACAAACCAGGCAAGTGGGTGTCTTGGAATAATGCGGCCCGATTTGTCAATTGGCTTAACACAAGCTCCGGTGGCTTTGCTGCTTACAAGTTCACTAGCGTTGGGGTCAATGACAATATCGCTCTGTGGACACCGGCAGAAACGCTAGATTATGACGCAAACAATCCGTACCGTAGCAAGCGGGCAAAGTATGTTTTGCCGACGTACAACGAGTGGCACAAGGCCGCTTTTTACGATCCAACAAAGAATGGAGGAGCAGGAGGGTATTGGACTTATGCCACGGGCAGCGATTCGGCCCCAGCATCGGTTGCTTTTGGCACAGATCCCGAAACCGCCGTTTATGGAAGAGGTTTTAACAATCCTCCTGCAGATATCAAACTGGCGGGTGGTTTAAGCCCCTATGGCGTGATGGGGATGAATGGCAATATCATGGAATGGGAGGAGAGTTCTTTTGATCTAAGCAACAGCGACCCGACCTTGCCCCGCGCCTTTCGAGGTGGCAATTGGGCAGATTCAGGCGCTGCGGGTTTGCGCAAAGATCAAGGTCGAGGATTTATCAATCCCAACCAAGGTGGTTTTTTAATTGGCTTTCGAGTCGCAAGCTTAACTTCAGAAGGTGGAGGCGAAGTTCCCGAGACTAGCTCCATGGTCATCGGAGCGTTGCTAGGGCTTGGGGGCGTGCTGGCCAGAAGACGATCAGGCTCACGTAGTGAAAGCCACAATTAAAACAACCTCTCGACAGAGTCTTCGTCGGCAATCTATCCCCCCATTCGGCATCAATCCAGATGGGGGCATTGCTTGCTAAGAACTCCCATCGAGCCCCAATAATTCCTGAAGAACCCTCAACATCGATAAGAGAATTTTAATGACAACGCGATGGTTTTGCTGTTATATTGTCGGCTCCTTGGAGAGTTCGGCGACGGATTGCGGCCCACACGAACCTATCACATTTTGTGTTTCGCAATCCTCATGCAAAGTCTCGCTAGTCGCCCCAACCATTGCGTTCCTATCACCGATTTAGTTCTGTCCTTCGACGCGGATTCTATCGGGGAACTCATGTCTTATTACCGACCATTGCTTCGTCAGATCGCCCAGGAGCATTGGTGCAGTAAGCTACAGCGTCGCTACGGAATCTCTGATGCGATCCAGAATACTTGGATCGCACTAACGAGCCATAGTCCCAAACGTCGCTTTGATAACCGCGGGCAATTCACCGCTTATCTCGCTTGCTCACTGGGCAATCACATCAAGAGTTTGCGCCGTGGAGTCTCCGCGAAGAAACGTGGTTGCGACAAAGAGACCGACCTTGGTGAAACTTCGCTGGCCGAAGCGATTGCTGATCATCAAAACTACGATCAACTCGATGGTTTGATTCAAAAGGAGCTAGCTTGCTCAACTCTTGCGGCTCTGCTCAAACAACCTCGTGAGTTGCAGAGATTGCTCCGCTGGAGATTTCGCAAAGGGATGACTTATGCGCAGATCGGCGAGAAGATCGACCGGAACGCAGATGATGTACGCTACCTGATCACCACCTGCCTACGGGAAATCGCTCGCGAAGTGCGCTCCGAGCAAGCCTATTCGTATTAATTTTGACCACCTGAACCGTCCCCTAACAAATTTCTCAGCCCATCATGTCCAATGCATTGATTGAATCATCCGAACCTAGCCCATCGGAGATACTCCGACTCCAAAAACAATGTGATCTTGCTCGCCAAGAGCATCGCATCGAATCGGTCGATGCCCAAGATAAATCTCTGTGTACGCATTGGATTGAGGCGTTTGTTTGCGAAAGCAATACAAGACGTTTTACCAACATCGAATGCCTTGGGCTCGGAGCCTACGGACTGGTGTTTGCCGTCGATGATCTGCGACTTGAAAACAAAAGGGTTGCGATCAAAGTCCTTCGACCGTCGAAATCCACACAACGTATCCCGGCGGAGCGTTTTGATTTCGAAGGAGACATATTGGTTGAACTGAAACATCCAAATATCATCCAGGAATTCGAAGTCGGAAAAATCGATGGCATGGCCTACCACATCGTCGAGTGGGCCGAGTCCGGTTCTTTAGCGACACTACTTTCCAGCAATCCGAATCGGTTTTCACCCAGGCAAGCCGCCTGGCTCATATCCAAAATCGCCGAAGCACTCGACGAAGCCCATTCGATGGCGATCCTGCATCGCGATCTGAAACCCGGGAATATTCTGTTGAAGGCTTACGATCCTAAAGAGAGCGAAGGTCTAGGACTTTGGCCGCTGCTGACCGATTTTGGCCTCTCCAAAAAAATAAACCAGTCATCGACGGAACCATTAACCGACTATGGCGAGGTCCTCGGTACCCTCTCGTATATGTCTCCCGAACAAGTACAAGGTCTTTCGATGAGACCCCCCTCGGATCTTTTTTCTCTTGGAATCATTCTCCATGAGTTGGTCTATGGAGTTCACCCCTTCGTCGACCGTAGCCACTTTAAAACCTTGACCAATATCGTCCAAGATTCTCCTCGCAAACCTAATCATTTAGAGCACAAGGTTCCTTCGGCCCTCGATGCGATTATCACTAAATGCCTACAGAAAGATTCAAGGCACAGATATCCAAGAGCAAGCGACCTCGTTGAGGATTTGCAAAGGTTTCTTCGCGGTGAGAATATCAGCATCGCAAAGCCGACCGCTTGGGATTCACTAATAGAGTTGGTGAAAGATCACCCCAAGCTTTCGGTGTTTCTTGGCACAACGATCGTATCCCTACTAGGCACTGTTTTTTTGCTTAGTCGCGAGTGGAAAACCCAAAGGGACATCGCCGAAGGAAAAGCAAAAATAAGTGAGCTTTTCTTCCAATCGATAAAGGAGTCCAACAGCGATCTCAACGATGCGATCGTTTCCGGCAAACGAGTCCTACCATCGGAATTACTCGAAAATCTCGAACGTCAATTGCCACTCCTTCAAGAAGCGCATCAGTTGGCACCTGAGAATCTGGATCTCGTTCACCACTTGCAGATCATGAACCACTACATCTCACTATGCTACTTGCATGAATTCGCTTCGAAATCAGGAGAGATGCAGCAACAGATGAAAAGACGTGCAATACAGGCCAGGGAAAAGTCACTTCAATACATCGCGTTTCTTAAGACCCAGCAATCCTATAAAGAGAAGATGGAAATCCCCTGGATCAACGGGCTTTCCCAAATGAGTTCGCTCTTTGAACACGACGATGACCCAAGCTTGCCTGGACTTACCTGGAACTCAAAAGCGATCTCTGCTGCAGAGAGTTATCTAACCAAGAATCCCGACGAGTTCCTCGTTCTGGACACATTGATCAATACAAAGTTCGTGCGGATGGTGAACTTAAGGGGTGCCAACCGGAACCTCGAAGAACAAATCGTCCTTTGTAAGTCGGTTGTGGAGTCATCGATCGACGCCTACAAGCGTCACCCTGAGCGGTTCGAGTTTCTAGCTCACCACGTGCGTGCACTGGCCAAATTGGGAAACCTGCTCCTCGAATCGGGCGATGTTGATGAATCCGTGCGTGCCGACGAAACTTTGGAGTCGCTCAAAAAGAATCCGGACTACCCCCAGATGAACGATTTGAGGATCCTTGATCGGTTGATCGCGTTCTACCCTGAGCGTTGCCGAACCCTTTTGAAATCTGGCAACCATGAACGGGTGATCGCGACGACTCGACGATGGGAAGAGTTTGTGCTGGCACCTGAGCACCAAGATTATTTTGATGCTCAAAACGCTTTTTACCAAAGTAAAGATTTAGCGGTCTTCAACCTTCGCTATTACCGCTGGATAGCTCTCGATCGAACC
>JBJSXX010000297.1:0-25777 GCA_046086605.1 Pirellula sp. | reverse complement strand
GATGCCCCTGTTGCCCCATCCTTGAGAATCCCCCCCAAGGACTTTTGAAGTCCGCGCGCAGGCCATCACTTGTGGAATTCCATCGGCATCCGCTGAACAAAACCCGAGAAGATTTACCTATTTTCCGGCTCAAGTGGTCCGCGCCGAGCCGCAGGAGCCTTCGGATCGCACCGAATTCCAGTACCTTTCGTATAATCCGAACATCTTTGAACAAAACACCTATTTTTCTGAGTTTCTTATGCGGGCGTTTTTTCCTTTCGGCGGTCGGTTCAGAAGGCTGATTCTTTGCTATTTTGGAATAGTAGCAATCCTAGGGCTAGTCGGTTGCAGACCCCAGCCGGTTGCAAAAACCAGCGACGTAAGCGGAGCAGAGCAACCCCCGGCGCCTACGGAAAAACAACCCGAAGTCGCTCCTGCTTCTGACAATTCCGACAACAAGGAAGCTCGAACTCTCTTGGCCGAGTGTTTGAAAACGTATCGCAATCTCGATCGCTACGAAGATCGTGGGCAACTTGTCATCCAGGGCGCTTCGACGCTCACGCTCCCAATGCAAGTAGCTTGGGAAAAACCTAACCGACTCGGACTGCAAACCGGATCGATGCGAGGGAGTTGGACCAGCACGACCTGGGAAGCACAGAGCCTTGGAGCCGTCAATCCGTTTCCAAACCAACGGCTTGTGCGTGTGTTGCCACCAAAGATCGATCTCGATTGGGTTACCGATGACACCATGGGTGGTTTGTTATTGGATCCGGTGTCCAAGCCGATTCAGATCGAACTCCTTTTGTCGAGTGATTTGTCCGATAGCCTTGCTGGTAGCGATTCAAAGTTGACCGTTCTACAGCCAGCTACATTCGATGATGTCGAGTGCCAGCGGGTCGTCGTCGAAAAGACAATCGCATCGCAAAGCCTGCGTTGGGTTCTGTGGATAGATTCCAAGAGCAAGCTCCTCAAGCAAGTCGAACTGCCGGCTCAATTCTATTATCCAGAGTTACCCTCAGAGCAGCTTGCCGCTATCCGATGCAGCATGCAAATGCTCAAAGCAACCAAAGACGAGCCGATCGATTGGAGTTCGTGGCTGCCTCCGAGCATTGCACAAGAAGTCCATGTGTCACGATGGGTTGCTCCACCTCCGATCGCTTCGACTCCGATCCTTGGCAAGGTCATCGAACCGTTGGATTTCAAAGACTCCAACGACGCAATTGTGCTCGATACCGCAGAGCCAAAGAAACCTTGGAACGTCCTGGTTTGGATCTCGGATCGCCCGGAATCCAAACCTCTGATCGATGACCTGATCCATACGCAGCGAATCCTTCTGGAAAAGGAACTCACCCCGTCTTGTAGTACCTTCTTGGTATGTAGCGCCGAGGATGCGAAAGGGCTCGCTGAGAAACTCAAGTCTTGGAATTGCGAGATCCCTTTGTCCGTCGATCGCGATGGCATGCTAACGAAAAGCTTTCAGATCAGCCAAGCTCCAGCCATGATCATTTTGGACAGGTCGCGGCGAGTTCAGGTTGGTGAGTTCATCGTTACGCCACAGACAATCGCTTCGATACCTGAACTCATTGCGAAGCTTCGAGCCCAACAGGATTTGGCAAGTCGACAACTGCAACAAGACCTCGATAACCAATCCCGTTTCATCGGGGCCTTGCATCGAGTCGCGATCGACAAGGATCAAACGACGAAGCTTCCCGAGATCATCGAGTTTCCTTTTGCAATGTATGGGATGCGACGTGACTGGAAAGTTGACTTAGAATCGCCGCTAGTGAGTGCATCAGGTGGTTGGTATCCCGAGGCATCTTTGGATACATCCACTCAGATCACCCCAAATCAAATTGCAATGGTCACATTGGACGAAGACGGACGCTTGCAATCGATCGCATTCGATGGAACCAAAAAGTTTTTTGCCAAGATCGAGACCGAACAAGCCGACGGTGCCAAGCGACTCGTTACGAGTATCGACCCTTGGAGTCACAAGTGGATTGCGGTCATCCCCGAGGGCCTACCTCGATTTTGGATCGCACCCTTGGATTCTGCAAACAACGCACCAGGATTGGCCACCGCATACAACACCCAAGCAGCCGAGAGCCCTGTGTGCCATGCGTGGATACCTCAGGCCAATGATGGGAATCCTTTGCAAGGATCCAAACTTGCAGTCGGCACGAGCCAGTCTCGATTGATGATGATTGAACCCAGCAGTGAGCAACGGTTCGATGCAACCTTTCGAGAGCCCCCTGTGGGGTTTGTTCCAGGCCTAGCCTCCGACGGCAAGCTCTCCCAGTGGGATGTACTCTACGGCGATGGCACATTGCACAAAATCTCGAACCTAAGTCAAAATGGAATCGAGACTTCTTTAGGTGGAACGATCGAGGCCCGTCTAGAACAACTTGCATTGAAACCTACCGGGGGCACTTGGCTCTGGGGCAATCACACCCCACACAGAGCACAAACGGCTCAAGGATCACTGGCCGAAATGTACTTAGGTAAACTTCCAAGTGGTGAGACAGGGCTCATCACTTCGAACCATTTGCATCAGCCACTTGCCAACCGAGCATTAACGGTCCGCGCTGAGCAATCGCGGCTTTGGGGATCTGCTAGGCTCAAGGATGGAACACTGATGGGGCTAGCCAGCGGCCCGAGCAAAATTCTGCACCTTTTTTCAGCGGATTACAAGCTTTTTGATCAAGCATCCTTCGGGACCAAGGTTTTTGGTGCGGCACTCATCGGATGGCAGGGAGATTTGAAAATCGTCGTCGCCTTGGAAAAGGAGGTCAGTTGCTGGAGTATTGATGTGCCCGACATTTTGCCAAGCGGCTCCTCGGTTGGAACTCAAAAGTAGCGGTTAAAACATTCTGACGAAAACACGAATGTTTTACCCCCTTGTTGATTGCCTAAAGTACGCAGTCGGAATAGACTGATGGCCCGGATTACGTGCATTTCCTGATGTAGAACTAAGAATATTCGTTTGGAGCGGTAATGTTTGCAAAAATTCGACCGGCACTCTTGGCATGCCTAATGACCCTCAGCGTTCTGTCCGGATGGATTCGTGCTGAGATCGTTCTAGTCGGAGGATTTTTCTCCGGTGCTGTCGATCGAGTCAACACGACCACCGGTGCGACGACGCTCTTTTCACAAGTCAGCAGTGGCTCCGATGCATTCCCAGGAATTTCGGGACTGGCCTACAATCCGATTAGCAATACCGTTTATGCCACGGCGAGAGTTTCTAAGCGGGTGTATTTCATAAACCCGGATTCAGGCAATGTCACTGGTTTTCGGCAACTCGACAGCGACATAACCCCCGCGAGTATCGCAGTGGATTCGAGTGGTTTTGTCTACGTGGCCAACAATGCTGGTAACTCCGTAGTCAAATACGATTCGGCTTTGAACAAACTACAACAACTGAATCTCCCTGATCTCGGGGCCGGACCAAATCTACCAAGCGGACTTGCATTTGATCCTCAAGGGAACCTGATTATCTCTACCTTCGCCGGTGCGGGTGTCATCAAGTACAACACGTCCAACGGAAGCTTTTCGAGTTTCAATTCCGCAAACCCGACAGCCAACGGCCAAGTTGCGATCGACACCTCCGGAAACGCCTACATCGGTGGTGCAGCGTTTTCAAATTCCGTTACCAAGCTTGATACCTCGGGTGCGATTGTCGGCTCGATCACCATCAATGAGTCGCTTTTGCCGAAACCACCTCAGTCCTTTGCGAGCCCAGACTTCACCAGCCCAGCGGGTGTAGCCATCGAATCCAATGGGAATATCGTCGTTGCTGCCCTTGGTCGTACCAATCCTTTCGAATCGGCTGATAATTTTCAGATCAACGGTGGTGTATTTATCTTCTCTCCTGCGGGTAGTCTGATTGCGTCGAACGTTCAGACAACTCCCTACAGTTCCGCTCTTAGCTTCACTGCAGTCCCAGAACCTACTTCGTTGCTTGCGGCCTCCGTTGGCTTGGGCGCTGTGGGCTGGCTGAATCGACGGCGTCGCAAATCGAAATCGACTGAATCGTAGGACACCACTCGCTTTTTCATGAGCACCCCGTGTTGAAAGCAGACCGCCGCGGCTCGAGCAAAAGAGTTTCAAGAACGATCCAAGGCTCCCGAGAGGGGTTCACTCTTGTAGAGCTTTTGGTGGTCATTGCAATCATCGGACTTCTGATCGGTTTGTTGTTGCCAGCCGTGCAAGCAGCACGAGAGGCTGCCCGAAGAATGTCGTGTTCAAACAACATTCGACAACTCGGACTTGCCATGCAGAACCACGAGTCTGCCGTGAAGGCCCTTCCGCCTGGCGCTGTAGCAAAAGCCTACACCCAAGTGCCAAACACTCCTTGGACTTTCTACCGCTGGTCGGCGTTGGCGATGCTCTCGCCTTACATGGAAAATACCGTCGCCTACAACATCCTCGATCTTGATCGACCTTTGTACTCTGTGAACTTTTCGGTAACGCCTGAGAATATTGCCGGGGCACAAACCATCGTCCCGACGCTGCTTTGCCCAAGCGATGAGTTTCGGCGCTTGCATCCAAACTTTGGGCCAACGAATTACGCAGTTTGCACCGGAAGTGGCACCAATGGCGGATCCCCTAGTGCCACCGATGGATTATTCTTCGTCAACTCGAGAGTCAAGTTTGGGGATGTGGCCGACGGACTGTCCAACACGATCGCTGCTTCAGAGAGTATTCTTGGAGCCTCTGGTAGCAGTCGCACCGATCCACAAAATGCGTACCGCTTTACATTCATCACTCCGCTGACCACCCAAGCCTGCCGACTCTCCGTGGCTTGGAATTATACAGATCCACGAGGATTCTCTTGGGTCAATGGAGAGTATCGCTGCGCGTTGTACAATCATTTTTTGCAACCGAATGACACAACGCACGATTGCTTGGGCGTGCGGATGACCGGCGGACCCGATACAATCTACACTCCCTTTGGATGGCGAACCGCGCGTAGTCGCCATAGCGGCGGGGTGACGACACTCCGAGCCGATGGTTCGACAAGTTTTGCCAACGATCGATTGGACGCGACGATTTGGCGAGCTTTATCGACTCGTCGCTCAGGAGAAGATGTAGCAAACGCGATCGAATGAAAGCTCCACATCGATGAAGCCTTGGGCTATCTATCACGAACATCAACATTGGTTTCGCCCTTTATTCGCAGAGCTCCAGCGCCGTGGTATCCCGACGGTGGCCCTGGACCCAAGAGCCCACTGGTACGATCCTAGCGAAAGCCATTCCCCTTACGGTCTGGTCTTTAACCGCATGAGCCCCTCGGCTTACCTCCGAGGTGGACTTCAAGGAACCTTCTACACCTTGCAATGGCTCGATCACCTCGAAAGGCTTCGCGTTCCGGTCGTCAACGGACTCGATGCCTTTACCATCGAGACGAGCAAAGCCCGGCAACTGACACTCCTTGAGAGTTTAGGGCTTGGTTATCCTCGTTCGAGAGTTCTGAATCACCCATGTCAAATCGAGCAAGCCATCGAGGGATTGCGATTCCCGATTGTGCTTAAAGCCAATATCGGTGGTTCTGGTGCGGGCATTGTCAGGTTTGATTCGAAAGAAGCCATTTTTCAAGCGGCCCGCGAGGATGGATTAGACTTCGGGATCGATCATACGGCGTTGGTCCAAGAGTATGTTCCAGCCAGAGGAGGTCACATTGTGCGTGTCGAACTCCTCGGAGGTAAATTCCTCTATGCGATCGAGGTATACACCAGTGGCCAATCGTTCAATTTATGCCCTGCGGACATCTGCCAACGTTCCGATGGAGTCGAGCTTGTACGTTCGGCTTGTCCGATCGATGCTCCGAAAACAGGTTTGAAAGTCCAAGCATGCCAACCATCTGAGCAGATCATCGTCGCTTGCGAGGCGATCATGTCCAAGTCGAAAATCGATGTCGGGGGCATCGAGCTCATGGTCGACGATCGCGACGGGAGTATCGTTTACTATGACATCAACGCCCTTTCGAATTTCGTTGCCGATCCGCTCAACGTGATCGGTTTTGATCCTTTTGCGCGTCTTGCGGATTATCTTGTCCTGCGATCCGAGCAAGGCCATGAATTGGCAGGGAGTCATTGATGCGTTTTGGTTATTGGCTGCCGGTGTTTGGAGGTTGGTTGAGGAATGTGCCTGACGAGGGAATGGAGGCAACTTGGGATTATGCCAAACGATTGGCCATCCGCAGTGAGCAGCTGGGCTATGACCTAAGCCTCATCGCCGAGCTGAATCTCAACGACATCAAAGGGATCCAAGCCCCCTCGCTCGATGCTTGGTCTACGGCGGCAGCCTTGATGGCCGTCACCGAGCGCATCGAATGGATGGTGGCCGTGCGTCCAACCTTCCATGCTCCGGCATTGCTGGCGAAACAAGCTGCCAACATCGACCATATCGGAGGAGCCGGACGCCTGAGTATCAATGTTGTTTCGAGTTGGTGGCAAGACGAGGCTCAGAAGTATGGAGTCGAGTTCGAACAGCATGATCGACGCTACCAACGCACAAGCGAGTGGTTGGATGTTGTCGATTCCCTTTGGACCAAAGACGGAGTGGATTACCAAGGTGAGTTCTATCGCATCAAAGAGTCGATGCTTCAGCCAAAACCGCTGACCAAGCCACGTCCGACGATCTATGCTGGCGGGGAGTCTGAAGCAGCAAAGGATTTGATTGCATCCAAGTGCGATGCCTATTTGATGCATGGCGATCCACCCGAGCGGGTTGCGGCTAAGATTCAGGATATGCAATCGCGACGCGAGCGACTCGGGCTAGCCCCGATGGTCTTTGGTGTGGCCGCCTACGTTGTCACTCGAGGCACCCAGCAGGAGGCCGCTCAGGAAGTACGAAGGATTACCGATGTGAAACAATCGGCCCTTGGCTACGAAAACTACCAGCAATGGTTGGCCGGCACCCAACTCGACCGCCAAGTGAGCCTTGAGGATTATTCGGTAAGCAATCGAGGTTTGCAAGCTGGATTGATCGGCTCGCACCAACAGGTTCAGGATCGTATTGGGGAATTTCAGGCCGCTGGTGTCGATTTACTGCTACTCCAATGCAGTCCTCAGATCGAGGAAATGGAGCGTTTCTCCGAATGCGTCATTAGGCACTTTGGACAATCTTCAACCGCAGGTTAGAATACAGGACGACTGCCTGCAACCTCCCTCCTGTTTTTTGGTTCCCTCCCGAACATGTCCTCGATCCCCTGGTCGATTTCCGAAGATTCTCTGGATGTGAATTTTTCAGTCCCTCAGCAACTGCGACTGAGGTTTACTCGGGACTGTTTTGGAAGTGATTGGGACAATCTCATGCCGCTATTTTGTAGCGACAGCGGATTGTCTCGCATGCAATGGTGGGTTGACGAATCGGTCGCTCAAGCTCAACCGGAATTGCTACCTAGCATCCAGCGAAGGCTACGTGAGAATGCCTCCAAGCTGGAACTTGTCTCGGACATCCATGTCATAGCTGGTGGAGAACAGGTCAAGAATGATACCGCCGCTGTCGATCAGATTTTCGCGACCATCGAGCGCGATGGACTCGATCGACGTTCGTACATATTGGTCGTTGGAGGAGGAGCCCTTCTCGATGCCGTGGGCTATGCTGCGGGGATTGCTCACCGAGGGATACGATTGGTTCGTTTCCCTACGACCACTTTGGCCCAGGCCGATTCGGGTGTAGGGGTCAAGAATGCGATCAACGCGTTCGGCAAAAAGAACTGGAAGGGGACGTTTGCTGTTCCCTGGGGTGTGGTCAACGATCAAGGATTACTGTCCAAGCTTCCGGATCGGGATTTTCGCGCGGGCTTCTCAGAGGGGGTGAAAGTATCGCTCCTAAAGAGCCCCTCTGCATTTCGATTTTTGTGCCAGCATGCCAAGGATATCGCGGCGCGGGATTGGACTGCGGTCATGCCAGCCATACGATCGAGTGTTCTGATGCACCTGCATCACATCACCCACGGTGGCGATCCGTTCGAGATGCAAGAAGCCAGGCCTTTGGATTTCGGCCATTGGTCGGCCCACAAACTCGAGCAGATCACCCAGTATCGGCTACGCCATGGCGAAGCCGTTGCGATCGGAGTGGCGCTCGATACGCTGTATTCCCATCTGATGTTTGGTTTAGACCGCCAAGACGCACTTTCCGCCGTCCAGGCCCTTTTGGATTTGCATTTGCCGATTTACGACAGCGCGTTGGCATCCCATAGCGTCTTTGAAGGCCTCGAAGAATTCCGACAGCATCTCGGTGGCCGTCTGACGCTCACGATGCTCAAGGGGGTAGGCCAAGTCCATACGGTTCACCAAGTCGATCAATCGGTCATGGAACAAGCCATCGAGTGGCTCAGCAAAATCCACGAAAGCCAATCGGTTAGTGCGGTCTCGTAGTTGAATTTTCAGCAAACAGAATCGACATTCGAAGCCTCTCTTCCGTGTTCTTTGCTCCTAACGTTTTGGTTCTCGGGTCGGCACCTAATGTGGCAGTCCCCGAACCCACCTCGTGCACCCTAGCCCTTTTTGGAATTGTCGGCCTTCTGAGCAAACGCCGATTTTTTAGCCCTCGAAAGTCCAATTGCTAGCCGGATGCTCGTGCCCGCTCTTGTCGCATTGGGTATACTAATGAAGTCAAGTTTAGGGTTGTTTTTCGGCAGATTCTCTTTCGATGAGGTTATCATGCAATCGAACCAGTCGTGTTGCTACTTTGGAAAACTTCCATGGTTGCTCCCCGTCGCTTTGCTATCCTTAGTCGCAATCGTCGCTTTCAAATCCCCTTTGGATGCCATGGCTTCCGCCCCATCCAATGCGTCGGAAACTGAAAGCCAAGACACCAAAAAGCAGTCGGGTAAGGCCGAAGAGGGCAAGGAGACCGCCAAAGTCCTCATCGGGCGAGGGGGGCAATCGAATTCCAAAACGTCGAAAAGCAAAGGGAATAAAATGGACGAACCCGAATACAACAAGCTAACCCCTGAAGAACGCTGGGTTCTGCTCAACAAAGGCACCGAATACGCCTTCACCGGCAAGTACACCGATCACTTCGTCGAAGGTACCTACATTTGCAAACGATGCAACAATCCGCTCTACAAATCCGATGACAAGTTCCATAGCGGTTGTGGTTGGCCAGCTTTCGACGATGAGATCAAAGGATCCATCCATCGTGAGACGGATGCCGATGGATATCGAATCGAGATCACTTGCAAAAACTGCGGTGGACACCTTGGGCACGTTTTCAACGGCGAAAAGATGACCAAGAAGGACTCGCGTCACTGCGTCAACAGCATATCGATCAAGTTCGTGCCCAAGGGCAAGGAACTACCGGCTGTTATCAAAGCTAAGAAAGAAGACGAGTCCAAGCCGAAGGATTCGGTAGACTCGCCGGTACCAAGCCCAACGAAAAAGCCTTAGGTTTTGGCTCCAAATTGAGCAATCCTACTCGCGCCAAAAAGCAGGTGGCTTGTCATTGCGATAAACAACCTGCATCTGAGGGGTGTCGTATTTGACTCCACCGGCAGCAAGCGATTCGACACCGCCGATGACCATACCGCTCGTTAGCAAAGTTCGCTCGACAGGATAAGGCGTCTTACCCTCGAGCACCAATGTCTCGATATGCCTTGCAAGCGGATTGAAAAAATCCGCAGTCGTCGATCCATGCGTCGGCATCGGTAAATACATCTGACACGATAGGATCTGACCGTTGTCCGATCGTATCCCTGCATAGTTAAAATCCTGAATCGGACACAAGAACATCGTCGTCCTAAATCCGTCCCGATGCTCTATGAAGTAACCGATCGTGCTTGCCATCACCCTCTTGCCCCACTCATAGGTCACCGGAGCCGTCGGAAATCCTCCCTCGACTGGCAAATTGTGCGACCGCGTCATGGCCGCCACAAACAGTTTGCGTGTGTCCTCTCGGGACGATTTCTCCATCTCCGACCATAACGCATCTCCCTTGAGTGCCGTTACTGAGGAGATCCCTACCTCCCCACCCTTTCTCCGCTCAGACATGCATTGGGCGGTCTCGAGCGCATGGAAGTCATAACTGTCGACCCCACCATATCCGACACACACACTCTCCTTAAGCGGAGTATCCACTGGCATATCGATCGACGGGAACCTCCATGTGACTGGCAACGACGACCCAGCCAAAAAAGGAAACTTCAACCGCTTGGAATCCTCAACCATCTCGACGCACTCTGACCAGACCGTCGAGAGATGCTTGTCATTGAACACAGGACAACTCTGTCCGGTCTGCTCAAAAACCTTAACGATCTGCTTGAACCATTCATACCTCGGATAGCGACGCTGTCCTTTATCGTTGCTCGGGTAATCGCCGTGCTCACCAATAACGACCACCCCGTCGACTGCTAACTTGCTGGTTCCGAGCGTGAGTGCTTCAGCGATGCTCGGCACACGCTTGAGTTTGTATTTTTCTATCCGTTGCTTCGCCAAATCGTTTTGCTTTTGCTCCTGCTCGATGTAGACCGAAGCGACATCGAATCGGGGTGCTTGCCATTGTCCACCCCAGGTATAGCCCATGCAGTGTCGGTCAAGAAAATGCTGGGCATGAGAGTGCTGAAAAACCACGGTCCCCAGAAAGGCAACTTTCTTCCGAGGCTCTTGCGAGCGGAGACTCTTAGAAGACAACCCGGTGCTTACACAGGCCGCCGTAGCTGCACATCCGGCCATAAAAGTTCTGCGACCTATCATCACTGAAGACTCCTTTATTTATTCGATTGTGTTTTCACCATCATCGGGCCAAAACAAGTAAAGTGCTACCAACGGAAAGACTGGTAAGATGCTGATCAGGAAAAGTCCAATATCGTAGTTACCCGTTTGCTCCTTGAGCCAACCGAACCAAGGCTGCGCGTACGATGAAGCCAACCAGCCTCCGGTGGCCGATACCGAAGTCACCTTGCCTTGATGCAACGGTGACACGTCTTGGGCAAAAGAATAATAGATCGGAAAGATCGCAAGTGCCCCGGCTCCCGAAACAAGTAAAATCGCAAGCATCGCAAACTGCGATGGCTGGAGATTAAAGAAGGCTTCGGCCTCCTGCCCCCAAGTCCTAGGTGTTGGCGGCAACGACCCCGAACCGCCCGCAATGGGACTTGTTGCAGCCCCGCTAGCCGTCGGACCTGCAACGGCCTGGATACGATGGTTCAAAAAAGGAACGGCGATGATCGAAGCGAAAAATGAAACTCCCAAGAGCAACGAAAGCAATCGAGAAGATTTCACCGACCAGCCTTTGTGAGCCATCGTCAGTGCAATAAAACCCGACGCGACACAACCCAAGTCGGTGGCAATGTACCAAAATGAGTTGAAGATCAACGTCTGGCGTTCAGTGAACCCATAGTTCTCTTGCATGATCAATGGCAACCAAGCCCGAACGACTTGCCACATGGTATTGATGCAGATAATCATCAGCAGAACGATCGCAAATTTGCGGGTGAAAATGTCATGCCACCACTGGTAGCCAGAACGAGTCTGATGAAGCTCAGGATCGGCGGGTGACTGAATGATAAAATCGCCGTCTCGAACGACGTAGAGCCAGAGAAAAACCCACAAAGCTCCAACGATCGCGATCCCCTGGAAACCCGCACGCCAACTTCCAGGTGCATCCGTTAGAATCGCAAGCATCACGATCGGAGTAAGGATTGCACCGATCGATGTTCCACTTTGCAAGACACTGTTTCCCATCGCACGACGGTGCTTGCTCAGTAAGGCCTGGGTCGTCTTGAGGGCACATGGCCAGTGGGCTGACTCGAACACACCCAGGAGCAATCGGCATTTGTAGAGCTCATCGTAATCGCGAGCCCAGCCGGTAAGAAATCCCATAAGCGACCATCCCAAAAGTCCGATCGGATAGATCCATCGGACCGAGAAGCGATCGACCAGGATCCCCCAAAGGATCGAGCCGAGTGCAAAACTATATCCAAAGACAGCTTCGACCCGTCCATACTGGACATTGTCCAGAGCGAATTCGGATTTGATCCTTGCGGCAGTCACGGCCAACGTCTGGCGATCCATGTAGTTGACCGCAGATGCTAACAACAACAGGATGCAGATAAAGATGGTGCGACGCGATAAGGCGCCCGATGCACTTCCCAATTGCTCGGATGTTGATGATTCGTATGGATTAAAAGCCACGGAGGATACTAACCTATAGGCGAGAGATTTCGATTCAGGGGAATTTTACCAATACCTTTCGACCACATAGTGTCCGGGCTCATTGCGTTTGTGCTTTCGCATTCCCCTTGCATTGAGGATCGCTTCGACATCATCGAGCATTTGAGGGTTGCCACACATCATCACAGCCGATTGATCCGCGCTCAAGGGTGTCTGTGCAAGCTCCTCAAGTTTACCGCTCTCGATAGCTTGCGTGATCCTGCCTTGGTAGCCATGGACCGCTAATGCCCGAGAAACCACGGGAACAAAAACCAATTGCCCAGGATGGATTTCGCGATACTCTTCGAGTTCCTCGGTATAAGCCAAATCGGTCAGGTAGCGTACACCATGCACCAAGACGATGCGATTGTAGGTTTCCCAAATTTTCGGTTGGCGAAGCATCGCGATGTAGGGAGCAAGCCCAGTGCCAGTAGCGAGCAACCATAGGTTCTTTGCTACCGGGGTATGACTCAGCGTAAAACTGCCAGTGGCTTTACTGCAAACATCGATACTCTGGCCGACCTCAAGATTCCAGAGCCTTGGGGTTAGCTCGCCCTGATCAACACGCACGATGAAAAACTCAAGTTCCTGGCCATGTGGCGAAGCGACCGAATAGGGCCTGTGCAAATGTTTATCGGCAAGTTGCAGTCCTACTTGCAAAAACTGTCCTGGTTCGAAAGGAGCCACCCCAGGACAATCGACCGTCAGGCTAAAGAGACCATCAGACCAGACTTTTCGTTTCTTCAGGGATCCGCTGATCCATTCAATGGCCATGGCGTCAACAATGCGAAAACAGGTGGGTCGATCGTGGCATTCAAGACCTTGATTGTATCAGATCGCCACGTGCAAAATGGTCGCTCAGCGATTTTGGGGTTCCAAGGAGTTTCCGAAGAGGCCATACCACCTCATTTAGCCTAAAGAATTTCTGAAGAACCCAGGCGCACAAGCGATTACGGCTTAGGTAGATTCCAAAGCTCGCCGAGCAATTGGGCCATTTGAGGATCGTGTTTTTCAAGTTGTTCGCGGTCAAATGGAAAGAAGTCGTTGGTGGAAAAATAAGCTTCCGTTGATTCGGCAAAGTACTCTGCAGGATTACTCAGGGCATAAGCTCGCGTGTTTGCCGTCCGGCCGTCACCAAACCGTTGCTCGACTTGTTCGTATTTGCCCGAATCCTTGGCCTTGCGATAAAGCTCTGCAACTTGTGGATTAGAAAACCCTCGATCGAGGACCTGATCGTGATAGGCGTGCGCTAATTCGTGCAAGGCGAAGTTTGGCATCCTGCGATACTCAGCCTCGAAGATACTGATGTTGGAAAATTCGACCCCCTTTTCCATCGCCGGATCGCGACCGTGCTCTTTAAGCCACCCTGCACCCGGATGGTACTCGCATCGGGGTTGCTCGCCAGGATACACCGGAGATAGCCACAATGGGATCCTACGCAGCTTCTCCACCGCAGGACCAGGAACCACACGGACGATTTCCTCGAGTTGCTTCTCAAGTAGCACCATGGCCTGAGCAAGTTTCTCAGGTTCAGACTCCCTTAGCTCCTTTCGAACATGTACCCTCCAACCGAGCAACTCAGTCTCCTGATACTCCCATTTTGAATCGTCCAATTGGGAACATTCGAGCGCAAGGGCACCTGCCCAAAACCCTAGAAGCAGAAATACACAGGCAAAACTAGGTAATAAACTCAATCGAAGACCCGTCATCGGTTCATTCCTACCGCTAAAATCGTTCATGCTGGAAAACTCGGTAATTCTTGACCAAAAATATCGCCTGGGTAATTTATACCGGCAAGCCGAAGCGAGTCGCTAAGATATCCTTTCGGCGAAACTCCGAGTAGCCGACTTGGCCCATCCCCTTAACGCCTCAGACAGAAACTATATGTTCGGATTCAATCGACTTAGCATCCAGTCCAAGATGATCTTGCTATTGCTGCTT
The DNA here is from genome assembly GCA_046086605.1 of Pirellula sp. Classification (GTDB taxonomy): domain Bacteria; phylum Planctomycetota; class Planctomycetia; order Pirellulales; family Pirellulaceae; genus JBKCUI01. Next base: position 11,699 of record JBJSXX010000297.1, on the reverse strand, counting down.
GTGGCACTGAGCGCCTTGGCAGTGATGGCTTGGATCGGCTACGTTACTGGAAAATCCTCTCTGGAAAAAGCGGTACAAAACCAACTCAAAGGGATTCAAGTCGCAAAAACGACGGCGCTCAAGACGCGGCTTGAGTCGTTGCGAGACCAAGTCGTCTCGATGTCCGATAGCCGCATCGTTCACGATGGTATGAAAGCCTTCGCCAAGGCTTATGATGACCTTGAGCAAGCACCACTTGGCCCTACGGAGTCGCAGCAAGTCAAAGACTTTTATTCGCAGACATTCATTCCAAAACTGCGAGAACATATCACAGCCGAACCGCTCGTCGATCAATACATTCCTTCGAGTCCTATTGCGAGTTACCTTCAGTACCACTACGTGGCCGCCAATCCTCACCCCTATGAATCCAAGTCCTTATTGACGAGTGCTCCCGGAGATAAAAGCCCTTATCGTGAGATTCACGAGCAACTCCACCCGAGCTTTGAGCGGGCTGCAAGGATTTTCGGCTTCGAAGACATCTTGCTGATCGATGCGCGAAACCTCAACATCGTCTACAGCTACGCAAAGACCAGCGAATTTGCTACCAGCCTTGAAACCGGCCCCTACAGCAACACGAAGATGGCTCGCAAAGCTCGAGAGCTCCAATCGGCACAAGACCGAGACGCTTACAAGATCGCCGACTTCGAAGCGTACCGACCTAGCCTTGGGTTGCCCATGGCCTTTGCCCTTAGTCCGATCTTCGATGGCTCGAAAATCATCGGCATCCTCGCTCTGCAATTCCCCGTCGACAGCTTCAACTTCCTCATGACAGGTGGTGGCAAATGGCGTGAGGAGGGACTCGGCGAGACCGGTGAGTGCTATCTGGTTGGCCCTGATTTGACCATGCGCAGCCGTAGTCGATTCATGATGACCGATCCGAATCAATTCATCGCTGAACTCCGCCAGATGAACATTGCCCCACCCATCGTCAACCAAATCGAAAAGCAGGGGAATGTTTTGGGGGTTCTGCCCGTCGAAACCAAACCTGCACGAGAAGCCTTAAACGGCGAAAGCGGCATCATGGAGGACTACGACTATCGACGCAAAAAAGTCATCAGTGCCTACGGACCGATCGAACTCGATTCGCTTCGTTGGGGCGTTCTGGCAGAAATCGATGCCGATGAAGCCTATGGCCCCATTCGGGACTTTGGACGCAAAGTCCTCATGACGGCCTCGGCCATGGCCTTGCTCAGCAGCCTCCTGGCATTGCTTTTCTCGAATTGGATGATTCGCCCTTTGCGACAACTCATCGAGGGTGCTCGCCGACTCGGCTCCGGTGAGACCGATGTCCAAGTCCCGGTGGCGACGAAAGACGAATTCGGTGAACTCGGAACCGTCTTTAATAACATGTCTCGAAGCATCAAAACTCAAACCGAGAAACTCGAACAACAGATCCGCGAGAACGAGGAACTCTTGGGAAGTATCCTGCCTGCCTCGGCTATCGCACAGCGGCGCGAGGGGGACGAACGAGCTAGCCAAGAGTTCACCGACGTTTCGGTCTTCTTCGCCGAGCTGATCGGTTTAGAAGACTTCAGTCGTGAAGCTGGGGAAACCAAGGCCCTGAGCGTGCTGGGGGATTTGATCGTATCGCTCGACGAAGCGGCCGAAAAATTCGGTATCGAAAAAGTGAAAACCATCGGTGGAGCGTACCTTGCCGTCTGCGGTCTTTCTGTCACCCGACCCGACCACGCTCGACGTATGGCTCAATTTGCCCAAGAAGCGGTTCGGATCGTTGCCCATTCGCATCGCGAGTTCAAGGCAGAGCTCAATGTCGCCATCGGCATCAACTCAGGCCCCGTCGTTGGTGGTGTCGTCGGACGACGAAAATTCCTATACGACCTCTGGGGAGATACCGTTACGATCGCAAAGAAACTTGCCGTAGGTAAAGGGGCCTCGTCTATCCGTGTTACTCAATCGGTTCGGGATCGAATCGGAGACCAGTTCCAACTCGATGGCCCGGTGCAAGTCGAACTCGATGGACGTTCCCCTATTGAGGCTTGGCAGGTGTCTACATGAACACTTTGAGCGACCTGTCTACTTTGCCGGTTTGGCAAGCCATCGCCCTGGCCATCGGCTTCCCCCTGGGCTTGCTTGTTCTCAATGAGCTCATCGGTGCCCTAGAGCGAAGATCCAATCCCCTTGCAAAGAACCTTCGAACACTCCGCAATTTGGTTCTTCCTTCACTAGCAGCATTGTTATTCGCGAATTGGATTTTGGGATTGCCCAACGAGCACAGCGGCATGCGTTGGATTGAGACGATTTTCTGGGTGACCTTGTTGTATGCCTTGCTAGGTTTCGTCAACGACATCGTCTTTGGCATGGGGTCCAAAAAATCCCTCGGTGAACGGGTTCCCAAACTCTTCCGCGACTTAGCCCAAGCTCTCTTGGTGGCCATCGGTGCGATGGTCATCTATAGCAAGGTTTGGGGCATGGAGATCCAAGGCGCTTTGACCGCTCTAGGACTAGGATCGATCGTCATCGGCCTTGCGCTTCAAGAACCCTTGGGCAACATCGTTTCAGGATTGATGCTTCTGCTCGAACGCCCCTTGAATGTTGGGGATTGGGTCAGCGTCGACGGCGTGACGGGAAAAGTGACTGAGATCAATTGGCGTTCGGTTCACATCGAGACTCCTACACGCGAAATACGGGTCGTGCCAAATGTGTCATTGTACAAAGGAGCATTCAGCAATCTTTCGCGACCAACACCGGAGCGAACCGAAGTCGTAGAGATGGGCTTTAGCTACGACGATCCGCCGAGCAAAGTCAAACAATTGCTTCTGGATCTACTCCTTAGCACACCCGGGGTAAAAAATGATCCCGCACCTTTGGTTCGCACAGTCAACTACGCTGATTTTTCCATCATCTATCGAATGATCTTTACGGTCGAGAAACAAGAGACCCTCGGTTCGACTCGTGATGAGGTGATGACTCGACTTTGGTACATGGCCCGCCGAGAGGGTTTGAATATCCCCTTCCCGATCCAGATGGAATACAAACCGGGTGAGAACCCGGGCAAGCCACAAAAGACCACCTCGCAATGGCTCAACGAGCAACCTCGTTTCAAGGCTTCGTTGCAACCTGCCGATGTCGCTGATCTTCACATCCTCGAATACACCGCCGGGGAGATTATGCACTCCCCAGCAAAACCTTTCGAAGGTGGAGCACTGATCCTCCGAGGCGACGTATCGCTTTTGTTTCCATCGAATGAAGGCCAAGAACTAGTTGTCTCGAAACTCGGTGCCGGCGAATGCTTTGGCGATAACCTTACGGCTGGATCCTCCTCGGATGCGATCAGTCTCAAAGCCAACAACGATGTGACAGTTCTTTGGTTACCGACCCAGCAAATGGATGAACTGCTGAGTCGCTCCTCCACCCTCTCCTCCGAGGTGGGTGATGCAATCGAACTTCGAAGACTTGCCGTTCAAGCGATCAAGCGGCATCGCAAGGGACAGTCGCTACCGGCCAACTAAGTGACTCCACCCGTTAGCTCGACGATCGTCGGAGCGAATCGGAATAACTCTTGGCTACCATCTCCCAGGTGGGGAACGCTTCATAGAGCACCCGTTGTGAATCGAACAATTCCGCACGGTGGTCGATCCCCCAGAGAATCTTGTTGGCCAAGTCCTGTGGGTTCAGCGGATCAAAAATCATTCGGTCTTGCAGCGAGCCATCGACGATCTTCTCGTGTACCATCGCTATGTTGCTCAGGAGCGACGGGGTACCGACCGAGTAAGCTTCGGTAAACGTGAATGGAAAACCACCTTCAAACAAAGTTGGATTGACCGCCAAGCTAGCCCAGCAATAAAGGGACGCAAGAACTTGGTTCGATACTCCCGTCGCAAACAGAACCCATGCATCGAGTCGATACTCGGTAATGAACAAATCGAGATCCGATCCAGGTGAACGTTCGCACGTCAGGACTAATCGGATCGGAACACTTGAACGATGCCGAAGAATCTCGATGGCCCGCAGGAGCGATAGGATGTTCTTTTGCCCTCTGGCCTGTGACGAATAGAACACATAGGTCGACTTGTCCCATGCAAATCGACTCCAGTAGGGGTTTCCTGCCAAGTTGGATCGTTGGTAAACCCTCAAAGACTCCAGGGCGATTTGCCTTTGCTCATCAAGCCCAGGCATCGACTTGCCCAATTTGAGGAACTCTCCGAGTTCAACTCTTCCATGGCCGATCACCTCGATCTGATCGGGGGATAGTCCCACGCCTTGAACCAATTGATCGTTTCGAATCGAGTCGCTGTAGCAGATGAATTTCGGTGCATTCTGAAGCGTATCAAGGATGCGAGCATAAATCGGTTCGGTCGTTGGATCGGAGAATCGCAGTGGAAATTTTTGCAGAACCAAATCTGGGCACACGATCGATTTGGCATGCTCGATGCGATTGGCCTCGGGCCAAAACGGGGTAGGCACGAGCCAGTGCTTTACGATTTGCTGCTTGTTGATCTGCTTGATCAGTTGCGAGACTTCATGCAGATACCGCTTGTGACGCCGCTTTTGCTTTCGCATCAGTTTCTTTGGGCTGGCCGACGCGAGATCCTTTTTCCTCTTGCGGTACTTTCTCCAAACCCGATATGCCACGACAATCGCGAGCATGACCAAGATCACAGGCCAAATCAATCGAATAAGCCAGAGAACCATGGCCACGAAAACAAGCAGTTTGAAAACCTCCAAAGAGGCTGCAAGCAAGTTTTTCGCATTGGTCAATCGGTTCAGATCGATCAAAAAGATCCGTTCAAACCAAGTGCCCTTGGTCGAGCCAATGGCAGGCAAGGCTTCGCCCCTCAAGCGTGCCCGAATGCGATGAACCCCCGGTCGAACGTTGCGCTCGAGCTCCTTGAGCCTCAACTGGATCTTGCGCCACCAAGGATCACTCGTACTAAGCAACTGGTAACGCTCGGGCGCGATTCCATGATCCGACAGCAATGCTTGGAGATCCTTGACGAGCCAGTAGGGACACGCGATCGTGAGTCGATGGCCCGGGAGTTTGACCCAACCGGAGACCAAGTACGCGAGCAATCGGCCAAGCCCTTCGTTTTTGAGTGGGATATTCTTGTCGTAACCCAAGAAAATCCCATCTTCGATCATGGGATGTTCTGGATGATCCGCCACAAGCTCTCTCCATTAAAATTCTTATCGACAAGAAAGATCCAATCCTGCGAAACGCCGTATTCCTTGACCAACAAGTCTCGATCTTCTTGCGTGTCGACCAATACCGCTTGGGCGTTCTGGAGCGATAGAGCTGTCCAACGCTGCATGGAACTGGGTAAAGGAACATCAGGAACGGGACGGGTAAAATAGAAAATGTACGGTTTGACCGACGCGATCGGGGCCCAGCACCGATCCCCTACGACGATCCAAGCGTCGCAGTCCATAAAATCGCAGACACCATCATCGGGAAACACGGTAACCACTTCGCTACAGGGCTGGGCGTGGCCACCAAGACGCTGCACGTATTTCAACTGCTGGATCGAAAGGGGTTTCCAAGCAAAGGGCATCGATGCATTTGTCTGCGTCTGAGGACTCCACTTTTCGAGCGATCCAAGACGAACGCCCAAACGCGTGCCGCAAAGTTCGACAAGTTGCCGACAGGTTTTGTGGATCGAGGAGTGGTTAGCCAATGGAAGAATCGCGACGGGCCCATAGCGATCCGAAGCAACCACGGGTCTTTGAAGAATCCCTTGAACGAACTCCTTATCCCATCGTTCCAAAGCGTACTCTTTGGTAAAGAGATGATAGATCTCGGATTGTGACTCGCGTATTTGCTCGGCCAACGACAAATCTTTTCCGTCGATCAATCGCTCAACCTTGGATATTGCTTCAGCGATCGTATCACAAGCACCGGGTAATTTCCGATGGGTTAATTGGCCAAGCATTCCTTGTTGCATATAAACCACTGGCATCCCATAACAAATGGCCTCGAGAGGATGGTAGTGAATATGACGTGGCAAGCGACTGTGATAGAACATCACATTGCAGGTGCGAAAAAACTCCGCGTACTTCTGATCATCCACTTTACCCAGAACAGCAGGATCCGTATGGGGTTTCGACTGCGCACCGCAAATGACATGCCCTAGTTTTCCGAAGTTGGTTTTGAACTCGCTGTAGATCTGCTTGCTCTCTTGGTAAGTATCGATCTCGGGACATACGAAGAGTGTCTTTGCTTGACCACCGGTCCAGGTATTTTGGTGGCGAGTGATCCTATCGGGTAAACCCAGTGGAAGGTCCACACTTCGGCGCTGGATGATCGGCGGTTCGATCGTTTTTAGATTGGGATAAGCTTGGGCAAACCAGAACCGTTGGGAGGCTCGAGCCAAGAGTCGTTCGAAGGCCGGCGATGCAACTTCGCGCGCAAAACTGTAATAGGTATAAGTCGGATGGGTGGATCCGAACGTCCTCAAAAGTACTCTACCGCGAAAGTTCGCAAGAACTTGTTCAAACATCGGAAACATGTAGGCGACAATGACGCTGCCGAAGCGATCGTTGAGTATCTGCCGAATCTCAGGTGTGAAGGGTTCCGAATAGAAATCAAATTCGTTGAGCTTTGCGAGCTCGGTTTCGGGAATACTCAGCGAACTGTCAAACTCATAGCTGACCGAGGCGCTACGGTTGTCTGGATTGCGAGGAAAACGCTTTGGACAGTAGACCTCCAGACCCAACGAACAAAGGAGCGGAACTTCAAATTCCCGAAGAGTGGTGTGGTTCAAAAGCCACACAACGCGCTTGTTCGATTCGCCATCCATAAACAATCGTTCGGCGACAAAGCATCCGCTGCCGCTTTGGTGTAAACTATGATGTCCGTCGCTTGATGTTCGAAAAAATGTAGCAGTATTCCGGGCTTCCAACAAGTACAGCCCCAGGTGCATCATGCCATCCTACTCCGGTACCCCCCAAAGCCGCTCTGTCAACCGTCGACATCTGCTCAAAGCGACCGGTTTGCTGGCCGGGTACCATCTTGCCGGAAGCATCCATGGGGCTCAAGCATTCGCGAGCCCCAATGCAAGGCCCAGGATCGGTGCGATCGGACTGCGTTACCAAGGAACAGTGATTGCCAACCAAGCCAGGAATTTCGGCGATATCGTCGCTGTCTGCGATGTCGATCGGAATGTCAGAGACCAAGCCAAAGCCTCCTTTGGTAGCACCCCCTTTGCGTGCGAAAACTACCGAGATCTGCTCTCTCGCAAAGATGTTGATGTGGTGACCATCGGGACGCCCGATCACTGGCACACCCAAATGCTCATCGATGCATGCAGGGCTGGAAAAGACGTTTACTGCGAGAAACCCCTGACTCTGACGGTCGACGAGGGAAAGCTGATTTGCAAAATTGTCGCGCAAACAGGTCGGGTCGTTCAAGTAGGATCCTGGCAACGCAGCGACGAGAGATTTCGGTTGGCGATCGAACTGATCCGTGCAGGCCGAATCGGTAAGCTGAAACAGGTTGACGTGGTGCTCGGCAAGAACGTTACGGGCGGGCCATTTGCAAGTCGCACTGTTCCTGGTCATTTGAACTGGAATTTATGGCAAGGCCAAGCGCCAGAGGTTCCTTATGTCGAGGAGCGTTGCCACTATACTTTTCGATGGTGGTGGGAATACTCTGGCGGTCAAATGACCGATTGGGGAGCTCACCATATCGATATCGCGCAGTGGGGAATCGATTCGTTGCCGGTGGAATTCCAAGCCACAGCCAAACCTTCGAGTATCGAGGGTGGATACAACGTGCCGGTGGACTTCCAAGCACGTGTGACTTATGCCAACGGAGTTGTCATGAATATCAGCGACACCGGAGACAATGGGATTCTTTTTACAGGCGACCAAGGACGCGTATTTGTCAACCGTGGCAAGATCACAGGATTGCCCATCGAGGAACTTTCAAACAGACCACTTCCTCGCCAGGATTGGAAAGCTTACGCGTTTGACAATCTCGAGGAACCTCTGCGAAGTGGAAAGCTCGATGCGATCACGAGCCACATGCACAATTTCTTCGAGTGCGTTACGACCAAAAAGCCGACCATCTCGGACGTTTTCAGCCAGCATCGCAGCGTATCGACTTGTCATCTTGCCAACATCGCAATCCGACTCGGTCGCCCACTGCGATGGGATCCACAAAACGAAATGTGTGTGGATGACCAGCAGGCCAATGAAATGCTCTCTAGAGAGCAACGCAAAGGATTCGAAATCAGTTGATGACCACACGCCGTAACTTTCTTCGCGCTAGCAGCATTGCAGCAACGTTCGTCGGAACGATGAGCCAAAGCTCGTCGCTGTCGGCATATTGGCAAGGAGCCTCAGAGACGACAGCCCCCAAGCACTTGCTATCGAGCTCTCTGTTTGGCTACTCGCGGCTCGAAGAGATCTTGCCAATCGCAAAAAGACTCGGCATCACCTCGCTGGATATATGGCCCAAGGTGCACGGCAATCAGCGCGAGCAGTTAGCGGAGTTGGGAGAAGATCAATTCGTCGAGTTGTTATCGAACAACGGTTGTACGCTCGATTGTTTGACGCAATATCCACTCGGTCCTTTTGGATTGGCCGAAGAGATGCGTTTGGCCAAGCGACTCGGTTGTCAGACCATCGTTACCGGTTCGGGTGGCCCTAAGGGTCTTCAGGGAGACGAGCTAAAGGCTTCGATCCGGGAATTCGTCGAGAAGCTCAAGCCGCATTTGGAGTTGGCTCAGGAGACCGGTGTGACGATCGCCATCGAGAACCATGCAAGCAGTTTGCTCGATTCCCCAGACTCGATGCGATGGCTCTGTGAGATGCGAACATCGGATCGACTCGGCATCGCTTTTGCACCCTATCATCTACCGCAAGATCAGGAGTTGCTCAGTAAGCTAGTTCGAGATGTGTTGCCCTGCATCGAAGTCTTCTATGCTTGGCAGCACGGCAAAGGATGCATGCAAGCCCAGCCCAAAGACGACGAGAGATTGCAATTGCCAGGCCGAGGCAGCTTGGATTTCCTGCCACTGTTTAGAGAGCTTCGAAAGGGCAACTACAACCGTTGGGTCGAAGTCTTTATGCATCCGTTCCCAAGAGGGATTCCAATCGCTGAGGAAATGCCCGAAGTCTTTGAGTTGCTCAGCGAGGCAAAATCCTACGTCGACCGAACATGGAACGCGGCGATGTGATCCGCCAAAAGTAGACTCCACGCAGATCAGAAACGCCTCAGTTCAGTCAGCCACACGATCTATGACTTCACGACACGGTGTCGGAGCCATGTTCCTACGACAAAGAGAAATGCATTGCCGATCCATAAACTGCTTGCGGGCCAAGCACCATCCTTGGCTCGGTCGAGGGCTAGCCCAAAAAGAGGGAAGTACATGAGCATGATGGGGATAAAGCACATGCCGAAGGTCCAAGCATAATCGGCGGATTTATTGAGGATGGCAAAGGGGACACCGATCCAGACGAAGAAGAAGCAGGCGAAACCGAAAGACCATCGACGGTAGGGTTCGAGTTCGAGTCGGATAAGCCGTTTTTTGTTTTCATCGATTTGGACAAGCATACCTTGGAGGCTGGCTTCAGAGAGCAGATTGTAGCGGCCCATACCCAGTCCCATCGAGACTTGGCTTGCCATCGATTCTTTGATACGGTCATTGAGTTTCGATTGCTTATCGACTTCGGCTGGGATTTGCTTCATCGCAAATTGGGATGGGCGAACCGAGTCTCCACTCTTTTGAGCCGCTCGATTAAGACTCATGTTAAAGCGTTCAGAGCCCGGGATATTGAAACGCGTCGCGTTGCTTTGGCTTGTTTCACCCTTGGAATTGATCATTTCCAAGATGAGTTGGTCTTCGTCGGGATCTTTATAAATCTGGGCCCGCTCGGCGGTGATCGTCGTCGGCTTACCAGTGGTTTCGTCGAAGCAGAAGATGGTAGGGCGAATCAGCCAATCCCCTTGTACTTCTTGGACATGGACGGTGAAGCCTTTATCGTTCTCATACGAGCGCCGGGTTCTGAGCCGGTTATAGATGATTTCTTTGATGGATCGAAGGACGACTTGCTCCATGCCAGGTTGGGCCCACGAGACGGCTAGGTCATTGATCCATACGGCAGGGACGCTCACCAAGAGCCCGAGAATCATCATTGGACGAATCACTCGAAGGGGTGAGACACCGACACTTTTCAAGGCGACGATTTCGTTGTCGGCCGAGATGCGGCCAAAGACCGAGCAGACCGAGAAGAGCAGGGTGGCCGGCACGGCGATTTGCAGGGCGATCATGCAGATAAAGGGGAGCAGTTGGACTAGCGCCAACCAGCCGACCCCTTCACTGATGAGCTGCTGACCGACCAGACCGACACTGATCAGGCCTGTAAGGCCGATGGTGGTGATTGTGAAAAGTTTCAGTACATCCCAGAGGATGAGTCTGTTGATTTTTGTCGGAAGCATAGCAGGGGGGAGTGTAGCGAACCGGCGGCTATGATTTCGACATCAAAACGAGTTTGGTTTGTGAAAAACAATGGGCTGCATCTGGGATTGCTAGCAATTAAGCGGTCGCCTTGGGTGACCGGTGCCAGGCACCCGCGACGCGTCGGTTGCACGGTTGTCCTTAACATTCACCGACGACCGCAGGTCGGCGTATCGATGCTAATCACCCCCCTACCCTACCCTTTTCGATTCACGACGCCAAAGAAACCCCCTGTTTTCCTAGGATATCCCGAATCCCAACCAACAAAAGCGACTGTGAAGTCAATATATTCTTAACTACCTCCAAGCATCAATTCAACGAAGTTTCTCTGCCCACAAGCCCACCATGACCGATCTACCCGAAAACAAATACGAGCTGTTTATCAGTTATGCTCACCGCGACAATCGTGGAAACACCGGTGACCGTATCGAGCCGATCCAAGCAGTGAAACTCGCGATCGAAAACGAGTACCGAACCGTCACAGGGAAAGAAGTCAATATCTTTCTGGATGTCCAGGCAATCGAAACCGGAGAATACTGGCGAACCAAAATTCTCGCTGGCCTTAAGTCCTCCAAAATGCTTTTGGCCTTTGTCTCCGACAATTACTTCCGCAGCGAATACTGCCGACTCGAATGGGAACAATACGTGCAAACCGAAATCGCTCAAGCGTTGCCAGGCGACGGTATCTTGCCCATCTACATCGTCAAAAGTCCCTCCTTCGACGAAAACACCCTCGAACGCCACCTGCGGAAATGGTCCGATGACCTGAAACGCAGACAACTCGATATCCGCTGGCTCGATTGGTGGCCCTTCGGTCAAGATACCCTCGAACAGTCCGAAGTCAAAGAGCGACTCCGCGATCTGACGACCAAACTTAAGAATCGACTGTCGTTCGACGAACTCCGCTTGCAATCGCCGACAAACGAAATGCCTGTGTTGACCTTGCACTTCAAAGGTCGACACCGTGAAATGCACGAACTGCGATCCCACCTCAAAAAAGGCAACGTGGGAGCTATCACCGCTCTCAATGGTGTTCCAGGGATCGGTAAAACGGAACTGGCAATCGCCTATGCCTGGGGCTACGGTGCCTACTATCCCGGAGGCCGTTTCTATCTGAACATGGCCGGTCTATGCGAAGATGACGCACAAGTTATCGAACGCCTCAAAGTGCAACTAGCCAAACTTGCACCCTACAAAAATATCCCTGTCAGCCAAGCGGAGCAGCAGGATATCGATCTGGTC